>NZ_JAYMEI010000039.1:0-1293 GCF_037029365.1 Leeuwenhoekiella sp. CH_XMU1409-2 | reverse complement strand
AGCATCAAACGAGTTTGATTCTACATTGGCTCTACGGTAGTAGCGGTTATACCAGTCAGGCGTAATAGCTTCGGTAGTGTTAGGGCTGTAGGTGCCATCGTCATTGAGCACCACACCGTCACCTACTATGAAACCTTCTTCACGCCCCATAAACGTACTGCGCAGTTTACCCTGTTGTGTAAGTTTATGATGAGATTGAGAATAGATGATTCCGCCGTATTGCCCGTCTAGCATTACATTAAGGGTTACGGGACCTAAACTAAAACTGTTGTACAGTCCGGCTTTCCAGTCTGGGCTGGCATCGCCGATGTACTGAATTTCATCAGGGTATGCCGGGAGTCCCCCGTTATCGTAAACGATCTCACCTTCCGGAGAACGCACAAAACCATAACCATAGATCGCTGTGGTGGTCCCACCTACTTTGGCCAATAAAGTAGCATTACCTCCTGAGCCAATTTCTTGTTGCCCATCAATACCGTCTGCTAACTCAAGTACTTTATTCCAGTTGCGAGAGAATGTAAGCGTGCTGCTCCACATAAAGCTATGGGTGTCAAAAATCTTTCCGGTTAGGGTAAGTTCGACCCCGCGGTTACGCACCTCACCAGAATTTAAAACACCAGAACTATAGCCTGTGGTAATGTCTAAGGGTACCGAAATAATCTGGTTCTTGGTAAGTGTCTCATACACGGTAGCATCCAGAATCAAACGGCTTTTGAGCAAACGTGCTTCAATACCCGTCTCATAACTCGTGGTGATCTCCGGTTTAAAGTTGGCATTGTATAAATTGGTAGGAACCGTCGCCGAGCTCGCAAACGCGCTTTGACTGTAGTATTTACTGGTTTTATACGGATCTGTGTCGTTACCCACTTCAGCAAACGAGAAACGGTATTTTAAGTAGTCTACCGCTTTAGGAAGGCTGAATAATTCAGACAGGATCACACTGGCATTCGCCGAAGGATAAAAGAACGAATTGTTAGCTTTAGGCAACGTACTTGACCAGTCGTTTCTTCCTGTAAGATCTAGAAACAACGAATTATCGAGTGAAAGCGATACCAACCCATAAAGGCTGTTTACCTTTTTATTGCGGTCGTAAGTTTGTACAATAGGATTATTGACTCCGTTTGCCAGCTTATATACTGCAGGAACTACTAGACCGTTTACCGAGGCATCCGTTCTGCGGTATTTATAGTCCATCGCGTTACCCCCGATCGATGCATTTAAACCAATTTTCTGAGTGAGTTGATTTTTATAACTCACTAAGAAATCGGTATTCACCTCCTGTTTCCAGATGTC
>NZ_JAYMEI010000038.1:0-1316 GCF_037029365.1 Leeuwenhoekiella sp. CH_XMU1409-2 | reverse complement strand
TGAGTCGTCCTAAAATAGGTTGACAGTTTTTAAAAGTTTAAATCAATCCGGTGAAGCTAGCTTCACCGGATTTTTTGTTGTGTATAAAATTAGGTGTTTTGTAGTTAAGGCTTAGATGTGGTCTTTCATTGTTATATGTTTTTATTGACTGCTGAATCAACAGTCTGAGTTCTTTACCTGTATTGCATTTGTTTATGAAGAACTCTTCCTTCAATATCCCGTTAATTCGTTCTGCTAACGCATTTTGATAGCAGTCATACCCATCTGTCATTGATGGTAATGCATTTGATCGCTTCAATTGAGTTTGATATAACGAGGAGCAATATTGCAAGCCTCTGTCAGAATGGTGTATTACCTCGCTTGATGTGGTTCTACTTTTATTAGCCATTTTCATTGCTTTAACTACATTTTCTGCACTCATATCATCACTTAGGTGGTAGCCCATTATTTTTCTGCTAAAAGCGTCTGTCACCAAGGAAAGATAGTGAGTTCTTTCTCTACTCTTGATGTAAGTAATATCGCTTACAAAGTATTGCTCTGGTCTTACGGGCGTAACATCTTTCATCAGGTTGGGGTGTTTTTTTAGCCAATGCCTAGAATCTGTTGTTCTTGTGTAATTCTTTTTTTGTTTTATAAGCATTGATTCTGACCTGAGATAGTCAAATAGGGCATCTCTGCCTATTTTAACTCCCATCTTTTGAAACTCAACCTTGAGTAAATAATACAGTTTACGAGTGCCTAGCCTTGGCATTTGCCGGCGGACCCTTAAAATCAGCGGTTTGATTAAAGCAAGTTCATCAGCTCTTATCTGTTCTCGCTTTTCTGATTGATAGACAGCCTGTCTGCTTATCCCAAACAATCTGCAACAACGTGACAGGCTTAGTCGGTGTTCTTGCCGGATTCGTTGGATTGATTGGGCAAATGCTTTTTTCGAATAGAAGTTCCGTATTGCTGATCTGAGATGTCGATCATCGTGTTGAGAATCTTATTTTTAAGCTTCTCATCTGATAGCTCTTTTTCAAGCCTCTTGATCTTTTGAGCAGGTGTTTCTTTCATTGTGTTACAGGTAAGTCTTGTCTTTGGTTTACTCCAGTCTAAGTTACCGTGTTTGCGTAACCAAACCAAAACAGTACTCCTTCCTTGAATACCATATGCTTTTTGGGCTTGCTTATAAGTCATTTCGCCCTTTTCTACCTGAGATACAACCGCCAATTTAAAGCCTAAATTGTAATCACGCTGAGTGCGTTTCTTCTCAGCTCCTTCTGAGTCTTTCATAAATAAGTCGAATTTGTGTCAACTTATTTCAGGACGGGACA
>NZ_JAYMEI010000037.1:0-1337 GCF_037029365.1 Leeuwenhoekiella sp. CH_XMU1409-2 | reverse complement strand
CCTGTGAATCCTCACTAAAATTAGTATTCTGAAAGCAATTCACAACAACGATGAAAAGCCATTCTTTTACGCTTGTCCTGTGAATCCTCACTAAAATTAGTATTCTGAAAGCAATTCACAACTATGTGTGCTATGCTTTCCAATGGTTTAAGCCTGTGAATCCTCACTAAAATTAGTATTCTGAAAGCAATTCACAACGGCCGCGTTGGTTTCGTTCTCGCTGGAACTCCTGTGAATCCTCACTAAAATTAGTATTCTGAAAGCAATTCACAACTCATCTGCCCACACGGAATACCATTGCAGACCTGTGAATCCTCACTAAAATTAGTATTCTGAAAGCAATTCACAACCACAAAGCCGATGGTTGATCCTAACCTTGACCTGTGAATCCTCACTAAAATTAGTATTCTGAAAGCAATTCACAACGAACTCAGCAAAGCTCATATTTAAAATTTTCCTGTGAATCCTCACTAAAATTAGTATTCTGAAAGCAATTCACAACAGCAAAACCTTGAGGGTTTGCAGCCATAATCCTGTGAATCCTCACTAAAATTAGTATTCTGAAAGCAATTCACAACCTATACGGCCGGAGGCAATTCCCATCAACTCCTGTGAATCCTCACTAAAATTAGTATTCTGAAAGCAATTCACAACTAGGCATTCGAACTCAAGAAAGTTTGCATCCCTGTGAATCCTCACTAAAATTAGTATTCTGAAAGCAATTCACAACTCGTTTAGTGTACTTAAAAAAGCTTCTTCTCCTGTGAATCCTCACTAAAATTAGTATTCTGAAAGCAATTCACAACGATAAGACCTAAGCCTTACCCATAGCTTTACCTGTGAATCCTCACTAAAATTAGTATTCTGAAAGCAATTCACAACAGGGTTGGTTCACGGCTTTTGTGTATTCCTCCTGTGAATCCTCACTAAAATTAGTATTCTGAAAGCAATTCACAACAAGACTTAAGCAAAGAATAAAAAAAGATTTCCTGTGAATCCTCACTAAAATTAGTATTCTGAAAGCAATTCACAACACGAGATAGCGATTTAGATTTATCTTCATCCTGTGAATCCTCACTAAAATTAGTATTCTGAAAGCAATTCACAACACTAATGCTATGCTTCACGGTATAAATTCTCCTGTGAATCCTCACTAAAATTAGTATTCTGAAAGCAATTCACAACAGCGAGATACTTATATCCCAACCGTTAGTCCCTGTGAATCCTCACTAAAATTAGTATTCTGAAAGCAATTCACAACGACTGCCTCCATCATATAGCTAGATTCAAGCCTGTGAATCCTCACTAAAATTAGTATTCTGAAAGCAATTCACAAC
>NZ_JAYMEI010000036.1:0-1594 GCF_037029365.1 Leeuwenhoekiella sp. CH_XMU1409-2 | reverse complement strand
GGCGTGGTAAAAGCCTCGCCACTTGCTGTGGTTGCTAATAAACTTCCGCCAGAAGCGCTATCGTACCAGCGAAGTTCGGCTCCAGAAGAAGCAGTTGTAGCTACTAAAGAAGCACTATCGCCCGCGCAAACTTCAATATCCTCTGAGGCTGGGTCGATTACGGGAAGACTTGACGTAATTGCGATATCGTGAAAGTCAAGACTCTGTACAAGACTTACTCCTAGAAGTGCATTTAAACGCACCACTACCCGATCTGCCGGGCCGGCTACATCAAAAGGTATCGCTGCTATATCACCATCTTCTAATAATCCTAACAAATCTAAACTCAATAAGCTGGAAAGCGTAGATGAGGATACCAAAGTGGTTCCATTATAAGCTTCAAAAGTGATATTATTTGCCACGCCTACAGCCAATAAATTAGGGTCTATGCTGAGGCTTACTTTAAAATCTTCGGTTGCCTGAGTCGCAGCATCAAAGTAAACTTCTTGTTCTACCGAAGCTGCCACACTCACCACACCGAGCGTTAGTTGAGAGAATGTATTTACATCTCCATCTATCGCGTTATCTGGATTTGTGACTCCGGCTCCTAGCAGACCTAATCCACTTACACTGGTAGTGGTAAACGACGGACTATTACAAATCATAAGATCTATAGTAAGTTCATCGGTGGTAGCATCTACACTTGAAGTGCCTAAAGTATTGGTCGCAGTTGCTACCACATCATAAGTCCCTTCAGCCAGTGCTACAGGTATATCTAAAGTCCACGTATTATCACCGTTATCAGTTAAATCCCCATCGCCTTCAGTATAGATCACTCCGTCTACTGCAACCGTAAGATCATCTACAGAATCTGCCGTACCCGTAAGTCTTGGTGTCGTATCGCTGGTTGATAGCAAATCAACAGTAGGTACAGTAGGTGCGGAAGTGTCGATTGTAAGTTCATCGGTAGTAGTATCAACACTCGAGTTGCCTGCCGCATCGGTTGCAGTAGCTTGCACATCATAAGTGCCATCTGCTAAAGCTGAAGGAATAACTAACGTCCATGTATTATTACCATTATCTGTTAAATCTGAACCACTTTCCGGATAAGTAATACCGTCAACAATCACCACTAAATCATCTATTGAATCTGCAGTACCAGTAATTATCGGAGTATTATCATTTGTTGTTAAAAAGTCTACGGTTGGAACTGTAGGATCGGTGAGATCTATGGTAAGTTCATCGGTTGTAGCGTCTACATTGCTGTTGCCAACGGCATCGGTTGCAGCAGCTACTACGTCGTAAGTACCTTCTACAAGTGGAGAAGGAATAACTAACGTCCAAGTATCATCACCATTATCTGTTAAATCTGAACCACTTTCCGGGTAAGCAACACCATCAACAGTTACCACCAAATCATCAACAGAATCTGCAGTACCTGTGATGGTTGGTGTGTTGTCGTTAGTTGTTAAAAAGTCTACTGTTGGAGTTGTTGGTAGTACGGTATCGATGATAAGTTCATCTACTGTTGCATCTACACTGGAGTTTCCGGCTGCATCTGTTGAAGTGGCTACTACATCGTAGATGCCATCTGCTAGAATCACAGATATATTTA
>NZ_JAYMEI010000035.1:1312-1650 GCF_037029365.1 Leeuwenhoekiella sp. CH_XMU1409-2 | reverse complement strand
ACTCCGGAGTATAGATGAAGGTTCCGTCAGGATTTACAGTTACACTTCCGTTAGTTGGTTGTGTATTACCAGTTACGGTAATTGTATCGCCGTCAGGATCAAAATCATTTATTAATACATTACCGTCAACAGGAGTGTTCTCTTCTGTAATGGCTGTATCATCGTTAGCAATAGGAGCTGTATTTTCAGGACTAGCTATAGGTAGCACTTGAATGATTACATCTGCATTATCACAAGCCTGTGGACTACCACCGTCACATACTTCATAGCTGAAGGTATCTTCACCGATGAAACCATCGTTTGGTGTGTAGGTATAGGTTCCATCAGGATTGAAAACT
>NZ_JAYMEI010000035.1:0-1302 GCF_037029365.1 Leeuwenhoekiella sp. CH_XMU1409-2 | reverse complement strand
CCATCAGGGTTCTCATCATTAGTTCCTACGTCTCCGCTTACCGGTTGACCTTCGAACGTATCGTTGATGTCATTGATCGCTAGGATGGTGTTACAAGTAATAGTTACCTCTTGTGTAACCTCACAACCATTTGAATCAGTTACCGTCACACTATGCACACCTTCAGTAAGGTCTGTTGCCACAGCAGTAGTCTGTCCACCAGCACTAGCACTCCACAAATAAGTATAATTTCCACTTCCTCCAGAAACTGTGGCTGTAGCCGTTCCGTTAGAACACATAAAGTTAGATGATCCTCCTACAACGTCTGTAAACACAAGTTCTAGTTGTTCTGGCTGAGCAACTTCTATATTAAATTCCTTCTCAATACCTACAGCATCTGTAATTACAAGATTGTAAGTTCCAGCAGTTAAGCCTGTCTGATCTTCCTGCCCATCAGCCAAACCACTACCATCTATTGTACTCCAATTAAAGCTGAATGGAGCTGTTCCTCCTGATGTGGTTATATCAATTGCACCATTGGCATCTCCAAAACAAGAAACATCTATAGTACTTACTAAACCATCTAAACGTGGTCCTGAGTAACAGTACGGATCTGATGGAGGATAATTCACTACAATAGTTTGACTAGGATTGATTGAGAATACCACATTTACATCAGGTCTTACATCTAAAAATCCGTCATCACCTTCAACCCAAACACCATCTTCAAGAATCCATCCAGGCCAATTAGTAGGGTTACCATTAGCATCTACTTCTGCACCTGGCCAAAGCACTCTTCCTGTTAAAGGAAGATCTGTGTATTCTAGAAGACTATTACCAGAATTATCTAAGAATGTTATGGTAAGTGGTCCTGTTGCAGCAAAATTGTTTAGGTCAATATCATAAACCAAATAAGGAACATCTCCATCACATTCGCCGTCGGCAATAGATATTGTGAATGATTTTTCCTCCAGGCTTATGTAAACCGTTGCCGTGTCCTGTGCTCCATTTGCATCTTCAATAGTGTATGTAAACTGATCTGCACCATTATAACCTGCATTTGACACATAAGTGAAACTACCGTTTGTGTTAACCGTTACGCTTCCGTTTGCAGGCTGCGTATTGCTGATCACATTGATCGCATCACCTTCAGGATCGCTGTCGTTAGTAAGTACATTACCGATGATTTCCTCTTCAGTATACCCAAAAAATGCATCATCATTGGCTACTGTTGTGTTATTAGTATCGGAAATAACTAGCGCAATACTGTAGGATCTTGCCATCCACTCATAAACATGCGCATAAAGCGAATAGACCTAAAAT
>NZ_JAYMEI010000034.1:0-1729 GCF_037029365.1 Leeuwenhoekiella sp. CH_XMU1409-2 | reverse complement strand
TGGTGACCGTTGCACAAGACTGTAAAACGCAATATTATGAACATAAATAAGCCGCTTTTAAGCGGTTTTTCTTTTTATGATCATTTAGATTTGGACAGAATTCAAAACTCTTAAAACGGATTTATCGCTGTTTGTCAGTCTGTTTTTCAGAAAAAAAAGGAAGCGAAAATTCCTGCTCCGCTTTTCGCTCGTTTTTGGGTGAACTTAAGGTATTTTTTGAGGTTGTAGGCAATGGCGGAGAGCTGCATACACTTATTAGCTTGCTTTAAGCCGATGGTATTTACTTTTCTCAATCCCATAAACTGTGTTAAGGTTCCGAACACAGGTTCTACCGTGCTTTGCCGCTTGCCTTTCATATACCGACCCTGTGGGCTTTCTACCCGAGCGATGTTGCGCTGATATTCTGCGCGATAATAGGTAACGCTGAACTTCTTTTCCTGAGCGCTTTTTCCCAGACAGCTGCTGCGTATAGGACAGTCAATGCACACATGCTTGCGACAACGGTATTCTTTCTTTCGAGTACCGGTTCTGTAATCGTTAAACTCCTTGGTGAATGGAATAATCTTACCCTGTGGGCACAGATAATGATCTTGTTCTTCAACATACGTAAACCCATCAGGACCGCCTTTAAAGGTGCCGTGAGGCGGTATAAAACTTTTGATTGCCTGACGCTCTAAAAATGCGTAGTTCTCTCCAGAGCTATATCCTGTATCGGCTACACAGTTCTCCCAGTACAGTCCTTGCTGCCACAGGCGGAGCTTTACACGCTTAACTATATCAGGCAGTTGCTGATTGTCTTTACCATCTGCGTGGTAGGCTTTAATGTCGGTGATCACGTGATGACCAGTATCTACACTAAGCTGACTCAAGTAATTGAGTTTTCTAGCCTTTCCGGGTTTAACACTTATGCGTGCGTCAGGATCAGTAGGACTGTAATGTGTTTTATTGCTGGTGTACTTACTGCCTTTATTTCCTGCTCCCGGTCGTTGATCCTGATCTTTACTCCAACGCTTGTTACGAGTAGCGATTGACTGTAGTTCCTGCTCATTAGCTGTTATGCTGCGTTGTCCCTTATTTGATTTATCGCCTTTACTCTTGCGCAAAGGCTGCTCTTTGTCCATCGCACTAATATGGCGTACCCTGCGAAGGTGAGACTCCAGTTCTTCCTCAGGAACTTTAAGCTCCAGACTATCCATTGAAGCATTAGCTTTTACCGGTGCGCTATCGATAGCTTGAGTATGACCGCTCACCATCCCGGCTTCTACACACAGGCTGAATACGTTTGTAAATACGGACTCAAAGACTTGTTCTGGGAAGAGTTGTCGTGTACGACTGATAGTAGAATGCCAGGGCAGCTCTTCATCAATATCATACCCGATGAAAAACAAGATATCCAGTCGCATACTGCAATGTTCGATAAGCTTGCGGTCACTAATGATATTCTCTAAATAGCCCACTAGGCAAAGTTTAAAGAAAACCACCGGATCTATACTCTTTTGACCGCTGTTGCCATAAAAGCCGCGTGTAAGATCATAGAGAAAATCTAAGTTTAAGGCTTCTTTCAATCGACGGTATAAATTAGTGACCGGTACCCGCTCACTCAGCTGAAAACTGTTGAACAGCTGTTCTTGATATACTTTTTTTCCTTGCATACCATGAAATTAAAACACAACTGTAAATTAAGTATAACCCGTATGTTAGCTTTTTGCTAACTTGTGCAACAGGCACA
>NZ_JAYMEI010000033.1:0-1921 GCF_037029365.1 Leeuwenhoekiella sp. CH_XMU1409-2 | reverse complement strand
CATCCTAGCTGTCTGGGCAGTCCAACCGCGTTTTTTCAACTTAACATACATTTGGGGACCTTAGCTGATGGTCTGGGTTCTTTCCCTCTCGGACATGGACCTTAGCACCCATGCCCTCACTGCTGATGAACATTTTATAGCATTCGGAGTTTGTCAGGAATTGGTAGGCGGTGAAGCCCCCGCATCCAATCAGTAGCTCTACCTCTATAAAACTATAAATCAACGCTGCACCTAAATGCATTTCGGGGAGTACGAGCTATTTCCGAGTTTGATTGGCCTTTCACCCCTACCCTCAGGTCATCCCAAGACTTTTCAACGTCAACGGGTTCGGTCCTCCACTATGTGTTACCACAGCTTCAACCTGCCCAAGGGTAGATCACACGGTTTCGCGTCTACTCAACCTAACTATACGCCCTATTAAGACTCGCTTTCGCTACGGATCCGATGCTGAACATCTTAACCTTGCTAGATAAAGTAACTCGTAGGCTCATTATGCAAAAGGCACGCCGTCACCCCAAAGGGGCTCCGACCGCTTGTAAGCGTATGGTTTCAGGGTCTATTTCACTCCCTTGTTCAGGGTTCTTTTCACCTTTCCCTCACGGTACTGGTTCACTATCGGTCTCTCAGGAGTATTTAGCCTTAGCGGATGGTCCCGCCAGATTCATACAGGGTTTCACGTGCCCCGCACTACTCAGGATACCACTATCTATAACGCTCTTTACCTATACCGGGCTATCACCGTCTATGGCTCCTCTTTCCAAAGGATTCTAATTCATTACGCATAAAATGTCGTGGTCCTACAACCCCGATCCTGCCGTAACAGAACCGGTTTGGGCTATTCCGAGTTCGCTCGCCGCTACTATCGGAATCACTATTGTTTTCTCTTCCTCCGGGTACTTAGATGTTTCAGTTCTCCGGGTTTGCCTCCTTGCGGATACTATACCTTCAGTATAGTGGGTTGCCCCATTCGGATATCTGCGGATCAATTTGTATGTGCCAATCCCCGCAGCTTTTCGCAGCTTATCACGTCCTTCATCGCCTCTGAGAGCCTAGGCATTCCCCATACGCCCTTATTTAGCTTATTGTACTTTTTGCTCTTATAAGGACCTTGGTATTGCTACCTTGGCCTTTTGTATTATTAATGAGTTCTATCTATAATATAACTTAGTTATTTCTAACTATATAAAATTTGTTTCTCTCGTATTCTTATTATTTCCCAATATGTCAATGAACGTTTATCCTGAGCTTGTCTCAGGATCTCTTTCTTCTAACCCTCCTACCTTGGCAGGTGAATTATCAAAGAGGTGCTGAAACAAGTTCAGCACAAGTGGAGAATATCGGAGTCGAACCGATGACCTCCTGCGTGCAAGGCAGGCGCTCTAGCCAGCTGAGCTAATCCCCCATTTATAAAGTAGGCAGTTTCAGTATTCAGTACACAGTCTAAATTACTGCTAACTGCTTCTGCTTACTGCAAACTGGGTTACCCAACTTCTAAAATTTCCTTCAATACTTGTTTATGAACTTTCTTTAAAACTAAGTCTGTGACTTTAGCCTTAAAGATATCCGCCTTCGCGGATATACTTCGCACCTTTTGGCGCGTAGTAGTCTCAGGCAGACTCGAACTGCCGACCTCTACATTATCAGTGTAGCGCTCTAACCAGCTGAGCTATGAGACTGTCCTATTTATCAATTGAATGATCCTGAAATGAATTCAGGATCATCAACCGAAAAATATCTTGAATTGACAACTAAAACTAAAACTTCGTCTTTCCTTATAGTCGCGTCTTTAACTGCTATGCAGCAAAGCTCTAGAAAGGAGGTGTTCCAGCCGCACCTTCCGGTACGGCTACCTTGTTACGACTTAGCCCCAGTTACCGGTCTTACCCTAGGCCGCTCCTTGCGGTGACGGACTTCAGGTACC
>NZ_JAYMEI010000032.1:0-2159 GCF_037029365.1 Leeuwenhoekiella sp. CH_XMU1409-2 | reverse complement strand
TTCAGCATCTCATCTAGTGAGACTTCTCGATACAATCCTTTCGCGCTCCGGCGCTCAAGCATCACTCGAAGTGACAGAGCGAAGCGTATTTTTTACTTCTTACTTTGTACTTTCGTATTTCAACACTGTCTTTACGCTTTATTCTATTCTCTTTTGTCTCCCGTCTATCAGCTCTAGTCTAATAGCTCAAAACGCACATCATCAACCCAAGCCGTTGCACCGGCAGCTCCTTTAGCATAAATACCTACAGTAAGCTTACCGTTGACTACGGAAACTTCATCTATGGTGATGCTGGTCCATTCGGGGTTTGAGGTGGTGAAGCTAGTTTCAAACGTTTGGGTACCGCTTTGGGCATAAAGGTTTAGTTCTTCAAATCCGGTGGTGTTTTTGACGGTGGCGGAAAGGCGATACTTTCCGTCAGGTAAACTTACATAGGGCGTACTGCTTAGTTCTTGGGTGATACGGCGTTCAAAAGGCACTTGATCGCTGATGTGTAAACTCTTTTCTCCGATCACATGCTGGCGGTCGTTTTGGGTGTTGAAGTGATTCAGTACAGGTGAATCGGGATCGGTGGTGGAAATGGGATTCCCTTGCAGGATCTCGGTATGCCAACCCAACAGCTGTTCCTGCACGGGTTTGTTGTTACTGGGAATGTGGCGACGGTCGGCTTCAAAACTCGGGTTCTTGATGTAATTGTTATCGGCTGCGACGCTCCAGGTTCCGGTGGCTTCGTTGAGCTTCCAGCTGTGTAACGAATTGAAATACGGTGTTTCCCCATCAAACGACAAAGGCACCCACTGGTTGTAGCCGAGTCCGTTACCGGCGAACTCTGCCCAGCGGTCTCCGCAAAAGAGTACGGTTTCTTGTTCGCTTCCGCGCACAGTATAAAAAAATCCGGTTTGCGAGATGTGCGCATAGTCTTGTTCGCTGCCCGGCATCACCTGCATCTCATTAGTGGGTTTATACGGACCAAAGATAGTATCGGCGACGAGGTAATAGGCAAAAGAACCATCCCAACCGTAGATGTTGGAAGCCGCCATATAGTACTTGCCCTTGTATTTAAACATACAATTGCCCTCGCGGCTGGCACCTCTAAAGATCTCGTGCACTTCAAGCAAATCTACCTTGCCGTCGCGCACGCCGATCTCTGAAATATAGATCTTGTTTCGCCCACGCCCGTAGGAATATACGAGGTAGGATTTTCCGGTATCGGGATCTGTAAAGACGGTTTGGTCCCCTGTATTGGGCGTCCCAATACGCGAGGTCATATCAATATGTCTATGTTCTTTAAAATCCCCCAAAGGCGAATCAGCCAAGGCGATCATCACATTTTTTCCGTGTTGGATCAATAGGGCATACTGCTTAAGTGCCTCGATATAGGCCACGCCCATACGCCCCAGCCAGGTAGGGCGTTCTTCATAGTTCACCGCTTCTTTGGTAAGCACGTGTTTCTCAAATTTCCAGTTCACCAGATCGGTAGAAGTGTAACAGGTTACCCCTTCAAAATGGTTACGCTCTAAGGTTTTAGACGGATCGTTGCGGTAGGTTTCAGCTTCTTTATAATGCACCCCATACCAGTAGTATTTAGGAATTCCGCTTTGCGGATCAGGAAACTGAAAAATGCCCCCACCCTGCGAATAGATGGGTTCGCCGTCTACGGTATTCCAAAAACGGTCGTTCGTGATCTTAAGTTCCTGCGCCCGTGAGGTACAGGAAAACACAGCAAAAGCTAAAAGAAAAGCAAGGCTAAAGGGTTTCATAGGCAATAGATAAGGAAACAAAATACGAGAAGAATTAAGGTTCTTTATCCTGTGCTTGCCTGTTCTTTTTCTTTGCTTATGATATTTTTATTTCGTGAAACTCATAAATCTCCTAGTGTCGATTTTGATATTATGTTCTTCTAAACGTGTCCTTTACTTTTCTTTGCTTGTCCAAAGAAAAGTAACAAAAGAAAAGACCCCCTTGCTTAGGAATTTTAGATTCGTGTAACCCTTCGGGTATAGATGCGCCTAGTCATCTCGACGATAGGAGAGATCTCACAACAGGCTAACTCACTTTTTCTCCCGATAACTATCAGAATCATTTCAGCATCTCATCTGTTCCGGTCGCTGTTTTTCTTTAGCAAGCATAAGTATTAAATATAAGCGTTCCCCTCCTCT
>NZ_JAYMEI010000031.1:0-2937 GCF_037029365.1 Leeuwenhoekiella sp. CH_XMU1409-2 | reverse complement strand
GAAAGGCCACCTGAGCACCGGTTTTTCCGCTACGGGTATCTTCAAAACCCTGCTTCCACGCAGCTAATGCTTGTGTTATGGGCATACTGCTTTGCCTGCCCGCATTGTCGATCACCAGCACCGCATCCTGATGATACAGCGCAGCATAGCCTTCAAAATCTCCCGTTTGCACCGTTTGCGAAAGCCGATCCCAAAAGGCATTTAAAGCGGCCACGCGACCGGTATCTAAAGTAGCTTGTACACGTATTGGGGTTGCCCCTTCATAATCCCGGGCATGCGTTGGAGTGAGACTGAATACAAGTAAAAACGGTAGCAGGAACAGTGGTGATTTCATAATGTAGCTTTTAGTGGCACCGCCAAAGGGTTCGATCCCCTGTCCCGATAGCTTACGGGTTGCCACGAAATTAAAATCAGGTTTCAAATCACTACCTCAGAAGCCTGCCTTTGCCGGCAAACAGGCTTAGGCCGAGGAAGTCTGCTACAAGATACTCAAATCCCTTCAATTCCTACGGTCTTGCCGCGGCTAACCAAAATTTATTAAGATCCTGAGTCTTTTAAAAGTTTGGCTTGAACCTTTGTTTCCGAAACATCCTAAAAAGCTTTCTAGACAAAACGTGTATTTAAGGTGTGTTTGAGCAGGTTTAGTCGGCCTTTAAGCATAGATTATCCGTTAATTAAGCATTGTTTGCCCATAAACACTGGGGTTTAATGGTAAAACAACGGATAAACTATGAATGAACAATGGTTGAAGCCCTATTCAAACCCGAAGTTTTAAAGATCATTTATGCAAAAAAACACAACGTATGGAGTTGCAAAAGACACTGTTTTTCAATAGCTTAACTCTAAAAAAGAGATGTATACCATAAAGCTAGACCGCATAAGACATAAAAATGCCTCGCAAATTGCGGTGTATTTTGACTATGATGTTTCGGTAAAAGAGCATGTCAAGACCTTTAAAGACACGCATTGGAGTCAAACCCATAGGTGCTTTTATTTTGAGGACAGCAGCAGTAAGCTTCGTCAATTTTTTAAACACATTCAGCAGAAATCCTGGTATCTGGATTATGAAGCCTTACGAAAAGCTCCAAAGCAACCTCAAGTCGTGCAAACTTCTGCTGAACGTTTACTCCGTAATACCACAGACTTAAAGCAGCAGTATCAACAACTGCCACAAAGCCACAAGGCTCTTTTAAAGCGCTATGTTCACTATTTAAAAGGACAACGTTTAAGTGAACAAACCCTAAAAGTGTATGGTAATTTTACAGTTCAGTTTTTGAACCACTACAAAAACAAGCCTATAGAAAACCTGAACGTGCGTGCGTTTAGAGCCTTTATAGAAGAGGTTATTGCCTTTAGAAGGTACAGCATAAGCAGTCATAGGCAATGCATAAGTGCGCTGAAACATTTAAGTGTACTCCTAGAATTTCCGAAAGCTGATTTTGATAGTTTACAGCGCCCTAAGAAAGACAAAAAACTGCCCGTCGTATTGAGCCGGAAAGAGGTGATCGATTTATTGCGTGCTACACCAAATCTAAAACATCGCACTATTTTGGCACTGCTGTATAGCGCAGGTTTGCGTATAGGCGAACTACTGGCATTACGCTGTGATGCTATAGATCTTGACCGCATGCAAGTGCACATAAAAAAAGGAAAAGGCCGCAAAGACCGTACGGTAAAACTTGCACAGGCCGTAGTACCCCTTTTACTGAATTATATGGAAAGTTATGCACCTACCCACTATTTGATCCCTGGACGTGATGGGCAAGGCTACAGTGCAGGCGCTATACGCACCTTTTTGAAAAAAAGCTGTACACGTGCAGGGATTAAAAAAGCGGTAACACCTCATACATTACGCCACAGTTATGCTACGCATATGATGGATCACGGGGTAGCCTTGCGGCATATCCAAGAACTTCTAGGACACGCCAAACCCGAAACTACGATGCTCTATACACACGTCTCGCAACAAGATTTGTTTGAAGTAGCAAACCCCCTAGATGTCACGATATCGCAAATAACAAAAAACGCAAAAGAGCAACAAAAAGTGTTGATATCCCGACAGGGACTCTGATAATCAACTATATTTGTGTTGATATAACAAGTTACCAAAAATATGAAACAAAAATCATAGGCTTGAGTTTTTTAATATGTTTTCAAACCTACAAATATTTATTCCTTTTAAGTTCTAGATTTTTAAACTGGAAAATCTCTAAATAAAACTCTTGAAAATAAATTTGTGAAAAGTTGCTGCGGTTCTCAATTGAAAAAAATAGCTGAACGCAAAAAAATTAAAACAAAACGTGCTCACTCCTACTCCAAAAAATTAAAAAAATCCTGATGGCTGATCTGGACGCAAAAATGAAAACACAAAAAAAATAAAACGGATAAACTGAACATTCTTACTCTTGCTCAATTAATTTAAAAAATCTTTACGGCTGATCTGAACGTAAAAAAGTTTTATTCAAGTTTATTTTTCAGAAAGTGATCTTAAACAAAACCGAAAAGCCAATTTTTAAAAGGAAAATACTTTTGGTAACAATGTATATCTTCAATTGCGGCTATGTGTCCTGCGGACACAGACGCTGGCGCGTCGAAGTCATTTCTTTTTATTATCTTTATTTCCTAAATTCCCACAACTGAAAGATATACGGGACCGTTGGCAGTAATGTGGAAAAACGAGATAAATTGAAAAAAGTATAAATATGGACAGAAAAGAATTTTTAAGAAACACGGCAATTTTAGGTGGAGCGACAATCCTACCAATGAACAACGTTTTTTCACAAAATGTAACGGAAAACGGAATTGACAGATTAGTGGACAGTAATGGAAATTTCATTCAAAAATCACTTCCATACAATAAAACTTTTTTGGAGCCACATATGGATGAAGAAACCTTACATCTGCACTTTGAATTTCATCACGGTGGAGCAGTAAAAG
>NZ_JAYMEI010000030.1:0-12764 GCF_037029365.1 Leeuwenhoekiella sp. CH_XMU1409-2 | reverse complement strand
TTTGAAATAGATATGTATAATCAAAAACTAGCAGCATAGTCACTCAACTTAAAGTCCAGTTTTTTGTTGCAAGTCCAGGATTCCATAAGATTAACACAAATATCTAAAAGCTCGTTTCTATCTATTAAACCATCATCCATATATTCACTCGAAACTTGGTCGATTTCAATTTTAGAATCGCTTTGTAAATGGTTAATTAATACTTCGTTGATGTAAATTGGGTCTTCATCATTTCTTAAAATTTCCCAAGTATTAAAATCCTTAGTTCTTTTGATTCGTAATGACCAAATTAGAATTGGTGCAACTGTCAATTTGTTATCAGATTGGTCTCTACGAACAAGAATTGGGAAACCAAATCCAAAAGTATTTATTCCTTTCTCCGATTCAATTGCATCTGTTTGATTGATAAGATTTTCGAATGATTTAGTAATTCTAACTAATTGTGCTTGGTCTTCTTCAAACAAAGAATTTAGGTCAGGAACGTTGTCTTTCCAACTTACTTTAAATTTTAATGGAAGTTCAGAAAGCAAAGCATTGATGAAATTTTGAGGAAGGTTTTCGTCAATATGCGAAAGTCTAGTAATGTCAAATTTATATCTTGAACGTCCTGTAATTGCATTTAGATGAACACCTCTTCGGCTACCAACTTTTAGTCGGTTTTGTAATTCAGTCAGTAGCTTTTCGGTTATTTCCATTTTCTATTTTAGTTTTTTGTTTTAAAATACGTTCATTATTTTAATTTCAATTACGGTTTTTCATATTTCATTCAAGCGTTGGCAAAAAACAGCTCTTTTGGTTTTTTCAGCGTTGGCTTTTGCGGTCGGAAAAACCAAATGTGCTGTTTGTGCGGTTGGCTTTTCATAGCTTGTGTACAACGGTCTCGTATAACCGTCAGTTACGGATTTAAAGTTAATAATTTTCGGTTAAGAACTAATGTTAGCAATTCCGAGTGGATTCGGACGTAGTCGAATCCGCCGTAATTGCGGTTATACATTGTTGTAAAACGTTTTTTATTCGTTCGTTTGTACAGTCAAAGTATTTAACTCAAAAACTTTGGTTTCAATATTGTCAGTTGTGAATTTTTTAAAGTCATTAACAAAAAGAGTAATATCTTGATCCTTGTCGCTTATTATTTCTAAATTATACTTTTCGTTAATTATTAATTTTAAAGGAAGTTTACTTTTTTTAACTACGAATGATGAAAAACTTTTAAACATCGTATTTATACTTATTAAACTATCCTTTGATTTTATAGTGCTCCCAATTCCAATTCCGTCATCATTACCAGAATTCAAATAAGATTTGAAAGATATTTTAACATTTATAGAATCAGTTAAGTTTTTAGTTTCTTTGATTGAAATACTATCAATCGAATGTGTTGGTTTAATGAAATTCAATTGGATTTTTTCGTTTTCAATCGAATATTCTCCAGAACCAAATTCATTGATTGTAAAATATGGACCATCTATATGTCCTTTTGTTTGATTATCATCATTATAGTAAGATAATGGCGAATCTCCTTTGTATGAAATAAAACCAAATTTTTGATTTGGTAATAAATGAATAAAAGATAAACTGTCAGATGTAAAATAGATTTTCTCTCTATTGTTTTTTTGAGAGTAAATGTTTTTACTGAATAAAAGAACTGTTAAAAGTAAAATCGTCCTCAATTTCATAGTAGATGTTTATTCAAATTTATTCGTTTTGTGTTTTGAATATAAATTCAATTTGGTAATCAGTTATTTTGATTTCGTGAAAAGGTTTTTGGGTTTAGGTAAATGTTTTACAACTCGTTATATCAACACTAAATGTATACATATCCCCTCAAAATTTACGGGATATCAACACTTTTAAGTTGTGTTTATAAATCTAGTCTTTTCTTTTAGAAGTACTTTACCTAATTCCTTAATCTCATATGAGTGTATTACAATTTCAGGATTTAGAAACCAAAGTGTATAGCTATGCTCGGACTAAGAGCAACGTTTAAAATAATGGAGATTCCCACGGCACGAGTATACCATCCCCTAGGCAAAGGCTAGGCATCCCCTAGGATAGAGTATGAAGAGTGTATGAAAACGCCTCTGGAAACGTAGAAAATTAAGATTTTCTTAACTTTTAACTCCCGACGCCTGAAAAAGGACCGATTTGGAAAGATAAAACTATTGACTAATGCTTAGTATTAGAATTCATCGCTTTAAGATGCCAAAATGAAAAAGTCGATAGCTTATACAGATAGTTAGACAGGAAAATATGGTGAGCTTTTAAGGCTTAAGATCCGGGTATTTTTCTTCAACACGTTTAAAAAAATCCGATAGTTTTATTTGACGCGCATCACAAATCTTTTTAAGTGTCTCTACGGGAATACGATATTCCTTCTCGTCAAGAATTCTTCTTACAATTTTCTCATCAATGTCATGATTAAGTCCGAAATCTCGGTTTGATTTGGCGTCTTTAATCCATTCGGAAATGGCATTACTTATGAGAAAATTGATGTTCATACATAACAAAGGAAAAATATCAATCAAAATTTAATGCGGAAGATTTTCCGCATTAAATAAAAGAATACTATATTTGACTCATAATTATATATTTGCGAAACTTCTTAGCATAACATATTAGAAGCATTCGCTTTGAATCTCGAATCAAAAACTGGTAATTTTTAGCAACGAGAGGATAAGCAGGGATGCTCACGACCCGGGCGTGGGCTCTCGCTTATTGTTGCGCGGTATACCAGTACCTTGATTCAATAAGTTGAGACCTGCGCCTTTTTGTATTAGGCCCACTACTTCACGTTCAGAGCCTTTGTATTCTTCTTTATCAAGCTTCGCACCCTTTTTACCCCCCTACATCATATAGGCCATAGTGGCCGGCAACTTGTATGAGTTGTAGTTAACTAACAGTAAAAGCACTACTACCTATGCACAAAGCACGTGTTTACGGGTACACGTAATCATCCGCTAAGTCACCCGTGGGTTATGGGTTGCTTCCCTACGAAGTAACCTGTAGTTGGGTGGGAAACGCCACTTTAACAGTGGCTTGGGCTTATACCGGGTAGGTTTAAGCACACCGGTGAATTAGCCATAAAAAAGTGCTGCAGCCCCTAGGGTCTGAGAAAAAGAGAAGCTGTTAAGTTCAAAAACCTTCCCGGTTGTGATTGGAGTCCGGCGGGAAGGCTTGAGCTTAACTCAAACGATTGGTTTAACTAATACAGCTATGAAGTATTAAAAAACGATGCTACGCGAGGTATAGAGGATGCGTTACCGCGCCATAAAGCCTTTTCAGGAGCCTAAATGCCTAGAAGTCGGTTCTTGGCATAACCACCAAAAAGCCCTTAAAAAAGAATAAAATGTAAACGAAATACAGAACCCTTAGCTTATGAAACGATTTCAACTTGATACTCACTACAATGCCTTCAAAAAAGGTTGTCCACACGCATTTGAAGCGATTTACACGCAGTATTACCATAGTGTCTACTGGATGGGCAGGAGCATACTTAAGGATGTCTATGCAGTTGAAAATATTCTTCAGGATACCTTTCTCATCTTATGGGCAAAAAGGGATCGCATACAATCCCCAGAACATCTAAATGCGTTCGTACACTTTGTCATGAAAAGCGAGTGCATTTACCAGTATAGCAAGCCCCGGAATGCGTTTCATCGAAACCTAAGCAGATTAGACTGTTTAGAGAATTATCAGGATTATTTAGGCGGCTATGACGAGGATGAAGAAGCTGCACACCTACAAAGACAGGAAGCAGATCAGAGGGCTTTGAACCAGATTCAAAGGGTACTTCCCTTACTAAGCAGTGAGAGAAAGCTTCTGGTGGAACTGTGCTTAAAATATGGCTTTCAGTATAAAGCTATTGCTCAGGCAATGGGAACCAGCACCGCCAAAACCTGTATCGAAGTAAAAGGTGCTATTCAAGATATTAAGAATATCATTACTAATGGAAGTACACCGGAAGCTGAAACCACACCGATTCGGGCGTTAGAGGCTCAGGATAATATGACCCGCAAACAGAAAAAAGTCTTGCAGCTTCGTACAGAAAAGCAGTATTCCTTTGCAGCCATTTCCAAGGAGCTAAACCTTTCTATACAGGAAGTACATCAGCAATTTATGGCTGCCTATAAACTGTTACAGCTTAAACGCGATCAACAACAATCCGCTTAGTCATGGGAAAAGAAACGATAAAACTCACCCGAAAGATCCAGCTACAGGTAAATGCGCCTACCAAAGAGGAAAAGAAGGAGGTCTACGACACGCTCTACCGCTGGCAGAACAGAAGCTTTAGGGCAGCCAATCTCATTATTTCACATCTGTACATACAGGAACGGGTCAAAGAATTCTTTTACTTATCAGAAGGAATACGCTATAAGTTAGCGGATGAAAAAAAAGCGGAAGACGGCATGCTCAATAGGTCAAAAATGAACTGTACCTACCGGGTGGTATCCGATCGTTTTAAAGGGGAAATCCCTACTAACATTTTAGCCAACCTGAACAATACCATAATCAATAACTTTCGTAACAACCTGCCGGAATATAGTAAAGGAGAACGCGCGCTTGCCAATTTTAAAAGGAATATCGCGTTTCCTTTTGGGCCGGTAGCCATTCATGGATTATCCTATAAAGAAGACCAAAAAGCATTTTGTTTTCGTTTGTTTTCCATTCCCTTAAAAACCTATTTAGGGAAGGATCATACCGATAAACGAAAATTGCTGGAACAGTTAGTCGCCGGCAAAATCAAACTATGTACTTCTAGAATCCAACTGAAGAAGCAAAAAATTTATTGGTTAGCCACCTTTGAATTCGAAAAAGAAATACATAACCTGAAACCGGAAGTAATTGCTGAAGCTTCTTTATCCCTTGAATATCCTATCACTGTGAAATCCGGAAAAGCTACACTTCGTATTGGTAACAGAGAAGAATTTCTATACAGAAGGCTAGCCCTGCAGGCTGCTCAAAAAAGAGTCCAAAGCGGAGCCACCTATTGCAGACCTGGAAAAGGCTTTAAACGCAAAACTAAAGCAGTAGAAAAATTTTACGAACTGGAAAAAAACTACGTAAGTAACCGCTTGCATGTGTACAGCCGAAAGCTCATTGATTTTTGTATCAAACAACAAGCCGGCACCTTAATTCTGCTCAATCAGGAAGCTAAGATCGAGGCCGCACAGCAAGAACGTTTTGTGCTTAGAAACTGGAATTATTATGAATTGACTAAGAAGATAGAATACAAAGCCAAAAAAGCAGGTATTGAATTACTCATCGATTGATGCGAAAATAAATAATTGGCCCTTAGGGTCTGAGGGTGCTTGTACACCCGCAAGGTGAGGTATTTTAATAGCACTCACTAAATGCAGGCAGCATATACAACCCTTCCCTAAAAGATTAAACAAACAGGGAGTGTTATGAACAGATAAATAACATAAAATGCAAAAACTTGTACAACAGACGTGAGTGAACTATACATTTAAAGAGTTGAATTATAAACTTAGAACAAACTTATTCCTCTACCTAAATTTCCGTTCAACAAACTTGGGTTGTTTCTCTTCCTGTTGATTAAAAAGTCTATCCAATAGTGCTTTGGTCGGTTTGGTCTGTTCGGTTTCAATTCTTCTTAGAATAGCTTCTACCCCATCCATCCGTTTATTAATTAGTGTTTCCAAGCGCTGTTTAGAATCATCAAAGGGCTCAAACGGACTGATGGAATTCCGCTCAAAAAAGTCTAAAAGAGCCTCTAGGGTTTCAGTATAATTGGCATCATGTGCTAGGGCATAGTTTTTAAAGCGCTCCACGGTTTCGGTGTGAAAATTTATTCGGGAAAATCGTTTAGGCATCACTAGATTTTTAAAGATTAGGATAATTACTCGCCCTGTTTATAAGGGCTTAGAGACGTTTCACGGAAAATTACTACAAAGCAGTTGCTTTCAACACTTTACAAATTTGAAATAACTTGCTCTAAAACAGTTGATTACAAATAAAAAATGAGCTATATAACCTCGCGCAGCGGGTTATCCTCTTGCTTCTCATTTTTGTCCGCTTCGCTACTCAAAATGATAACTTTTACACCCTAAGTTATCAATTAAAATCCGCATTAATTTTGACATCAAATGCGTTCAAATTTTATGGAAGATCAAAACCATTTACTTGGTATATCTGGAGCGTTTTTCTTGAAGTTTGATAGAAAAACAGAAGCTCCACATCAGATAGATTTCAATATACACCCAAACGAAAAATAGCTGCTTCTAAGCATCCATTTACTTTCCATAGCGCCATCGCGTTTCCTTTTCGATTACCTCCATTTAAAATTTAGTATTGAGGAAAGCTTTTATAAAAAGAGCGACTGCGGAGCCTGGTTATGCAAAGCGGCTCAAACTAAATTTTAGTTCTTTCGAGAAAAGGAAAGGTGCGATTGAAAAAAGTGCGTTGGTCGTATTTTGAGTTTGACTCAGCCTCTTTTTGAGCACTCGTTTTATAGTGCACTTGAATCAAGCGAACCTAATCCTCCCGAAGTTTCGGGATCGGGATTGGGTTCAAGATTTTTATATAAACCGCTTTTACCGTCCCGAAATTTCGGGAGAAACTTTTTTGCGGAATGGAGGAAAATGGGGTTTATTCCCCTTACCCAAATCATTTCTTTTGGTGATTTTTAGAGTTTCGCATTGGAGCTCAAAAGTTCATTTTAGGAATAAAATTGAATAAATAAGTAGATATTACGGAATTCAGTAAAACGATATTGCGTTTATCATTTATATTTAGAAAAAGAAACCACTACCTAAGCAGTGGTTAAGATTTTCTCTGTGGCTCTATGGCCTTATTGTGAATTGTCTTTCAGATTGTAAATATAAAAAATAATATGATATGAAAAAACTAGGCTTGGATTTAGGCTCTTCCTCTTTGGGGTGGTTCTTACGAGAACAAGAAGAAATTATAGATTTTGGTTCCATAATTTTTAATTCAGGGATGGTAAAAGGAACATCTGGCTATTCCTCTCCGACCAAAGATAGGCGTGAAGCAAGATTAAAGAGAAATCCTATCAAAGCTAGAAAATATCGTAAAACTTTGGTGCTTAATGAATTAAAAAGGCATTCAATGGTTCCATTAGATGAAAAGGAAATCAAAAATTGGTCAGAATACAAAAAAGGTAGGTCAAAGAATTTTCCTGATAATCTAGATTTTAAGAAGTGGCTCGCTTGTAATTTTAGTTTTAACAATGGAAGTAATTATAAAAACCCATACGAATTACGAGTAAAAGCTTTGGATGAGAAGTTGACACCAATGGAATTGGGCAGGGCATTATATCACCTTGTCCAACGACGAGGTTTTAAGGATATTGGCGAAACCAATAAAGAGACCAAAAAACAGATTGAAAGGAGAAAGGAAAGTGGTTTTCAAGAGGCACTTGCCAGTCATAGAACAATTGCAGAAGCACTCCAAAAAGAATATCTAGAAAAAAACATTAGGGCCAGAGACAATTATCCATACAGGGATGAATATGAAGAAGAGCTGCTAAATATTCTGGGGAAGCAGGGATTTTCTTTAAAAAAAAATACAAAAAAAGAATTTGAAGACGAGTTTGTAAGGGGTGTACACAAAGCCATCATCTGGCAGCAACCTTTGAAAACGCAAAAAGGAACAATTGGAAAATGTACTCTAGAGCCAAAAAAGAGACGTTGTGCAATATCCCATCCCTTATTCGAAATATCACGCGCATGGCAATTCATCAATACCATTAAAGTAAAGAAAGTTGAGGATGATGAATTTGAATTTTTGCCACAAACTTATCGGAATAAATTATATGAGACTGTATTCCTTAAAAAAGACAAAAATTTCAAATTCGAAGACGTAAGAAAAACGGTAGACCGCTTTTATGGAAAAAAGAAAATTTATAACTATCCTTTAGACAGCAAGAAGCAAACGTATGAAACCACTATTGCCGGTATGCCTTTTTGCAAAAGCATTATAAAACTTTTTGGTGACACGGCAAAACAAGATTTGATCCAGATCGAGCAATACACCATCAGTACAATGCCAAAAAATTATTTTGGATACTCCGTGTTGGATATTTGGCATAATATAACTGAGTTTGATGAGGACGCTCTTGAGAAATTTGGAAGTGAAAAGCTTCAACTACAGCCCCTCATCAAAAAAAGTAAAGGTGAATCCTACGAAGTTTCGCCATTGGTTATCATAAAGAATAACTTACCCCAAGGTTACGGTAATCTGAGTCAGTACGTATTAAGGAAAATCATTCCGCTTTTAAAGGATGGCTATTTATACAATGATGCGGTTCTTTTAGCAAATATTCCTGAAGCTCTAGGTGATGAATTTGAAAAAAACAAGGATAAGATAGTTTCCTTTTTAGATGAGGCCAATAAAGTTTACAGAGAAAGAAAGAGGATTATTACCATTGTAAACAGTCTCATAGAAAAATACAAAGGCGAAGTAGAGGCTTTTAATAATGGTGAAGAAAATCATCTTTTTGCTCATAAAGATTTCAGTTACACACTTAAGGATTCCGATAAAAATGCTGTTGAACAAGCTTGCAGCAATCATTTTGGTGAGCAGAAATGGAAGAGATTTGAGAATAAAGAAGAATTAATCAACCAAGTGGGCCTTGAGTACCAAGAATTCTTCTATGATTCCCATAGAGCCTTTAGAAAATGGGATAACCTTCAGGATATTTTTAAAGACAAGCTTGTTAAAAATGGTATTCATCTCAATAAGCCACTTTATCATCATTCAAATAGAGAAAATATCTACGGCTCTCCGATCAAATATCGAGATACGGATATTGAGATATTGTCTTTGGCACAAACCAATTCTATAAAAAACCCCATGTTCAACAAAGCAATGAGCGTGCTACGAAAGTTGGTAAACCAGCTAATTATTGAAGAAAAGATTGATAAGGATACGGAAGTCGTGGTTGAAATCGCCCGTGATTTGAACGATAATAATAAACGAATTGCTATTGAACGCTATCAAAAACAGCGGGAGTCAAAGCGAAATAAAATCCGTGAGTTTCTAAAGGAGTATAAAACCAAGGAAAAACCAACATTAAATGTGGAAGAAAGCATTTATCAGTTTGAATTATGGGACGAGCAGGTTTTTCAAGAAACCAACGACGAAAAAGGCAATTCCCAAAAAAATCTCGACCGAAAGGACATACTGAAAGAAAACAATGCGATCAAACGCTATGAACTCTGGATGGAGCAAAAGGGGCAATGTATGTACACCGGTAAGATGATCGCCATAAGTCAGCTTTTTTCAACCGCAATCAATATTGAGCATACCATACCTAGAAAAATCCTACCCGATAACACATTGGCAAACCAAACCGTTGCTTTTCAGGATTACAACACTAATATCAAGAAAACCGAATTTCCGTTGTACCTGCCCAATTTTGAAAAGGATGTTGAGGGAATAGGAACCGCCATTGCGCCTAGATTGAAACAATGGGAAAATATAAGGGATGGGTTTAAAATTGCATTTGAATCAAGACAAAAGCCAAAAGGTGTAGAAGATGAAAAAACAAAAAATACACGAATACAGGATAAACATTTCTTTAAAATGCACTTTGACTATTGGAAAGAAAAGGTAGAGAGGTTCACTTGGGAAGATGTAAGTGATAAAAGAGCAAAACGCCAGCTAACCGATACGCAAAACATCAGCAAATATTCAAGAGAGTTCCTCAAAACCTATTTTCATAAAGTAAGTGTCCAAAAAGGTAGCGTGACCGCAGACTTCCGAAAAATGCTCGGTCTTGAAGATAAGGATAACCCAAAGGATAGGGCAAAGCATACACATCACACCATTGATGCCGCAGTACTCACATATATCCCATCCAATGCGTCAAGAAGGGACAGGCTGGTCAAGAAGATGTACAAATTCAGGGATGAATCAGGAAAACAATTGAGCTATACACCCCATTCAGATTTCGATGTCCAAAAAGTAAAAAGGGCGGTTGAAAATGAGACATTGGTGTATAACTACACAAAAGATAATGTGACCACACAGACATTTAAAAAAGTGCGGAAAGCAGGAAAGATTCAACCTAAGGTCGATGAAGATGGCAATAAGAAGATTTTGGAGCGTAATGGTCAAAATATTGTGTACGATGCCAAAATAGCACAAGGCGATACCATCCGGGCTACCCTATTTAAAGATTCTTTCTTGGGGAAAATCAGGGATGTAGAGCGTTATGAAGATGGCGGGCCAAAGCGAAACGAGGATAATTCCGACTGGCTTTACAAAGAGGGAGATGAAGAATTTATTTATGTAAAGCGCGAGCCCATCGAAAAGATCAATAAATCCAATCTAAACGATATCGTCGATCCTGCACTGGCTAAACTAATTGAAAAGCAACTTGGCAGCAAAACTATCAAGGATTGGCAGGGAAATGCCATAAGGCACGTTCGTATAAAGAAAAAAGCAGGCAAGCAGGTAAAAGAAAGAATAGACTTTCGAAGCGATAAAGACTACAAGAACTTTTATTATGCGGAAAGTGGCTCTATTCCTTATGGCATAATGCTGTTTGAACCAAATAGTAATCAAAGACAATTACTTCAAGTTCACGCCTACCAAATTGCGGAAGTTTTTAGGGAAAAAAGGAAGTTTGATATCGATTTCTTTGTTTCTAAATATTATCCTGAAAAATCGGAATACAAAAAACTTTTATTGAAAGTAGGACAAAATCTTATCGTGTTAAATAATGATGCAGAATACGAAAAACGACACGACTCAAAATTTCAAAAAAACAGACTATATAAAATCTCTAAAATTGATAATGGGAGCCTTTGGCTCAAATATCATTTGACAGCTACTGCTGACAACGATTTAGATGATTTGGTTAAGGAGAAAAAGGACGAATTGCTTTGGAGCTATGAAAAGGGTTTAGGTTTACCTAAAGTCGTTGAGGATTTGTCTATCGATGATATCAAAAGTCGAAATGAAGATTTTCAAAGACGGAAATTCAAAATGAATAGCTGGGATGATTTCAGAATGGAAAGACTTGTCAGAACTGTAGGTAAAGAAAAAGCTGTAGAAATAAAAACTGAAATGGATAAATTCAAAAAAGTCGCATCAACTATAGAAGTAGAAGGCGAAACCCCTTTACTCAAATTGAATACCTCAGAAAGCTGGAATTTTCTTTATGAAGGGATAGACTTTGAGGTTTCTATTTTAGGCAAAATAAATTTAAAGAATGATTAAACGCACCCTCTTTTTCGGCAACCCTGCCTACCTCAGCACTCGCAACGAGCAGCTGGTGGTAAATTTTCCTGAAGAAGATAAGGAAGAGGCGACCATCCCCATCGAGGATTTGGGCTACATCGTGCTGGAAGACCCGCAGATTACCATTACTAACGGGCTGCTGATGAAATTGGTGCAGAACAAAACTGCCGTAGTCACTTGTGACAAGCAGCACCTGCCCTGTTCCTTCTTACAACCGCTGGTGGGCCATAGCGAACAGACCGAACGGATTAAGCACCAGCTTAATGCGAGGGTACCACTAAAGAAAAATCTGTGGCAACAGACCGTACAGGCCAAAATCACCAATCAGGCAGCGCATTTAAGCCTGCACTGCAAAAATAGCCTAAAGCTGGAGCGCTGGGTAACTGAAGTCAAAAGTGGGGATACAATGAATCACGAGGCTATAGCCGCAGCTTATTATTTTCAAAACCTGTTTGAAGAAGTCCCCGGTTTCAGCCGGAATCAAAAAGGGGTCGCACCAAACAATTTGTTGAATTACGGGTATGCTATTTTACGGGCTGTAACCGCACGGGCTTTGGTTAGTAGTGGGATGCTTCCTTCTGTAGGTATTTTTCATAAAAACAAATACAATGCTTTTTGCCTGGCCGATGATGTGATGGAACCCTACAGGCCTTTTGTAGATAGGCTGGTTTATGAAATGGTTCGTGCCGGTGAAGACCTGGAAGAATTGACGATGGATTTAAAAGCGGTATTGCTGACCATACCGGCCATGGATGTGGTTATAGATGGTAAGCAAAGTCCGCTTATGGTGGCTATGAGCCGTACCACCAGCAGCTTATATGACTGTTTTCTAGGCAGCAGCCGAAAGATTTTATATCCTGATTTCAGCTGATATCAGTAGCTTATAATCAGATGGTCGATAAATAAACTATAAAATCCAAACTATTTTGGAACACGCGCATTTATCACGACTTAATCAATATCGAAGTATGTGGGTACTCGTATTTTTTGATTTGCCAACCGAAACCCGAAGGGAACGAAAAACGGCAGCACGTTTTCGTAAAAACCTACTCGATGACGGCTTCGCCATGTTTCAGTTCAGTATTTACATGCGCTTTTGTGCGAGTAGGGAAAATGCCAGTGTACACATAAGGCGTACCAAAAACAGTCTTCCTAAAAAAGGAAAAATTTGTATTATGCAAATCACCGATAAGCAATTTGGTATGATGGAGCTTTTTCACGGTCAAAAAGAAGTGGAGACGGAAGCTCCCAGCCAACAACTCGAACTTTTTTAAGAAAGAAAATGTCAGGTCGAGCGCAGTCGAGACCTATTGATAAGGGCTATTTTTTTATTTCTAGAAAACACCATAAAAAACAGGATACCAGGTTTTTACGCCGGGTATCCTGTGAATCCTCACTAAAATTAGTATTCTGAAAGCAATTCACAACAAAATAGCAAAGTGGCTGAAATGCTTAAGGCCTGTGAATCCTCACTAAAATTAGTATTCTGAAAGCAATTCACAACAACGATGAAAAGCCATTCTTTTACGCTTGTC
>NZ_JAYMEI010000002.1:0-390000 GCF_037029365.1 Leeuwenhoekiella sp. CH_XMU1409-2 | reverse complement strand
AATGTGCGTTGCTCTCCGTGAAAGCGGCTGCAAATATACAAACCTTTTTTATTACTAAACAAATAAAATTTAAAGTTTTTTTTAAGCCTGTTTTTTATCGCTTTTATAAGAACTAATCCGCTTTCCTTACCGAAAAACGGGAGGGCAAAGATACCACCTTTTTTCCTTTATAAACAAGCTTTTTTTAAACTTTATTTTTGACGCCGTCAAATGGATTTTAAATCCAAAAGGACTACCTCAAAACAAAAATCCTATCATCAGTAAATTCCCCACGAGATCAACCCGAAGGCGGTTTACTTTATCTGCATTTCTAAGAACGTAAAACCGTTTTTTATATCCGATTTTGGAGGCGCAAATATAGAACGATTATCCAACCCCGCAAGCACTTTTTGAAAGTATTTTTAAATTAATTTACTAGCCCCTTGTTTACAGCTGATTACATTCTTAATATTTTTAAAAAAACTTCTGGATATACTCATACAATCAAAATAATAAACGATCGAGGCAGCTTCTAAAAAAGCAAAATCCCGAATTTTATTGGATTTACTCGATGAACTACACAGAAACCAATAGCTATTAGCCCGAAAAAAAGCTTGGGTTAGGGATTGAGCGGCGTGTTTGAGCTCTTATTGCGCTGCTAAAAGCGCAATAAAGCGAGTAGCGAAAGCCCGGTTGCTGTCAAAAACAGCAAAACCCTATAAAAAGAAATTCCACACCAGACCAAAGCGAAACGTGAAATCACGATAGGGATAACCCGGTGCTGAATAATAATCTGAAGGACTTACCAAAGAATTTATATGCTCGGCAATAAAAAAGATGCGCGTCTGACGCACTTTCATATTGAAAAATAGATCCAATAATGGGAATCCACCTAGTTCCTGATCGTTTTGAACATAGAATTCAGCTAAAACAGGATCGTAAGCATTCATATTGTACTCAGTAAAATAATTAAACCTGAAACCGGTTTCTACAAAAAGGGCTTTTTGAAACCATTGGTCTGTATAATATAAAGTATTGCGCGTGATCACTTCGGGTACATTCAGATAACTCATACCCGAACTTACGTTTTGATAGGCTACCGTATTATCAAGTGCAAATTTTCCGAATCTGAATTCCTTATTAAGTTTCAGCTTTAGATAAGTAACATTTTCTCCTGCCTGAAAAGATTGGGTTAACCCCAAATCATTCTTAGCGAAATAGACATAATCTGCTATATTAACCAACTCAGCCGATGCGTTTAGCCATTTATTAGATTGCATATTAAAATACAGCGAACTGGTTTTTACATTATCATAAGCTTCTGCATTAAACCAATTGTAATTCTCGTAACTGCTTTGATAGAGCAAATGATTATAATTTGCAGGTGCCGAATTGATATGTATACCTCCTGAAAAGTTAGCTTTATCCTTTAGTTCATAAGAAGCTTCTGCTTTAAAATCTAATCCAGAGAAATCACCCACAACATTTGTTTGTGCTTCACCTTTTAACTGAAAGCCTCTATACATCTTTTTATAAGCAGCACCCACAGCAATTAAATCACCCTGAATCCCATTAGGAATACGCCCCTCTTCTTGAATTAGAACCGAATTATACCCGTAATTGTAATACGTATGGTTTGCTTGGAAATTTAAAGTCCCCAATATGTCATTGGAATATTCGACAAACACACGATTATTGAACTCTTCAAGATCGGTACGATCTACCAGATTTGAAGTCACAAAGGAATTACCAAATAAGGTCGTTGCCGGAGAAGCCTGCTCGTATCTATAGAATTTATCTTCATAATTCAGAATATGCCCAACTTGTATTCGGTTTTTAGAGATGCTATCATTTTGTGGAATCAGATCATACCGCTGATTTAAATAAAAGCGCGCACCATCAAGTATATTTTCAGCATCTTCAAAATTAACAGAAAGTCGTGCTCTATCATTAAATTGAGAATTGCCGCTGGCGAAATTCAGCAAAGCCTGATCGGTCAATCCTCCATTTTGTTGATTCATCAAATCCTGAGCTACATAATGCGCTTTGAGATCGTAGCGCTTATTCTTTGTTTGATAGTTAAGCGTAAACCTGAAATTACCTGTACTTGTTAGAAAATTTTGATACTTTCCTAAACTGCGAAGCCCTTTATAAGCGATAGAGAAATTGAAACGTTTGGATTTGTTCATTGTAAAAAAGGCATCCAAATTCTGCCCTTGAGAGAATACACTCTTATAATACAACTCGGTAAATGGTGTTGGCACCTGATAGTAATTAATATCAGCGACTTCCATATAGTTGAAATGACGTGCCCGCGCACCAAACAGCGGCCTGATGTTTTGTGTAGAAAAATCATAAGCCAAGGTATTATAAGTCTGTCCTTCGTTTGAAAACGATAACAACTCAAAATTATCTTTACGCAAGTAATTGTATTTATACAATTTTTCTACAGTAAGTGAAGTATCTACAACAGTCGTGTCATTTTCTACTGAGATAATTTTATAAAGATCTATTGCCGGGCGCTTGAGTTTGTCCCTTAGGTTTTTTTTACGCCGAGTAACACTATCCTCAAAACTATTCCTACCGCCACCTTCTCTTTTTATGCTTGAGTTGTCTTGAGAAAACATCTGTAAACTAAACAAGAATAGCACCACACACTTAAACCCAACTCTAATGCTCATTTTATCTATTTTGTTTGCGAAACTAAAGCTAATAATAGAGATTTTCACTAAAAATTTCATTTTAGCCAAAACCCTTAGGTGCTTTAGTATATTAAAATATGCTATATCACCTAAGTAAACTAAAAAACCGGATAGTTATTATAAACTATCCGGTTTTCACAAATATTAATTAAGGCTAGGCTAAATTAGTTTTGCCCTCCTAAGTTTGTGTTGAATAAGATCTCATTTTGCGGGATCTCATAAGTCAACTTCTCATCATCGTGAGAAAAAGATTGACCCGCAAAATCTAACCAGTTAGAACCTCTGGTACGTGTCTCACGTCTTCTCTTCATAATGAAGTAAGACTGACCTTCACCCCAAAGTTCTAATCTCGCTTGCAGCGCAGCTTCTTCAGCCAATTGATCAGCTGAAAGTGCATCAACGTAAGAAGAATCGTCTAATCTAAGATCTAAAAGCGCCTTCAAACTAGTTCTAGCTGCATTAACGTTACCATTTTCAGCAGCAGCTTCTGCGTGTAATAAATACATCTCAGCAATTCTCATATAGTGTGAATCTGAATCGATATTCACCTGAGGACCTGAAAATAATCCAAAACCGTTTAATTCAGCTCCCTTATAATAGAATTTACCTAATGGTCGTAAAGCTGAATTAAATTGATACAATCTAATATCATCTTCTCTAAAGTTGCTATATAAACCAGCATCCATACCTTTTGGGTTACCTACAGCAGCGTAGCTATAACTGTAAGCATCCATAAAGCCCCACCAAGAAAATAATGAAGCAAGACCTTGTCCTTGAGGAGTAATATCAATCCCCCATAGAACTCCTGGAATGCTATTGATATCGTTGAATCCACCAACACTACCATCTTCACCCGGTAGTAATGCCACTTCATCAGCCGTCATAATTGGATATCCAGCATCTATAACCTTTTTGGCGTACTCTTCAGTTTTAGGCCAGTTATTCATAGCTCCATAAAGTCGAGCTAATAATCCCCTTACAACATCCTGGTTAATTTCAATCTTAGCATCTCTATTAAAACCTTCAAGTAAAGTCTCCGCTTCTAATAAATCATTTAAAGCAACATCAAATACTTCTTGAAGAGTACTTTTAGGCATATCAAGATCGTTTGCACTTGTATAAATAGGTAAAACTTCTTTAGATAAATCTGAAATATCATTCACATAAATGTGAGCAAGGAAATAGTATGCATATCCTCTTAAAGCTTTAGCCTGACCGATAGTGAATCTTCCTGTTTCAGTTTCAGGCACTACATCATTACCACCAGCTCCATCAATAACCAAGTTTGACAAGTTAATGATTCGATATAAGAACCTCCATCCTCTGTAATTGTAAGCATTATCAGGATCTAGAGTTGCAGTTAATTCTGAGATTTGAGTTTGTCTGTTATAACTCTTACCTAAGTGAGCCATATCTGCAGACATCATATCCAACTGAATATACTGCGTTGTAATACCAAAATCTTCTTGGCTATCAGTACCACCACTACCTCTACGGTATAAGTTCTCATAAATACCCAATAAAGTACCTGCTGATACATCTGGGTTAATTTCTGCAGCCTCAGACACCTGCTCCGCAGATAAGGTCTCTGTTGGGTACACCTCTAGATAGTCTTCACTACAAGACGCCAGCAAGAGAAGAGCCCCACCGAAATAAATAATTTTTCTTAACATTTTCATATTTTTTATAAAGTTAAATTAACACCAAATACAATAGTAGAAAGTGGTGCATAGCTATAAAAGTTAGAGTTACCCGTAGCTGATGTAGAAGGGTTAAAACCTTTTCTTGCAGACCAGAAAGCAAGGTTATCACCAGTCACAAAGAAATCAAGGTTAGAAAGGCCCATTTTTTCTACAAAGTTAGCAGGCATTGTATACCCCAAACGAATATTATTTAAAGCCAAGAAATCAGCTTTAGTCAAAAATCTCGTTGAAGTAGCATTTTGCTGAATTTGAAATCTAGCATCTTGACGTGGAATATCAGTAACATCTCCAGGCGACATCCAACGATCTCTGATGTCTACGCTAAAGTTATTGGTACCTGCATAATCATTGTCCATTAAAGAAGCATAAGCTCCATCATAAGACCACCCTCCTAAAGAGTATGCAAATAAAGCACTAAGAGAGAAACCTGCGTACTCTGCATTTAAACGGAAAGATCCAGTAATATCAGGAATTGCAGTCTTGTCAATAAACTTATCTGCTGCTTCAGCGTATACTTCTGTGATATCCTGAGCAATATTTGCATCTGGGTTATCATTCATATAACCAGTTAATGAAGTAATGATCACGTCATCTCCTCCGTAAACACCGTTATTATCAACGTCATCAAAGTAACGCTCCCATTGTGCAGCACCGTTTTCACTGTTTACACCTGCGTAAACTGGCATATACCAGTCATATAAAGATCTACCTGCAGTACGACCGTAGCTACCAGCTTGATCAAATCTTTGCTCCTCACCTGTAGTAGGATCGATAGGAAGAGCTACAAGTTCGTTGCTTAATAATGCTCCATTAATTCCAACATTAAAACGGAACTTACCATTATCTACAACTTTAAAATCTAAATCAAATTCAACACCTGAGTTTAGCATCTCACCGTCATTTACACGAATGTTAGCAAAACCATTTGAAGGTCCTACGTTTCTTGTAAAGAACATATCTGTTGTGGTCTTTCTGTAGTATTCTAACGAACCATCAACAAAGTTTCCTAATTCAAACTCAGCACCTACGTTAAACTGGTTTGAGCTCTCCCAAGTAAGATCTGGGTTACCTCTTGTAGTAAATGCTAATGAGATATTATCATTAAGATTGTTGATAGAGTATAAGTTATAACCAGGATATAGACCTATACCTGCAGAGTTACCAAGAACACCATAACTCGCTTTTAATTTCAAGAAATCCACAAAGTTAGAGCTATTTAAAAACTGTTCTTGAGTTAATACCCAAGCAGCACCTACAGAGTAAAAATTACCCCATTTTTCATTTACAAAACGTGAAGACGCATCTCTGTTAAATGTAGCATTTAAGAAATACTTATTAGCAAAATCCACAGTTGCGTTTGCTATATAACTCTCAGTTCTCTCATCTCTTGTAAACCCGTCACTTGGATTATTAACAACACCATTTGAAATATTTGGCCCAAAAGGAGTTACCAAATTAGAACGGCTCGCTAGCAAATAGTTAAACTCATAAGCAGTCGCAACGTGAGATAGGAATGCAGAAACATTAAATTCGCCAAAACGCTTGTTATAACGCAATCCAGTTCTAAGGGTATAGTTTTGTGTTTCAGATCTTGATCTATCAATTCTACCACCGTCTCCTTGTGAAGGGCTATAGAACGGTTCGTTTAGCGTGGTATTATCATTCATGTAATACTGAAACGCAAAGTTATTCTCTAATGTCAGACCATCTAATAATGTCAACTTGAAGTCATTATTAAAGTTAACCGCATTACCTTTATTGTTGCTGATGTTAATTTGAGAATCAGCCACACCATTGGTAGCAAAACCAAAACCACGACCATCTTCTAAACCATAATCATATAAGAAACCACCGTAAATAGGATCAGGAATTCTGTTACCATCCGCATCTCTACGGAATAATGGGTAGATAGGTGGTATGTTATCAATCCACCAGAACTGAGAAGATGAAGAAGAACCGGTACCATTATTATTTTGCTCACTCTGAGCATAGTTAATAGTAGTAGTTAAATCGATAATATCTAAGATATTATTTGTAGCAGTCACACGACCATTCAATCTCTGGTAATCTGTATTACTTGCATACCCTATATCATCGATAAAACCAAATGAAGCGTATACTGAAGACTTTTCTCCGCTATTTGAAACAGAAACATTAGCCTCTGTTCTGTTAGAGCTTTGAAAAGCAAAATCCTCCCAACTCTCTGGAGTATATCTTCTAGTTACACCCGGACGTACCATACCGGTTGCCGGATCAATTAATTGGGCAACAGCCGCTGCATCACTACCTCCAATATTCCACATATTATATACAGGCGAAATATCAGAAACATCTGCATTAGCCCCTTCGAATAAGTTGGCATTTGCATAGTCGATTGCGGCAGCTTGATCACCGTCGTTTTCTAACAAACCTCTTTGATAGATTCCTTCCCAAGAAATTCCAATATATTCTTCAGGAGAACTAATTGTTTCATATCTGTCAATACCTTGATAGTTTGTACCGGTTTTGATTGACACATTTAAACGACTTGCTTCACCCTTACCTTTCTTAGTTGTAATTACAATTACCCCATTTGCACCTCGCGCACCATACAGTGATGTTGCAGATGCATCCTTAAGAATAGTAACCGATTTGATATCATTAGGATTGATATCATTAAGACTTCCTCCAAATGGAGCGTCATCAACTACATAAAGAGGATCATTACTACCATTGATAGATCCAAAACCGCGGATTCTAATTTGCGAAGTACTACCAGGCTGACCAGTTGTGTTAAATACTGCAACTCCAGCTGCCTCTCCCGCTAGTGCCTGAGAAACGTTTGAAAAAGACTTCTTTGAGATTTGTTCACCTCCTACAACTTTTGCTGAACCTGCAAATGACGTTTTAGACACATTACCAAAACCAGTAACAACCACTTCATCTAGCTCCTCACCTGCTTGCATGGAAACACTGATAGTTGAAGAAGCTCCTACAGTTACTACTTGATCTTGAAAACCAATGTAAGAAAAAACAAGGTTCTGCCCTTGCTCTGCGCTGATAGAATAATTCCCATCAAAGTCAGTTTGAGTACCAACACTGGTTCCTTGAACCACAATGTTTACTCCTGGTAGCGGCATACTATTGCCGTCAGTTACTGTACCAGTAACAGTTTTTTGCTGAGCGAATGTCAACTGTGTTAAAAACAGCAAACCTAGCGCTAAGCACCACGTAATTTTTGATTTCATAAATTTATTTATTTGAATTAGCCATCGCAAACATCATAAAACTTTCTTAGAATTACAACGAAAATTTAGACACTTTTAAGATTTAACATATCAAATAATCAATAAAGCGCTTTTATTTAAGCTTTGTTTAACAGAAAATCACAAAAATGACATTTTTGCAAATAATTTTTCAATCAAGAGTTAATGGTTTCATTTCCATATAATTACTGAAACATTTTTCTTTTATTTAATTTTGGAGCTTATAATTTACAACGTTTGATACCTCTAAAACTTTTTTCTCAAAATTTAATTTTAGAATGCGGCACTGATGAAGCGGGCCGAGGATGTCTTGCAGGACCGGTAACTGCAGCTGCGGTAATCCTGCCGCAATCCTTTAAAAACAAGATTTTAACCGATTCTAAATTACTTACGCACAAATCACGAGAATTATTACGCCCCGTTATAGAACAGGAAGCGCTTGCCTTTGGTATCGCTCACGTATTCCCAGAAGAAATAGATGAGATCAATATTTTGAATGCCTCCATAAAAGCGATGCACCTTGCTATTGAAAAGCTCAAGCAGCAACCGCAACACATCTTGGTTGACGGCAATCGCTTCAAACCTTATAAAGAATGTTCACACGAATGTATCATTAAAGGAGACAGTAAGTTCTTATCTATAGCCGCAGCTTCTGTATTGGCAAAGACGGAACGCGATCGTTATATGACGGACATGCATATGCAATTCCCGCAATACAATTGGAAAAAAAACAAGGGCTATCCCACAAAAGAACATAGACAGGCCATCAAAGAATTTGGGATCACTTCACATCATCGCAAAAGCTTTAAGCAACTTCCCGAACAACTTCGGTTAGATATTTAAGAGAATTTCAACAATACTGCTCTATAAAGAGTACTTACCTTTGCATTAACACTTAAAACTTACTTAAGCATGCGGAAGATAGCTTTAGCATTCGGTTTACTCCTTCTACTTTTAAATTGCGAACAAGCCCCTAGCACCAGCACAAATCTCATACATCTCATTCCGCAAAAATCGGCTGCTATAGTTCGAATTCCAGACTGGGAAGATTTTGAAGCTTCTTTACACGTTAATGCGCCAATAAACCTACTCAAAGAAACACAACTAAACCAAAGCCTAAGTGCTTACGCTTCACTTTTTCAACATTTTGAACCGCAGGATGACAGCTATCTATCTTTTGTAGCCTTAGGTGATGATGATTTTGATCTTGCGCTCATAACCAAAAATCACCCTAAACTAATCAGTAAGGATTCTTCTTTCAGTCAGCAAGTACAAACTTATGACTACGAAGGCACTACAATCAATTCTGTTGCAATCAACGACGACTATCTTCACTTTTTCAAAAAAGACGCCTTCTTTATTGCCAGCACGTCAAAACTTGTTCTGGAAAATGCCATCCTGCAAAATAACACCGGCAGAGATCCTATTGACGCTTCCTTAGAACAAATGATCAAAACAAGTAATAGCTCAAGCCCTAACCTCTATATAAAAGGCTCTTATTATAAACGCATACTTAAACATACTATTCCGCAATTAAAGTTTCAATCTTCGCATACTCCTTTCAATTGGCTTGCGCTGGATATTGATCTTGATAATAAAGACGCCCTAAACTTTAGCGGTGTACTTACTTCGTCTCAAGATGGCAATCAAACACTCGATCTTTTAAACGATTTAAAACCCGCTAGTTCAAAATTACTAGCTGTTGCTCCGGCACAAAGTCGAGCAGTTGTTAGTTTCAGTAATCCTGATTGGGAGACCTATAAAGAAAATCTGGCTGCTAAACGCAATGCTTCGGCAAAAGAATTTACGGTTGCTAACGAAGCATTTTTTAAATCGATAGATGAAGTAGCTGTGGTTTACACACAAACAGATCAGTTGCTGCTTGCAAACAGTGGTAATGTTTCTGCATCAGAACTTGCTCTCGCGCCCATTTCTACAGAGATCGAGCGTTTTAGAGACTTGCCAATATACCAAGTTTCAGACTCTACCTTTTTAGAAGAAGCTTACAAAGAACTTTTAAACCCGGGAATTGCACATTATTACGGTTTTGTTGAAAACCACTTGGTATTTACACATACGCTCACACATCTAAAGGATTTTATCGCAAATTATCAGAATGACGCAACGCTCAAGAATACTGTAGGTTTTTCTGAATTGTCAAAAAAGATGAGTGACGCCTCAACACTTTCTTATTACGGAAATACCGAAATACTTTCAGGATACATCAGTGAGAAACTGAGCAAAAAACAGGGTAAAATTCTTAATCAAATCGATTTTACTGATTATCCGGCAGTGATGCTTCAGTTGGTTCAAGCAGATGATTTCACCTATGTAAATGCACTAACGCATAAAATTTCAGCGAAAACTGAAGCTTCTCAGATCGTACAGGTAGCTAGCGTCACGCTAGATAAAGACCTCCTTAATGCTCCACAGATGTTGCATAATTACCGTACAAAAGGTCAAAACATTTTAGTTCAAGACATCAGCAACACTTTATATCACATCAACGCTAGCGGAAAAATCGAATGGAAAAAAGAGCTTGATGGTCCTATTTTAGGAGAAATTCAGCAGGTTGATCTATATAAAAATGGTCGATTGCAATATGCTTTCACCACGCCTTCTCATTTTTATATCATTGCGAGTGACGGCACAATCGTTCAACCTTTTGACAAGGATTATTCTGAGATCACTCAACCACTTGCCGTTTTTGATTACGACAGAAGCCGTGATTATCGTTTTATCATCGCACAAGGCAGCGCGTTAACGATGCTTGACCGAGAAGGAAAAAAAGTGAAGGGTTTCACCTATACCCAAGCGCCTTCAACGCTTAAAAACGCACCACAACACATAAGGTTTGGAACCAAAGATTATATCGTAATCCAGCTTGAGAACGGCCAACTTGAAATTTTAAATCGTCGTGGAGAGACGCGCATCAAAACCACAGAAACTTTTGCCTTTTCAGACCAACCTGTTTTTGAAAAAGCCAATAACTTTCTGGTATTTGAAAAAAATGGAACGCTTTCAAGCATTTCGCAAAGCGGAAAAATCACGCGCAAACAACTCCAATCAGGAAGTGATACACAATATGATCGCCTACAAAAAACCGAAGCAATTCTTACCCCTGAACAACTTAGTATAAACAACAAAAAGATCACCATTGATCTAGGTATTTATAAGGGACTCCAAGTTCTTAAAGCCAAAAATGCCTATTACGTCTCTCTCACCGACTTGCAGAATAATAAAGTATATGTTTACGGAAGCGACGGGAATTTACTTCCTAACTTTCCGGTTTATGGGGCTTCTAAACTCGATTTTGGCAGCTTGAACTCGGCTACCGACTTAGGCTTCGTAACTAAAGGAGAATCTGACAGCATCATCATTTACCAGATCAACTAACCTCTAATCCACTTAAAAACAAAATGTTAAAAGGGGTTTTACCTCTTTTAAAAATGCAACCCAACTTCTACCTTTAAGTTCTGATAGCTCCCTACTCAGTAATCCCCAATACTGTGACGCTGTTTCCCCTACACGTTTGTAGCATTAAAAAACAGCTTATGAAAACCTCAACTCTTTTTCTAATAGGTAGTTTGATATCTAGTAGTCTTTGCGCTCAGAATTTATGCACCCAAGATAGTGCGCTCTCAGAAAACACCTCGTTTGAAATCTCCTTCTACGGTAGCTCCAATAATTTAATTGAGGTTAGTCATTTCAATGTTACTGCCACTTTCAATAATGCAGATGGAAGAAAAGCAATTATTGCACAAACAAATAGAGATACAACAACTACCGAAAAAGAAAAATATTATGCTATAGAATGTAACGACGCTGCTCTCTTGATCAACAATAAAAATATCATTCCTGCATATGTTTTTGAAGAATTTCATAATATGGATTTGGACGCTACCTCAAGCAGTCTTTCCATACCTAAAGCATTACACGTAGGCCAAAAACTAAGCAATGCCGATTATAAAATTGAGATCGAAGTCACTCCTATAAAACACCGTTTACATTATTTTCTTACCGATAGAATTGTGACATCAAAAGAAACGATCAATACGCCTGCAGGTACTTTTGAATGTTATTTGATCGAATCGAAAACCCATATGAGACCTCAAAATAACAATACCGGAAGCGTAAAGCAATGGTTCGCAGAAGATATTGGCTTGATAAAACAAGTAGATTATAATCTTGAAGGCGCCATCACAGGCATTAACCTTCTAACCGATTTGAAATTTTAGCTATACGCTCACTTTCTCTACCAGTTCTGCCTCAAATAAATCAGAGAAATGTTTTAGAAGCTTTGGCTTTACTTCATCAAGAGGCACTTCACTGCGCCCTAACTCTACATTAAGCGAGGTCACTGCCTTCTCTTTAATTCCACAAGGAACAATATTATCAAAGTATCCCAGATTAGCATTTACATTAAATGCAAAACCGTGCATCGTCACCCATCTACTGGCGCGTACACCCATCGCACAGATCTTTCGCGCAAACGGAGTTCCAACATCAAGCCAAACTCCGGTTTCACCTTCAGAGCGTTCGGCTTTCAAACCATATTCTGCCAAGGTTAAAATGATGGTTTCTTCCAGAAGTCTTAAGTATTTATGAATATCTGTGAAGAAATTTTCAAGATCTAAAATAGGATAGCCTACAATTTGACCAGGACCGTGATAGGTGATATCCCCGCCTCTGTTGATTTTATAAAAAGTAGCATTTTTAGCTTGGAGTTGCTCTTCAGAAACGAGCAAATTGCTTATATCTCCGCTCTTACCCAATGTATACACGTGCGGATGCTCCACAAACAAAAAGTGATTAGGCGTAGCAAGATCAGTTTCTTCACGCCTGTTTTTGATTTTTAGATCTAAAATCTCTTTAAACAGTTGCTCTTGATAATCCCAAACTTCCTTGTAGTCGCGATTTCCTAAATCCTGTACCTCTACTTTCTTATTCATACGGCAAAGATACAACACATTTTAACCAGCACATAACCACCAGAAGTATCAAATAGCTCAATTAATTAGCGCTTGTTTACAATGACCAATGCAGCGATCACTCCCGGAATCCAACCGCAAAACCACAATACCGTTACTATTAAAACAGAACCACAGCCTTTATCCAGTACAGACAAGGGTGGCAAGAAGATGGCGATAAGCGCCCTAAAAAAACTCATTTTTGATTTGATTTATGATGATTGATGATCTATAAGACACAAATGATAAGCTTTCGTTACAGTTATTGATTTCTCGACTGCGAGTTGCTATATTTGCGGGCTTAAATATAGACAGCATTATGCAACTTTCAGAACAGGAAATTATTAGACGCGAGAAACTGGCAGGTTTACGCAAATTGAACATAAATCCGTATCCGGCAGATTTGTATCCGGTAGATCATACTTCAGCAAAGATAAAACAGGATTTTGAAGACGGAAAGAAGGTGGTTATTGCCGGTAGATTGATGTCTAGAAGAATTCAAGGTAAAGCCTCTTTTGCCGAGTTGCAAGATTCAACCGGTCGCATTCAAGTATACTTTAACCGCGACGAAATTTGCCCCGGAGACGATAAAACACAATACAATGACGTCTATAAAAAGTTACTAGACATTGGTGATTTTATAGGTATTGAAGGTGAACTTTTTACCACTCAGGTCGGTGAAAAAACCGTTATGGTCAAAAGATTCACGCTGCTTAGTAAAGCACTTAAACCATTACCATTACCTAAGGTGGATAAAGACGGAAACGAATTTGATAAATTCAACGATCCTGAAATGCGTTATCGCCAGCGTTATGCAGACCTTGTGGTCAATCCAAAAGTTAAAGACGTTTTTGTAAAACGCACCAAGCTTTTTGCTGCAATGCGTAATTTCTTTAACGAGAAAGGGTATTTTGAAGTAGAAACGCCTATTCTACAATCTATTCCCGGAGGTGCTGCAGCGCGACCTTTTGTTACGCACCACAATGCATTAGACATTCCGTTGTATTTGAGAATTGCTAACGAGCTGTATCTAAAAAGATTGATTGTGGGTGGTTTTGATGGTGTTTATGAGTTCTCAAAAAACTTCAGAAATGAAGGAATGGACCGCACCCACAATCCTGAATTTACCGCGATGGAAATCTACGTAGCCTACAAAGACTACAACTGGATGATGGCGTTTACCGAAAAGTTACTCGAGCATTGCGCCACAGCGGTTAACGGTACTACTGAAGCTACCTTTGGAGAACACAAAGTAGATTTTAAAGCGCCCTACAAACGCGTTACAATGACTGATGCGATCAAACAATTCACCGGTTTTGATATCACAGGAAAATCTGAAGCAGAACTTCGTGAGGCTGCTTTAGGAATGGGCCTTGAGGTTGATGAGACTATGGGTAAAGGTAAATTGATCGATGAGATCTTTGGTGAGAAATGTGAAGGCAACTTCATACAACCTACATTTATCACAGACTATCCAAAAGAGATGAGTCCGTTGTGTAAGGAACATCGTGAAAACCCGGAGTTGACCGAGCGTTTTGAACTTATGGTTTGCGGTAAAGAGATCGCCAATGCGTATTCAGAATTGAATGATCCTATTGATCAGCGTGAGCGTTTTGAAGAGCAACTTAAACTCGCAGCAAAAGGTGACGATGAAGCGACAGAATTTATTGATCAGGACTTCTTAAGAGCCCTCGAATATGGGATGCCACCAACTTCTGGTTTAGGAATAGGGATGGATCGTTTGATTATGTTCTTGACCAATAATCAATCTATACAGGAAGTACTATTCTTCCCACAAATGAAGCCTGAGCGCAAAAAAGTGGAATTAACAGAAGAAGAAAAAACCATTTTCACTATTCTGAAAAAGGAGCAAAGCATTGCACTTGACGCTTTAAAAGAAGCTTCTGGTTTAAGCAATAAAAAATGGGATAAAGGAATTAAAGGCCTTACCAAGCAAAAACTCGCTAAGGTTGAAAAAGAAGGAGAGCATCTAACGGTTACGCTGTTAGATTAACTCCTGCATTTTCTAAATAACGTGAAAGCCCGATTCAGTTTTGAGTCGGGCTTTTTGTTTTAATTCAAACGTTAAAATCAGCTCACTAAATAAACCTTTTCAAATTATAAAAGTCTTAGAGATATAACATAAAAATTAATAGATATGAAGAAAATGATCGCAATTGCAGCATTATTTGTAGCTACTGTAAGTTTTGCTCAAGAACATACACGCGGAGAGCGTCTTAAAAAAATGATGAATACCGCACCAGAAGAAACCGCAGAAATGCAAACAAAACGTCTTACGCTAGCACTTGTTCTAGACGATAAGCAGCAAGAAAGAGTTTATGACCTCTACCTTGCTGAAGCGAAAGAGCGCAAAGCCCAATGGGAAGAACGTAGCGCTAAAAGAAGTACTAGAGAAAAAGGTGTAAAACCAACAGAAGAGGAAGTTGCAGCAATGCGTGCATCTATTAAAGAGCGACATAAAGCCATGCTAGACAAACAAATCGCTCACCAAGAAAAAATGCAAGACATTTTAAACGAAGAGCAGTTTAAGCAATGGCGTAAATTGAAAATGAAACGTCACGAGCGCATGGCGATGCGTGATGGCAAACGTGGAGATCGTTTTCAAAAACGTAGATCTCAAGAGAGATGGCGTAAGTAAATAGGTTTTAGGTTAAGCATCTTGAAGAAGTTGTTAGATACAGGTTTACCCTTTTGAAGCAAGCTTTGAGGTATGAACCCCTTTGGCAATACCAATAAAAAATCCCCGCAAAATGCGGGGATTTTATTTTTAAGCAAACTTACAATTTAAAGCGTAGGTGCTATTTTAGCCACTGCAGCTATAGTTGCATCAAGATCCTCGTAAGTAAGCGCATCAGTAATAAACCAAGTTTCATATGCACTTGGAGCGATATAAACGCCTTCGGCTAACAACCCGTGGAAAAACTTTTTAAACGTATCGTTAGCACCCGCTGATGCCGAAGCAAAATCGGTTACCGCTTCTTCAGCAAAATGTACTGAAATCATCGACCCCACTCTATTGATGGTATGCGTGATTTTGTTTTCGGTTAATACCTGCGCAATTCCTTTATGTAAATACGCCGTTTTTTCTTCTAATCGTTTAAAGATTTCGCGGTCACGGTCTAAAGCCTCAAGCATCGCCAGACCGGCAGCCATAGCCAGTGGATTTCCGCTTAATGTTCCTGCCTGATACACGGGACCTAAAGGTGCCAAATGATTCATAATTTCGTTGCGTGCCGCAAAAGCACCAACCGGTAAACCGCCACCTATAACCTTACCAAAAGTCACAATATCTGCTTGAACGCCTGTTAATTCTTGCGCTCCACCGGCAGCCAATCTAAAACCGGTCATCACCTCGTCAAAAATGAGTAATGCCCCGTGAGCTTCACATAAGGCTTTCAATCCTTCAAGAAAACCTTCAGCCGGAGGAATACATCCCATGTTCCCAGCAATTGGTTCTAAAATAACTGTTGCTATTTCGTCTTCATTTGCTTCAAAGATCTCACGTACTTGATCCAGATTATTGTATTCGGCAAGTAAGGTATCTTTTGCCGTACCTTGAGTTACGCCGGGACTATTGGGCGAACCAAAAGTCACTGCACCACTTCCTGCTTGTATCAAGAATGAATCTGAATGCCCGTGATAACAACCGGCAAACTTTATGATTTTATCTCTTCCGGTGAAACCGCGAGCGAGACGCACCGCACTCATACAAGCTTCGGTACCGCTGTTTACAAAACGAATCTTATCAATACCCGGAACCATCTTGACCGCAAGTTTAGCGATCTGTGTTTCCAGCTCTGTGGGTGTTCCAAAAGAGGTTCCTTTCTTGGTTCTTTCGATCACTGCATCAACCACCGGCTGATGGGCGTGACCTAATATCATAGGCCCCCAAGAGTTGATGTAATCAATTAATTTATTTCCGTCTTCATCAAATAGATAAGCACCCTTTGCTTCTTTCACAAAAATGGGGTCTCCTCCAACCGCTTTAAAAGCTCTTACCGGCGAATTTACACCGCCCGGAATTACCTCTTGTGCTTCTGCAAATAATGCGCTACTTCTTTTATAAATCATCATTAAAATCCGTTATACTGTGGGGTAACATTTAGCTGCTGCCCAATACTTATTGTGTTATTTTTTAGACCGTTGTTCTTCTTCAGCTCGTCTACCGTAAGATTATACATACGCGAGATACTGTAAAGCGTCTCTCCTTTTTTAACCGTATGAATAGAAACCGCGTTAGAAGGTTCTGGTTTATACTCTTTTATTTTTGTCCCTAAAACTTCTGCATCATAATTATACATCGCATAGCGTTCTATAATGGCTATGAGTTTTTCAGGGTATTTTCTATCGGTCGCATAACCGGCTTTACGCAAACCGCGCGCCCAGCCCTTATAATCATCAGGATCTAGATCAAACAAATCTGCATAGCGACTTCTGCCTGTTAAGAATAAAGAATGATCTCTAAAAGAATATTTAGGATCTCTATATTTTCTGAAACATTCTCCCTTTGCATCATCATCGTGATACACGACATCGCCTGTCCAGTTATGGCATTTAATTCCGAAATGATTATTGGCTTTTCTTGTCAAATTGCCATTCCCGGCGCCGGACTCTAAGACGGCTTGCGCCATCGTAATACTCGCAGGAATTTTATAGAGGCGCATTTCTTCCTTAGCAATAGGAGCAAAATGCTCAATATAATCTTCAACTTTATCGAAAGGAGCATAAACGTATGCTTTTTCAGTTTCTCGTGAGGTTTCTGCCGGAGCTGTTCTATTGGTATTACGAGCTTCGGTTGATCTTGAAGGACGTACGCTAACTTTGCGCTTGGCTGCACGCTTGCTCCCGCCACAACCTACGAGTAACACGCTTATTAATACTAATGAAAAAACCTTTTTTATCATATCAAATAATCTGAGGATATCCTTTTTTTGAAAGTTTAGCATTCATTCCGGCAATACCTTGCAGGCCTCCCGTATGAACGGCTAAAATACGGGTATTTTTAGAGAAAAACCCATTGCGCATAAGATCTGTAAGACCAAACATCATTTTACCGGTATACACAGGATCTAGCTGAATCCCGTGCTGCTTTTTAAAATCATTTATAAACTGAACAAGCTCCTCATTCACTTTTGCATAGCCTCCAAAATGATACGTATTGATAAGTTCCCAATTGGCTTTTGAAGTATATTTTTTAATTTCAGCATTTAGAAAATCACCTTTTAAAGCCGGAAAACCTAAAACCTTTTGATGCGGAAGACTGGCTTCTACAATGCCCGCAATAGTTCCTCCTGTTCCCACAGCACAAGCGATGTAATCAAAATCTTTTGTGTTTTCTGATAAAATCTCTTTACAGCCTTTTACAGCGAGTGCATTTGTTCCTCCCTCTGGAATGCTATAAAAATCACCAAATTGCTCCTTAAGCATTTGGTTGAATGCTGCGCTTTCTTTTTCCCGATAAGCTTTACGTGTAACGAATTCAAATTGCATTCCGCATTCATAAGCAAACTTCAAGGTAGGGTTTTGCTGAAGCGTTTGATCTAAGGTAATGCCCAATTCTTCACCGCGTATGACTCCGATCGTTTTAAAACCACAGCGCTGACCGGCTCTGGCGGTAGCCGCGATATGATTAGAAAATGCTCCGCCAAAGGTAAGAAGTGTTTTTTGACGCAGGTTTTGAGCTTCAATCAAATTATACTTGAGCTTTCTAAACTTATTGCCAGAAACAAATGTGTCAATTTGATCTTCGCGTTTGATAGCTACTTCTAGGTTAAATTCGTTTCCTACAAATCCATTTAATGCACTTATAGTCAGGTCATAAAAATCATTCTCAAAAAAACCTACATCACTCATTTTACGTAATTAAAACGCAAAAATAAGATTTATGTTAACGTACACAGAACAAGTTTAATAAGAAGATCCTAGTCTTTATTAAGCCTTAGCCTAGAATCTACGCTATACAACCGCAACCTACTCAGCGTCAAGTAAGAAAAGTATTAAACAATTTCGTCAAATCGTTTAATCATAATGAAGCAATGAGTATATTTGCACATATCTTAATATAAACCGATTAAAATAATAATTATTTAAAATAATACTGAATACACCCCTAATCCCCTAACATTATGAAAATACGTTTGATTTTCCCTAGGATCATTCTTTTTCTATTCTTATTTACTTCAATAGCTCAGGCTCAAGTAGGAATTGGTACTACTTCGCCAGCTGGAGGTTCTTTATTAGACATTTCGAGTACTGATAAAGGGATATTGATCCCAAGAGTAGACATCGCAGATTTATCAACAGCAGCTCCAGTTACCGAAGATTTGACCAATAGTGAAAGTCTTTTGGTTTACAACACCAATACCACGACCGGAAAAGGTTTTTATTACTGGGATAGTACCCAGTGGGTAGCTGTTGGTGGTTCTGGAGAGAATATTTACACTAGCGACGGAAGCCTCCCTGAAACTAGAACAGTGAACCTTGACGAGAACATTTTACGTTTTGATAATGGTGTCGGACGCTATTTAAATTTGCAGGGAGCATCTGTATCTGATAATAATGATCCTTTCTTGTTTACAACCTTTAATGCATTACGATTTGATATTGACAATGCTCCTGTTCTTTCGCTTGATAGCGATCAAAATGTAGGGGTTGGTTTATCAGACGCAAATGCCAAACTTCACATTTTTGAAAACAATGGTACTGCTGCTTCGGCTAGTACAGGAACACTTGTTTTAGAACACGGAAATGAAGGAGGAGCATCTTCTATAGTCTTCAAGAGCAGATCTAATAACAATAGTGATTATGGCTATTTAAACTTTTCTGATGATGGCAGCGGCAACGGATCATCCAATGAAAATGCCTTATTAGAAATTGGCATTCAAAATGATACTCCGGGAGCTTATCAAGATGATATCAATATTGCTTCTACTGGTTCGGTAGGTATAAGTAACCGCACCCCAAATAGCAGCGCCTCTTTAGATTTAGGCGCTAACAATCGTGGACTTTTACTCAATAGAGTCTCTTTGAACTCAATTACAGATAATACGACTATTCAAAATCCAGCTACTGGATTGTTTGTCTACAACACAGCTACAGCCGGATCTGGCACGACAAGGGTACAACCCGGCCTTTATTATTGGAATGGAACAATATGGTCTAGGATTTTCAAAAGTGGTTACTCTGTCCAATACAAACAGAATGCAGATGCTAGAGCAGATAATAACACAACGGTTTATGTAAACATCCCTGGCCTTACAAACATTTCATTTACAGCACCAACAACTGGAAAATATCAATTGATTCTTAATGGATATCACTCTAGTGGAACTCCTATTAATTCAACATTTCAGTCACGGCTTCAGCAAAATGGAAGCGATTTTAACACGTATTATATCAACGAGCAACAGGACGGTGCAAGCCAAGGCTCTATAAGAATACAACAAAACGGAACTACCATTGGCGAAAAATATGTTACCTCAGTATCTAAAGCTTTTCCGGGTCAATCATTTTATAGCCTGGCTCAAAGTCTTGTGATCATTATCAATGTTGATTTGATTGCCGGACAAACATATACTTTTAACGTGCAAGGTAGAGAATGGGCACGTTATAATGCAGATCGTGGACATTTTGGTAGACAAACAAGTGGTGTTTATGCGGGAGCGAATGGCGCTGCAAATACCCAATACGCAGATTTGACGATTACTTTGATCAACGAATACTAAACATACCTCAAAAACTCAAAAAACGGCCTTTGCTTTAAGTAGTTAAGGTCATTTTCTTTTGCATAGGCTTCTTGCTCAAAACTTATAGCGTGGTACGCGGCATACCTCGATCTCAAACGTACTAAATGCAACAAAAATTCTAAGACATACCAAAAATAAAAGAAGACGACGAGCAACTCCAGCTGCTGCTTTAAATGAATCTTCTCATGATTCAAAAAAACTCTATCCTCCCTAAGACGGTGACTCTTTAAAAACACAAAAGGCCAAACTGCACAACCAGAGAACTTTTTAAAGAATTTTGGGATAACAATATAAATTGGCATAGGTGGCTTATAATTGTACTAAGATACAATCAAGAAGTAGTTTTAAGCATTTTTTCACGTAGGACTATCTTTTCTTTTCATAACTTTAATAGCGTGAATTCTTTTAAAAAACGAATCCCTTTAGAAGAAGGAGATTATTATTTGACGCCGGAAGGCTACCGATGTTTTACCGAGCAATACCTTTTAAAACGAGGATATTGTTGTAAAAGCGGTTGTAGGCATTGTCCCTACGGTTTTGATAAAAATCGAGAATAAACTACCTCAGGGCAAGCCCTTGAGGTATTGCTTGGAAACAAATTTTCAATTTCGAGGTAAGCCTCGGAGCATTAAACCTTTGGCGGTGACAATAAATTATTATTCTTGGTATAATAGTTGATGCTTAATTCATAGAATAGGGCTCGTTCTATTTCGGCTGATTCAAACATTTAAAATTATAATTATGAGAAAAATTAAACCCTTTTTACTACTTGCTATAGTCGCTTTACTATCGGCTTGTAGTTCTGTACGTGTCGCTTCTGACTATGATCAAAGTGCCGACTTTACAAATTACAAGACCTTTGCATTCTTTAAACCGGGGATTGATAAAGCCGAAATATCTGACTTAGATAAGAAAAGAATCTTACGCGCGATTGAAACTGAAATGCTTGCTAAAGGCTTCGTAAAATCTGATAATCCTTCTATGCTGGTGAGTATTTTCACAACTGCCCAAGAACGCGTAGACGTTTACAACAATTACGGTTGGGGCTGGGGTGCCTGGGGGCCTTGGGGACCGTGGGGCGGCGGTTTTGGAAACACCGTTTCTAGAACTACCGAAGGTACATTATATATTGATTTGATTGACGCTACCAAAAAAGAACTGGTATGGCAAGGTCAAGGCACCGGATATTTAGCACGCAACGTAGAGCGTAAGCAAGAACGTATTAACGAAATTGTAGGTGAGATTATGCAAGAATATCCACCAAAGCAAATGGCTTCTAATTAAGAAGTAATAAACTATTTAAAAAGCCCTCAGTTGAGGGCTTTTTTTATGCATACGATTGAAGCTTTGTCCGTGTAAAGTCAGACAACACTAGTTTACCACTTGTTGCTGCTCGTGCTTCTAAAAGCTTTTCCCAAGGCTCAGTATTTGACCAAAACATTTTTTTACTTTCGGCTAAGGCTTCAGGATTATAGGTTGCTAAATCTCCTGCTAATTTTTCCACGGCTTGATCTAAAGCTTCCGCAGTTTCAAAAACCGAAGCGTACAATCCTCTCTCCTTCGCCCATTCTGCAGCATAGAATTCCTGCGCATTGATGGTCACTTGTGAAAATGCCGAAACTCCGATCTTACGTTCTACAGCAGGACCTATCACAAAAGGTCCAATCCCTATACTGATCTCACTCAATTTAATTGAAGCATATTTGGTCGCCATACAATAATCGGCAGCAGCAGCCAGACCGACTCCGCCGCCCACTGCCTTACCTTGAACACGCACGATCGTAAGTAAAGGGCATTTACGCATCGCTAAAATCACCCGGGCAAAACCCATAAAAAAATCTTTGCCTTGCGTTTCATTCTCGATGGCAATGAGTTCGTTAAAACTTGCCCCGGCACAAAAGGTACGGTCTCCCCCACTTTTAATAACCAATACACGCAAATCACTACGCGCCCCGGCTTCGGTAATAGTATATTCTAATTTTTTGAGAATTTCGGTAGGAAGTGCATTATGATGAGGCGTGTAGAATGTGATGGTTCCCACGGTATTTTCAACATCGAGCGTTACATAAGATTCTGACATATATTTTTCAGTAAAAAGTAGTTTCTATTAAAAATTTATCAAATTTATAGATAGAAGAACATTATTTATAAACATATTCTTATTTTTCATTAATAAATTACGGCAAAGCAATTTGAACTATTTCGTTGTTTTCAACGTGCTGTAGAACATGAACATTACCGTAATTAATCCCAATTTAAGGATCAAGAAGCATTGAGTTTATGAGTCAGGTTTTAGATAAAAATATAGAAACTAATCCACTTATCGAGCGTCTTCCTGCGCATTTAAAGCAATACATTAAACCGCAGAATTACGACAATTACACCGCCATCAATCAGGCGGTATGGCGTTATGTGATGCGTAAAAACGTCGCCTACCTCAGCACCGTTGCACATAAATCCTATTTAGATGGTCTCAAACAAACCGGGATTTCTATCGATCACATTCCCAATATGTATGGAATGAATCGCATTTTAAAAGAAATTGGCTGGGCAGCAGTTGCTGTTGATGGGTTTATTCCGCCGGCGGCGTTTATGGAGTTTCAGGCATATAATGTTTTGGTTATCGCTTCAGACATCAGACAGCTAGAACATCTTGAATATACTCCCGCGCCAGATATCATTCACGAGGGCGCCGGCCACGCGCCTATTATTGCCAATCCTGAGTATGCAGAATATCTAAGACGCTTTGGTGAAATTGGGTGTAAAGCGATTTCTTCAGCTAAAGATTACGAGCTGTATGAAGCCGTACGCGAACTTTCGATCTTAAAAGAAGCGGAAGATACACCGCAATGCGAAATTGAAAAGGTAGAACAACGCGTAGATTTTCTGCAAAATAATATGGGAACGCCTAGTGAAATGGCGCTTATAAGAAACCTGCATTGGTGGACTGTTGAATACGGACTCATAGGAACTCCGGAACAGCCAAAAATATACGGAGCCGGTTTGCTTTCTTCTATTGGAGAAAGTGCCTGGTGTATGACCGATAAAGTGAAAAAACTCCCCTACGCTATCGACGCTGCCCAACAGGAATTTGACATCACAAAACCGCAACCTCAACTTTATGTAACACCTAATTTTGCATTTTTAAGCGAAGTCCTTGAGGAATTTGCCAACAGCATGGCGTTGCGCACCGGCGGTCCCGAAGGTTTGCAAAAACTGATTGACAGTAAAAATTTAGGGACGATAGAACTCAGTACCGGTTTGCAAATTTCTGGAGTGTTTACAGAAATGATCCTTCATAAAGACCGGGTTTCTTATGTGCAAACACAAGGAAAAAGTGCGTTGAGTTATCACGAGAAAGAGTTGGTAGGTCACGGCACGATCAATCACCCTGATGGCTACGGAAGCGCTGTAGGTAAACTTAAAGGCATCAATCTCGCTATTGAAGATATGAGCCCCAAGGATTTACTGGCGTATAAAATCTCTGAAGGAAATAATGTTAACCTTGAGTTTGAAGGTGGCATCACGGTTAGTGGGGAGATCATTACCGGAACACGGAATCTTAAAGGAAAAATCATTCTCATCAGTTTTAAAGAGTGTACCGTAAGTCTTGGCGAACGTATTTTATTTAAGCCCGAGTGGGGAATTTACCATCTCGCAGTGGGCAAAAGGATCGCTTCAGCTTTTGCGGGACCGGCAGATTTTAATTCGTTTGATTTAATTCAACATAAGATTTCTTCTACAACAGCAAAGCCAAAAATGAGCGCACAACGCCAAGAGTTGGAAGATCTCTATCTTGCTGTGCGTAATTACAGAGAAGGAAAAGACACTAAGTTTTCGCCTCAGGCTGTTCTCGACATTCTGAAAAAAAGCCACCCCAAAGACTGGTTACTTTCGGTAGAATTGTATGAACTCGCTAAGGATGAGAACCATACCTCTTTTATGACTGAAATCCTTCAACATTTAGAACAAGTCAAAGTGCAAAATCCTAAGGTTAAACATCTAATTGAAGACGGACTAGAACTAGTCTAAAAGTGTTTTCAATTCTTGTGACGAATTGATAGGTGTTGTGTTGTATTGCAAGGTCCAACCCAAAGTATTGGTCACTACATAAATATTGGCAAGCTCGGCAAGGAGTCGGTTTTGGGCATTGCTAGGCAACTCTGAAGCTTCAACTTTTTTCTTAACCGAAACCATCACGCGCTTTTTAATTTTGTTATAATCTGAAGCTTCAAACTGATTTAAATAATCTTGCGAAACGTCATAATATTCAATATCGGGATTGATATTGATCTCTGGATCCGGAATTTTTTTTATCGTGATGATCTTATTTTCGGGATCAACTTCAGTCTCTAAAGCGCGTAGATCGTATGCGATAGTCACTTTAGCATTAATCACTACTAAAGCTTTTTTATTTGCCTCAACCAAATTAAAGATCTGTTTTGAATCTTTATAAGTAAAAACCTGCGCAAAAGAACCTTCGGTCACTACAAGCTTGCCTACGTTTTTAATTTCCTTTTCAATGAGCTGCGTCGCTTCAATTAATTGATCGCGCTTTTCATTTTTAGTATTAAAATATTGATAGGTGAAATACCCGAGAACGAGAAGAAGAATTACAATTAAGACTTTCCGCATAATGAAAGATTAAAGAATCCTTTCAATTTATCTATTAATTACGGAAAGAAAAAAGGAAGCTGCCAATCTTAACAGCATATTATATAATATTGTTTTGTCTGGCTTTTTCTACAGCTTCGATCTTGCTGTGCACCTGCAATTTCTTATAAATATTCTCGATATGTTTACGCACCGTGCTTGGCGAGAGAAACAGATTTTCGGCAATTTTAGTATAACTCAGACCTTTACTCAACTGTTCTAAAACTTCGACCTCTCTTGAAGATAACGAGATTTCTTCGCGCTCTTGCAGATTACTTATTGACTCTGGATTGCGCAATAATTTGAGCGTACGCATCGCTATTGAAGGATTCATGGCAGCCCCGCCAGAGAGTGTTTCTCTAATTCCTTTTTCAAGAATGTCTGGAGATGTTTCTTTTAGTAAATACCCATCTGCCCCGGCTTTGATCGCATTAAAGATATGTTCATCATTATCAAAAACGGTAAGCATAATGATCTTGATCTGCGGATACTTTTGCTTGACTAAAGCAGTCGCTTCGATACCATTGAGCACCGGCATTTCAATATCCATCAATATCAGGTCTATATTTGAATTTTCATCAAGCTTGGTCAACAAGTCGGCGCCGTGAGCCGCGATAAACTTCAGCTTAAAATCTTCAAAAAAGGAAAGCTTTTCAGCTACTGCTTTAGCTAAAAAAATCTTGTCGTCAACGATGGCTATTCTTACAGACATAGAAAGCTAGAAGATTGTTAGAAAAAATCCGGAAAAGTCCCCTAACTCTTTTCCGGATGATATATTCAAAAACAGTATTGTAATTGATAGTGCTAAACTAGCTTCAACGGGCACAAGAAGCAATAGGGCATTTGCCTTATTTTATTGATTAGATCTCAAAATTGTAACCACTTTGCAAAAGTTCTTCATATTTTTCAGCATCAAAGCGGTACAAAAATGCACCTCGTTTAGATCCCGACTTATCTTTCTCATCAAGCTTTACGAGCACTTTAAGTGATAAAGCTTTCTTTCTAAAATTACGAGGATCCAATTCTCGTTGATAGATTGCCTCATATAATTTCTGTAACTGCGGAATGGTAAATTTTTCAGGAAGCAACTCAAAACCAATTGGCTGATGTCGCGCTTTACGTCTTAATTTATCTAAAGCATCTTGAACCATCAAGTCGTGGTCTAGAGCCAACTTGGGCAATTCTTTTAACGTATACCAATAAGCCCCGTGACTTTCTACAAGTTCCTTATCATAATCCTGAAGACGTATCAACGCGTAATGCGCCACAGATAAACAACGATATCCAGGATCTCGATCTGCTTTACCATAGGTTTTTGACTGCTCTAAAAAGATTTGATCAAGCCCGGTAATTTCTTTTAAAACTCTTCGTGCAGCATCGTCTACATCTTCATCAAGTTGCACAAAGCTTCCAATAAGTGACCAAATCCCAGAATCTGGCTCCACACGTCTTTTAAAGATAAGCAACTTTAAATCTCCATCGTCAAAACCAAAAACGATACAATCTGTCGCGACGTATAATTTCTCATTATCGGCATAAAAATCATTGTTTGAAGCGTGCGCAATACTGGCTGAGCTTGGAGTCATATAAACCTATTTTAAGCGTACAAAATACGTTTTTTTAAGCAATATTGGTAGTCTGCCTCAAATCACCAAGAAAAGCGTGTTTTTCACGACTCTAATAAAACCTTTGTACCACCGGGTTGGTTTGAGCTAATCTCAATCTTTGCGTTTATATCTTGAGCACGTTTTTTCATATTTGCTAAGCCATTACCCAAAGAGGCATTTAGCATATCAAAACCTTTACCATCATCCACGATAGACACGCGATATGTCGCAGAATCCCGAGTGAACAGACTTACATTTATATGTTGCGCTTGCGCATATTTTAAGGCATTATTAACCGCCTCTTGAATTATGCGATAGATATTTACACCTTCGATCGCAGTAAATGCAAAATTATCAGGCCCTTCATTTTTATAGCTAAAACTAAACTGCACCTCATCTTTGCTGCTTTGGGCGCGCTCGATGAAATTAGAAATTCGCGTTTGTAAATCTTCGACAGAAATTTTTTCTTTATTCATCGCCCAGATCGTATCCCGCAACTCATTGATGGTCGTTGACGTAAAAGCGCTTATACTGCTCAATTTATCAAGTATAACTGAATCTGCATCTTTAAGACGATATTTGAGATTATCAATACTCGAAATGATAAATGTAAGCTGCGAACCAATATTATCATGCAGATCTCTTGAGATGCGCAAGCGCTGCTCCTGAAGTCGGTTTTGGGTCTCGATCTTTGCTAAAGCGACTTGAAGTTCGTGCTCTTTTTGCAGCTGACTATTTTTCAATTTTTGTCTGCTGTAGATCAAGTAGCCTAAAAGTCCCAATACAAAGGCTAAAGCCAGACTGCCATAAATAAATGCATTTTTACGGCGCACTTCGAGATCCTTTTCAGCAAGCTGGGCACGCTGCTCGAGGATTTGGTTCTCTTTTTTCTCGGTTTCATATTTGACCTCAAAATCTGTTATTTTTTCTTGAAGATCTTCATCTATCAAGGTTTTTGAAGCTTTCTGATAGTTGTTTGAATACTCATAGGCCTTCTTAAACTCGCCTAATTCATAATAAGTTTTAGCAAGATTTTTATACAACTTGGCGCTATCGCTTGGGTTTTCAGCTTGTACTATAAAGGGTTCTGCTAGCTCCAGATAGTATTTTGCCTGCTGGTAATTCTCCAACTCAAAATAATTAGAACCTACATTAAGATAAACCACGCGCAAGGTTTGATTATCCTTTTGAGCAAGAGCACCATCTATTACGGGTTTATATAATTCGATTGCTCGCTCAAATTGACCTTTAGAAGTAGCGACTTGAGCTAGAGCAGTTTTTGCAAACAAGACAAGTTTACCATAATTCTCCTTTTCAGCCTCAAGAATTAAGTTTTCAAATTCAGCTTCAGATTTATTGAGCATTACAGTATCTTGAATATCCTCAGCCAACTCCCTATGCATATTGGCCACATTATACTTTCCATTTAAAATATCTTGTGGCGTACCGTGTTTCTCTTTTATAACCAGCGCTTTTTCATAGAACTCCAAAGCCTTTTCAAGCGCATCCATATCTTCATAAATAAGACCCAGATTATTTAAAGACCGACCTAATGCTGTAGAATCCTTAAGTTCTTTAGCCAGATCTATTGCTTCTTCGTGAACATCAATAGAAGTTTCAGCTTGCCCTAGATATGACATTGCCAAAGCTTTATTATTCAAAAAGGTAAGCACATCGTCCTTCTTTTTATTTGATTTAGCAAGTTCTAGCGCATTGCTAAAATTCTCTAAGGCTTGCTTAAAATCTCCTTGATAAAAGTTTAAAACTCCTTGATCGCCATAGTAAATTGACTTCAATTGATAATCTTCAAAACTCTCTAATTGTGCCCAAGCCTTCTTATAATAATAATGCGCAGAATCATATGTTGAAGTCTGAATAAAGAACTTGGCTTTAATGAGCAAGCCCCTAATTTCAGGTTTTAATTGTTTAGTTCTCTTCCCGTATTGAATGAGTTTTCGTGTGTAGTAATCTGCTGAATCATTTTCCTTGTACTCAAAGACTTCAATAAGCCTCACGTATGCTTCAGTTTTATCTTCAGCTTTGTTCTGTGCAATAACTGTTTTTAAACTATCAACTTTATTTTGATTTACTTGTGCCTTTACCTGAATGCTAAATAAGCATAGAGCAGCAATAAGAATCCTAAACATCATATTTTGAACGATCTAAAAAACGTTAAAATAACTTTATTTTTTTAATTATCAACTGCTTGTCTATTGTTTTGATTCCATTTGCCAAACAAGTGATTCGCTGAGATTGAACTTTTGAAAATCATATCGCATCAAATGGAACTGTCTTGTTTTTATCTGAATTTGGTGTAATTCAAGTTTAGATATGAGTTTTTGACATCGCAATGCAGATGTAGCACTATCATATTTACACAAACCTATATGAATCATAATCATACCGGAAACTAGAGGAAAGACCGCCAATAAAAATCCCAACACGTGCACACTTTCTAAAATCATAGGTTTAATTCATTACTTACTCCGTAAAAATTTTGAGTTGTTTTTTAACTTCTTCGGCAGAAACTTCAACGTTTTTTGAAGCATACCAATCTGCCATTTTATCTATAGAAGCCGAATTGTCTCGCAAACTCACCAGAAATAAATCAATCGCAAGTCTAATCACGATAAGCAAAACCGCTGCAATAAAACCGGCATCGAGATACACCAAGAAAAAACCAGAAAGCACCACAACAAACTGCTGAATGAATATGCGCAAATAGGGTTTGATCATCAACTCACTGGCTGTAAATTTCAGGTAGCGTTTTTCGCCTAGAAAATCGGTTATAAAAGAAAAGCAGTTATTGAGAATCATGCTTAAGAGCAAAAGCCACATCCCGTCTAATTGGAGCAGCGTCCAGTAATTCTTTAAAACTGAAATACCATCTGTAAAAAAGGTGCTTCCTCCTAACTCAAAAAATGTAAAAGCAAAAATGCTCTGTATCGCCACAAAAAAACCATAATGCACCAGAAAAAAGAGAATGATCCCAAATCCTTGTGTGCCGCCATTGTGTCGTTTGTACGCGACGCAAAGAGCCATTTTCAATGCATTTAATATCCCAATAATAATGGTCTCAAGAAAATAAGCCATCACAATACTCCACGGTGTTACAAAACCTACTGCCAACAGCATCAATAAAAACATCGCATTTAGATACAATGCGGCATTAGACTTGTCGGGTCTCGCAACTTTTAATAAAACAGTTGAGTTGAACTTTTCCATCTAAAATGAATTTATAAGCTGAATACAACACCAGATACTTACCAACACCAGCAGTATTAAAACAAAGCGTTTATGGTTTGATTTTAAGCTTAACTGCTTTGCTCTATAAAAACATAAGAATGCGGTAATCAAAGCAGGAATAGCGATATAAAACTGTAGAAAATAGAGGTGTAAAAAACTAGCAAGCAACGCAACAAGTGTATACACCATCGCAGCGAAGCTATAAAAAAAGGCAATTTTGGCTTTAGAAAAACGATAGCCAAATTGACGTTCTACCACTCTAAAAATCAAATACCCTAACGGGATACTTAAACCCACAACGATAAAAATGAGATGCATCTTTTAGCAATTAAGAATCCCGAAGCACTCGATAAGCACTTCGGGAGTTTTTTAGTTTAAATTATAGGCATAGATGGTTTTATTATCTGCTTTGTAATACAGCACACCACCATAATCATCAACCTTATATTCCGGTTTTTTATCTTCTAGAATGATCTCTTTTTCTATCTCGCCGTTGGCTTTACTCACTTTTGCAAGCCCCGTACCATCATCAAGTTTAGTCAAGATAAATTGTGCATTTTCAGTCGCTGCTGAAGCCTTAAAACGTTTGTTTAGATATTCAAAAGAAGCATCTGCCATACCAGCAAACATATCCTGCGCACGTTTAGCCTCTCTTCCGTATTCATTATAATTTCTAAGATTATTGGTATTAACCGCGTGACCACGCATATTAGCACCTGCTGCCATTGCAGAGGTCATAGTTAACGCTGTACTGGCAACTGCAGTAACACCCCCAACAATTTTACCAAAAGTACTGCGACCTGGAGATTTTAGATAGGTGTGATATTGTGTGTCGCCATCAAAATCAAGCAAAGCCATATTTTGATCGCTACCTAAGTAAATTCCGTTATCGCGAACGCTTAGTGTACTCGGGTATTCTTTTTCTTCAAACTTCACTTTTGCTAAGGTCGAAATCTCACTACTTTCTGCATCTATCGCAAATAGCTCATCGTCTGCATTGATCAAGTAGCGGTTGTTTTTCGCATCAAAAGCTGAAGTCACGCTGTTAACGCTTTTGTATTTCAACGGTTTTTTCCAAACCTGATCCCCGGTTTTTAGGTCAACAATATTTGCATCTTCAGAAGTGATATAGATGAGTCCGTTAGGGGTTTCTGCCATCAACTTGATATCTTCTCCTGTTTTAAGCGGTTTCTTAAATAAAGGAGTTCCATCAAAAGAAACTTTATTGATTCCACCTTCATAAATACCGAATAATACACCATCATCCATCACGTAAAAATGCTGTACAAAACCTTTAGTTTTTGGCGCTTTATCCCACAAATCTTCGCCGGTAGAAGCACTCAAAAAGTTGATCTTAGATTCTGAACGACCCGCTAAAATACTTTTTCCCGAAGTGTCCTTGTCACTTACCACGATAAGCCCTTGAGGTAGGATTTGAAAATTACTCACCACACCTTGAACCTTGGGAGCATCTTTCCAAATTTCCGCTCCGTTCGCCCCTATTTTATACACTTGCGTATTGGTCTTTGCATCGTTCATTTCAATGGCATAGATATCGCTTTCATCTTCGTTAGTAACCATCCAATTCACACCTTTCACCTTATTCTCCCAAAGCGTTTCTCCGGTTTTGGTCTTAGCATAAATACCTTGCGTGGTAGGCACAAGTAATTTATCCTTCAGCAATAGCGGCGTTCCACTAACTGCAAAATATTTAGCTGTGGTTTTTCCTGGTTTGATCAAGAAAAAAGAATAATCAAGCTCACCGGTGAGCAAGTCATATACTGCGATTTTTGGAGTTACAGATTCTGCCTGACCACCGCCTTTTTGCAGTCCGCTGATCACGAGTTTGTTCTCTGGCATCATCACATCTGCAGTTTGCACGGTTTTCCAGTCGTATTTTTCAGTACTGAACAAAACCTCACCAGAGATATAATCGATCACTGCTTTCTTGCTTGAAAAACCCGATAAGGCTTTGATACCGCCTACTCCATTTTGATCTACCATCAAATAGGGCGAATTTGGAATATATTGTACTTCTTCAGGCTTTACGCTTCCATAATCGGTAAAATTGAAAACCAACTCATTTGATCCCGGTTTGATCCCAGCCAGACCGTCGTTTGTACAAACAACGAGCGTTCCACCCAAAGTAAGCGTCATATCATTAATTCCGGCTCCCACATCATAGGTATAATCCGGTGCTTCTGCTTTTTGAGCAAAAGTCATTGCAGTGACAAAAAACAGCAGTAAGGTATTTTTTAAATGGTATAATTTAAGTTTCATAATTGTACAGGTTAAAAGTTTTTACAGGCTCAAAATTGCCTGATTATCAAGCCGAAATCAATACGGCAATTGCCTTATTATTTCAAAAACACTTGGCTTTGTAGAAAAAAAAAGAAGTCAGAAAAAGGTATAATCCAACTCCTGACTTCACGTAAAAACCTCAACACTTGAGATTTTATATATTATTGAATAGTCACATTAAACGCTCCGTTGGTTACGGCAACGGTTTGACTGGTGTTACTCGTTAAGTAACCGGTAAAATTGAAGGTTCCCGTTACCGTACCGCCTGCAGTATATTCGGCGATCTTGATTTCGCCGTTAGAAGCTGCACCTGTTGAAGTGGTAAACACCATCGCACTATTAAAGTTTGAGGTATCTTCGAGATAGGTATAACTGCCCAGACTCACGCCATTAAGGTCATAGGTGCCCACGCCTTCAAAACCGATAATCATAATCTGAATATTTTCAGAATCCATCGTTCCGCCGGAAATGGTGAGGGTTTGTACTCCGCCGGCATTGCTCTCCACCGCGGTTGTAGCTTCGGGAAAGGATTCAAAAGAAGCGCCATCAACAGTAGCGGTCAATTCGCCATCGCCAGCTGCGCTTGTGCCGCCATCATCATCTTTTGAACACGCGCTTAGAACAAATAAGCTAAAAAGTAAAACTGAAGTAATTCTTGTAATTGTTTTCATGGTTTTAGGTTTAAAATACAGAACAAAACTCCTGTAAATCAAAGCACTAATCCATAAGGCAATTGCCGTATTTAAAACTGAACATGAGGAAAATCTGCTTGTAACGCGCGTTTTTTGGCCTCTAAGTTCTTGAGAAATTTTTGATGCGCTTCAGATTCCGGATTGAAAGCTTTGTGTGCTAAACCCTGCTGAACTTCCTGAACCTTTTGCATTGTTTTTTGGGTTTCTTCAGAAAAGTAAACCGAAGAAAAGCGCTCCCAGATATAATCTACCGCCAAAGCATTAGGATGGATCAAATCTCTGTCATAGAAACGGTAATCGCGCAGCTCGTCCATCATAAGTTCGTACGACGGGAAATACGCCGAATGCTGTGAGACCTCTAAAGCCTGATGCATTCCCGCAAGCAAATGGGCTTTACTACGCTGATTTTCTACAAAACCATCTTTAGTGTGTCGCACGGGCGAAACCGTAAAAATCACCTGCGCTTGCGAATTCACTTTAGCGATTGCTGAAAGTACACGTCTTGTAGTTACTGCAATGTCATCTACAGAAGTTAATTCCTTTTGAAAAGCTTTCTGCGGAATCTTATGACAATTGGCAACAATTTTATCCTGTTCCAAATGCCGATACCCCCAAGACGTACCCAAAGTGATCACAATATGCGATGCTTCCGCTAGCTGATGTTTGGTCTCAACAAGTGCCTCATTTAATAATTGGGTAGTTTCAGCTGCTGATGAAGCGCTTAATGCGGAATGTGCATCAAAGCTAACAAACCTGCCTTGTAGTTCTTCAAGATCAGCTTCAAAAAGTTGCTTACTAGAAACCGCCAATTCTAAAAATCGCGCGATCGCCTCTGGATGAAATAAGATCCCAAATGGATTTATCGTAGTCCGAAATTTATAGTACGTAAGCTTGGCTCCTATATTTTCTACAAAACAACTTCCTACCAAAAACAAACGCGAGTGATAATCTATAGGATTACCACTCGGTTTTAAAGGTATGGTTGTTTGTAATTTCAAATCTTACTTTTTAACCCAAATACGTTTTTACTTCGTTCAGCGCTTGAGCAATGCCGTCAGGATTTTTTCCTCCTGCGGTTGCAAAAAATGGCTGACCGCCACCGCCTCCTTGGATAAATTTACCCAACTCGCGTACGATGGTTCCTGCATTTAAGTCTTTCGCTTTAGCTAATTCCTTATCAATATAACAACTTAACAATGCCTTTCCGCCTTGACGCGATGCCAATAAAAGAAAGAGATCATCTACTTCACCGCCCAACTGAAATGCCAAATCTTTGATTCCGTTTGCGTCGAGATCGACTTCTTTGGCAAGAAATTGAACACCATTCACTTCTTGAATTTCAGTTTTCAATTCGCCTTTTACATTCTTTGCTTTTTCAGCAAGAAGCACTTCTAATTGCTTTTTAAGCTCGTTATTTTCAGACTGAAGGCTTTCAATAGATTTTGCCGGTTCTTTAGCATTGTTCAATAAACTGCGCACCGCTTCTAACTGTTCATCCTGCTCTTCAAAATATTGCATCACTGCATCACCGGTAATCGCTTCAATACGACGAATTCCAGAAGCTACAGCACTTTCTGATTTGATCTTGAAATACCAAATATCGGCAGTGTTTTCAGCGTGGGTTCCCCCGCACAATTCCATAGATTTCCCAAAACGAATGGTACGCACGGCATCACCATATTTTTCACCAAATAAGGCAATCGCACCTTCTGCGATCGCCTGATCGTAAGGGATCGCACGCTGCTCTTCAAGCGGTAATTGCTCCTGAATGCGCGCATTTACAAACTGCTCGATATCCTTAAGTTCTTCGGCAGTCACTTTTGAAAAGTGCGAGAAGTCAAAACGTAAATAACCGCTATGCACCATAGAACCTTTTTGCTCTACGTGTGTTCCTAAAACGGCACGCAATGCCTGATGCAGCAAGTGTGTCGCCGAGTGATTTGCCTGAGTTCTGTGACGCTGTTTTGCATCAACAACCGCGGTAAAGGTCTCGTTTAAATTCTTCGGAAGGTTTTTAGAAAGGTGAATAATCAAGTTATTTTCTTTCTTGGTGTCAGTGATGTAAACCACATCGCCGTTGGCCGCTTCCAGATATCCTTTATCGCCAACCTGACCGCCGCCTTCAGCATAAAACGGAGTAAGATTAAAAACCAACTGATATTGGTCTCCTTCTTTCTTCGTGTTTATTTTTCGGTAACGGGTAATGCGCACCGGAGTTTGCAGCGTGTCGTATCCTACAAATTCTTCCTCGCTATCTTCTTCAACTATCGTCCAGTCTCCTGCTTCAATTTTTCCGGCAGCACGAGAACGGTCTTTCTGCTTTTGTAATTCGGTTTGAAATGCTTTTTCATCAAGCGTATATCCCTTTTCTGAAAGGATCAATGCAGTAAGATCTATCGGAAAACCGTAAGTGTCGTACAATTCAAAGGCCTTGGCTCCTGAAACTTCTTTTCCTTTAGTTTCTGCAATAATAGAATCAAGCAACACCAAACCTTGATCTAAGGTGCGTAAAAAGCTCTGCTCTTCTTCTTTAATTACATTGAAAATAAGGTTCTGTTGTTTTTTAAGTTCAGGAAAGGCTTTGCTCATCTCATCTACCAAAACGCTAACCAATTTATAAATAAATGGCTCTTTGGTATTTAAAAAGGTAAATCCATAACGCACGGCACGGCGCAGAATACGTCGAATCACATAACCTGCTCCTGTATTACTTGGCAACTGGCCGTCTGCAATTGAGAATGCTACTGCGCGCACGTGATCTGCGATCACACGAATGGCGATATCTGTTTCTTCGCTTTGACCATATTTTGAATGCGCGATGGTCTCGATCTCACGAATGAGCGGTGTAAACACATCGGTATCGTAGTTTGACGTTTTATCCTGAAGCACCATGCACAGACGTTCAAAGCCCATCCCGGTGTCAATATGTCGCGCCGGAAGGTTTTCAAGAGAACCGTCTGCTTTTCTATTGAATTGTATAAAAACGAGGTTCCAGATCTCTACCACTTGCGGGTGATCTGCATTGACCAATTCTGCTCCGGGAGTTTTTGCTTTTTCTTCTTCAGAACGTAAATCCACGTGAATTTCAGAGCAGGGTCCGCAAGGACCTTGATCGCCCATTTCCCAGAAATTGTCTTTTTTATTTCCATTCAAGATACGGTCTTCAGCTACGTGCTTTTTCCACATATCATACGCTTCAGCATCACGCTCAAGCCCTTCTGAATCATCACCTTCAAAGATGGTTACATAAAGTTTATTCTTATCGATCTTATAAACTTCGGTAAGTAATTCCCAAGCCCAATCGATCGCGTCTTGTTTAAAATAATCTCCAAAACTCCAGTTCCCCAGCATCTCAAACATCGTGTGATGATAGGTATCTTTCCCCACTTCTTCCAGGTCATTATGTTTTCCGCTCACGCGTAAACATTTCTGAGTGTCAGTGACACGTGTATCTTTTGGAGTTCCGTTACCCAGAAAAAATTCCTTAAATTGGTTCATTCCGGCATTGGTGAACATCAGCGTAGGATCGTTTTTGATCACCATGGGCGCAGAGGCCACGATGGAATGGTTTTTGGACTTAAAAAAAGATAGAAATTGATCGCGTATTTCTTGGGATTTCATGAGTGAATTTTAGAGTAGCTTTTGCCAAAATATGATTACCGGCAAACTATTTTTTATATTTGTTCGTTACCCCTTATTTAAATGCGGGATACAAGCATATATTTTAACGCAAAAATAGAATAAATTAACTAATGTCTAAGGTTAAATATTATTACGACAAAGAGACGCTTTCCTATAAAAAAATAGAGAAACGCAAGGGGCGTAAGTTGGGTTACGCCTTGTTATCTATAGGCGCTTCTTTTCTTGCGGGATTTATACTTCTGGTTATTTATTTAAACATTCCTAATCTAGAAACGCCTCGTGAAAAAGCGCTTCAGCGAGAATTGCAAAATATGAAAACGCAATATGGCGTACTTAATAAAAAGTTAGATCAGGTTCAAACCGTACTGAGCGAAGTTGAAGAACGGGATAACAATATTTACAGACTGTATTTTGAAGCCAATCCAATTCCTGATGAGCAGCGTAAAGCCGGTTTTGGTGGAGTTAACCGGTATAAAGATCTTGAAGGCTATGACAACTCAAAACTTATTATTGAGTCTAACAAACGTTTAGACATTCTTACCAAACAGCTCGTAGTGCAAAGCAAATCGCTTGACGAAATCGCCGTTTTGGCCGAAGAAAAAGAAAAATTCTTAAACGCGATTCCTGCAATTCAGCCTGTTGCCAATAAAGATTTGACGCGTATTGCTTCGGGTTACGGGATGCGTTCTGACCCATTTACCAAAGAACGCAAAATGCACTGGGGAATGGATTTTACCGCTCCGCGTGGAACCCCCATTTATGCCACAGGAAATGGTGTCGTAGAACGTGCAGACAACAATGCTACAGGTTACGGAAATCACATACGCATCGACCACGGTTACGGTTATGTAAGTCTGTATGCGCATCTTTACAAATACAATGTGCGCAGAGGTCAAAAGGTGCAACGTGGTGATCTTATAGGTTTTGTAGGAAGCACCGGCCGGTCTGAAGCGCCGCACGTGCACTATGAGATCTTCAAAGATGGGCAGCGTATAAACCCGATTAATTTTTACTACGGAAACCTTTCGCCTGAAGAGTTTGATGTAATTTTACAGAAAGCACAACTCGAAAATCAATCTCTGGATTAATGCACGTCGAACTGCCCGAAAAATTATATTACAGTATTGGTGAAGTCGCTGATGCCTTTGGCGTCAACGCGTCACTCATCAGATTTTGGGAGAAAGAATTTGATGTCATCAAACCGAAGAAAAATGCAAAAGGCAATCGCAAGTTCACGCCGGAAGACATCAAGAATCTGGAGCTTATTTACCACTTGGTTAAAGAACGCGGTTTTACGCTTGAAGGTGCAAAAACGCATTTAAAAGAAAACAAACAAGAAACCCTCAATAAATTTGATCTCATCAGAAAGCTGGAAAATATCAAAGCCCAGCTTCAACAATTAAAAGATCAACTCTAATCTAACAAACATCAATCATCATGAAAAAAGGAATTATCGCGCTAATCGTAGTGGTCATACTTCTTATCATTGGCTATTCATTTTTTAAAGGTTTTTACAATACCGGTATCGAGTTGCAAGAAGATGCAACCGCTCAATGGGGTAATGTTGAAAGTGCTTACCAGCGTCGTTCAGACCTTATTCCTAACATTGTAAACACAGCCAAAGGCTATGCTGAATTTGAGCAAAAAACCCTTACCGATGTGATCGAAGCGCGTTCCAAAGCGACGTCGGTAAATATTGATCCAACAAATATCTCTCCTGAACAGTTAGAACAATTTCAGCAAGCACAAAGCGGTTTGAGTTCGGCGTTAAGCAGATTGCTTGTAACCGTAGAGCGCTATCCTGACCTTAAGGCAAATGAGAATTTTAAGGAATTGATTAACGAACTTGAGCGTACAGAAAACCGTATCAACGTAGAGCGTAACCGTTATAATGCAGCGATCAAACCTTATAACAAGCACATCAAAACCTTCCCGAATAACATCGTAAATAACATCATTGGCAACTTTGAAGAGATGGATTATTTTGAAGCTGAAGAAGGTGCGCAAACTGCTCCTGAAGTTGATTTTGATTTCAATAACGACGCGGCGTAATGGCATCTGTAGTTGAAGACTTTTTAACGGCAGAAGAAGAACAAGAAGTTGTTGAAGCCATTCGTCAGGCCGAGCTCAAAACTTCTGGAGAGATCCGCGTGCACTTAGAACGCTCTTGTGATGAAGAAGCGCTAGAACGCGCAAAAGTGTTGTTTCATCAGCTTAAAATGGACAACACCAAAGAAGAAAACGGCGTCCTGATTTATGTTGCGGTTGATGCTAAAAAATTTGCCATTTGTGGTGATCGTGGCATCAATAAAGTCGTTCCTGATGATTTCTGGCAAAGCACCAAAGATCTCATGCAAACCGAATTTAAAAACCGAAAGTTCAAAACCGGATTGGTTAAAGGCATTACTTCTGCCGGTGAGCAATTGGCGCATTTCTTCCCTTGGGACGATGATGACATCAATGAACTTTCAGACGAAATATCGACCTCTTGATCTATTTACCTCAAATACGTTCTATTAGAACGATGCTTTTGCTTGCTTTTCTTTTTTGCCTTTCGGCGAAAGGATTAGCGCAATTTGATATTCCGGAAGTACCAAGCAAACAAACCAGTGTTTACGATTATGCAGATCTTTTAAATTCTGGTCAAAAGGCAGCACTTGAAAATAAACTTGTACGCTATAGTGATACTACCTCAACGCAAATTGTGGTGGTGATCATCCCGAGTACCAAAGGTGAAGACATCAGCTTTCTTGGAGCTAAATGGGGCCAAAAATGGGGCATTGGTCAAAAAGGGAAAGACAATGGTATCCTGATCACGCTGGCCACCGAAGATCGTAAAGTTGATATCAACACCGGTTATGGGATCGAAACGATCATCACAGACCGTATGGCCGAACAGGTGATCAACCGTATTATGATCCCTCAATTTAAAAGAGGCGATTATTACGCGGGTCTGGACCAAGCTGCTGATGCACTTTTTCAAATGCTTCAAGGGGAATACCAAGGTTCGAGACAGCAAAATAACGGCCCCAGTATTCGCAATTTTCTACTCATTATCATCATCTTTTTCGTCATCATTTTCATCCTAAGTCGTTCTCGCGGTGGCGGAAACGGCAGAAACGGTGGGAGACGTAGCGGCGCAGGCAGCTTGCTTGACGTCATCATTTTGAGCAGTCTAGGTCGCGGCGGACTTGGTGGCGGTGGCTTTGGCGGAGGATCCTCTGGTGGTGGCTTCGGTGGCGGCGGCTTTGGAGGTGGTTTCGGCGGTGGCGGTTTTGGAGGCGGCGGTGCTTCCGGAGGTTGGTAAATACTACCTGCTACCCTTCTAAATTGCAATGACCCAACCCGGTCTCTTTAATTCTTAAAAGAAATTTCATTTGGAATCTTTTCTTAAACTCATACATCAAATCACAAAATACGGAAGTGAACCAGTTGCTGACCCCAAAAAATTGGCAAGTCTCAAAAAATCTCTGGGAGACCTATACGCGTTGTATTTGAATTTAAATTCCAACTTTGATGAGCAACTGTATGAAGAAGTACAACGTCTAGACTATGCTGAAGTTTATGCGTATGTAAAAGTAAATTTCCCGGAGTTTGGTTGGTATCGCTCAAGTACAATTTCTTTTAAAATTGATCAAAATCCAGAACTGTTGGAAGAAGATGCGATTGACGATCTAACAGATCTGATCATTGATCTAAGCGAAGTCGCCTGGCGCCTCAAAAACACCAGCCTGAATGACGGTTTATGGTATTTCAACACCCTTATGAAAATTCATTCTGAAGCACATTTAATTAATTTAATAAGGTATTTAAAGGCTTTTGAAAATCAATAATTAAAAGGGCTCATATGAGCCCTTTTAATCGCTATGAGTTTTTCGAGAATAATTTAAGATCCCTTGTATTCTTTTGTACCGTAACCGCTGCAAACAAACTCAATGTAAAAGACATACCGTAGAATCCCTTCTCGCTCAACTCTAAGTTAGCATTCCACAGCCCTATTATTAAAAGAAGAATTGACGCTATTGTGGTGAACCAGCTGATACTATAATAAATATCTGTCACTTCTATTCCTTCTTGCTTATCCCGAACACTCTTTTGTACAGAAATTACCGAGAATAACCCAAAGAGTAAGATTGTAAAGTAGTACCCCTTTTCATTTAAAAGCATCGAAGCATTCCACAAACCGATGCAGTAGGACAGCATGCCTATAAATAATGCAGACCAAGCAGCTGAAACGAAAGCAGCAGTGGGCTTTGTTGAATTTTGGAATGCTGAACCTTTACTTTCATTAGAAAGAACATTCTTTTCGTTTTCAAATGTAGTTTTCATAATATTTGTTTTGAGAATTACACTACAAATGTGAGAGTAGCTTCTAAATCAGGAAAACCTGTTTTTTAGAAATACTTATGATTTAAAAGTAAATTGATACGCAGCAACTACTATATTTACTGTAACTATAGCGATTAATACTTACTATTTAATGAACAACCTTTTCAAATTGATAAGTACATTTTCGGATGAAGAACAAAAGGAAGCAGTACAATTCCTTAAAAAGAAGAACCGACGAGGAGATGCTAAAAACATACTTTTATTCAAAATGATTTGTCAGGGTAAAACCAAAGAATTACCGCAAACACTTTATAAGAAAATGAATCGGAATGCTTACCACGCCCTAAGTAAGCGTTTGCGTGATAGTCTACTTGAATTTATAGCATCCAAAAGTTTTGCTAAGGAATCAAGTGAAGAATCAGACACTTTAAAACTTCTATTATCCAGTCGCATTTTATTTGAAAAAAAGCTCTTTAAACTTGGGTGGAAAACACTTTCAAAGGCTGAAGAACTTGCTTTTGAATTTGAACTACACACTGCGCTACACGAAATTTATGATACACAATTGCAATATGCAGCTATACTGCCAGAAATCAACCTAAACTCAATTTTAGATAATAGCGATCGAAATTTAAGGATGTTGAACACCACGCTTAAATTTAAACAGGCCTACGCAACTTTAAAACGTAAATTAAGAGCAGGTACAACTAATAAAAATATAGCTCTAAAAGAAGTACTAGATTATTTTAATATAATTCCTAACCAGGATTTCACATACAAGTCTCTTTTCCAATTCATGGATCTTCTTTGCGACACTGCCGAAGCTGAAAGTAATTACTATGATATTTCACCTTTAATGCAAGAAGCTTTTCGCCACGTAAACACAAAAAAAACTTCAAATAAGCATAGCTATTATCACTTACAGATTCTCTATCTAATGGCTTCAAATAGCTTTAGAAATAAAAATTTCCAAAAGACATTAGACTTTTTAGATGAGCTTGATTCTATTTTATCAAAAAGATATCTTTATCAATTTCGTAATCAAACATTAATTCTTAGATCGCTCACTTTAAATTATTCAGGCAACCCTTTAGCGGCTATTGAATTATGCGAAAACATCAAAAGTAACGAACCTCAAGTTCAACTCCTTTTAACAACACTCTATTTTCATCAAAACAGATATAAAGATGCCTATCAGATCTATAAAAAATTTCAGCATAGTGACCACTACTATGAAAGACATCAAGGTCTTACTTGGGTAGTTAAAAAAGAAATTATAGGCTTTCTACTTCTGATAGAATTAGACAAGCTGGATTTGGTTTTGCAAAAACAAAAATCTTTACATAAAAGGTTTTACAACAGACTCAAAGCTCTTGGAGAAGAACGTGTATTAACCTTCATCAAGCTAGCGAGCATTTATTACACAAACCCTAAGCACGTTCAATCTGATACGTTCACCAAAGAAGTTGATCGTTCATTTGAATGGGTCGGTCTCGAGCGTGAAGACCTATTTGCTATAAGCTTTTATGCTTGGCTAAAATCTAAAATGATTAACCAGAATTTATACAAAGTCACACTTGACCTGATTAATCCCACCAACCATTCTCTCTAACTTCTCCTTTTTTACCCAGCGTATTGAATTTATAGCTGAAGCTCAACATAAAATACTGTTGTAAAACAGTACTCTGCACATCTTCAATATAGGATTGGGTGGCTGTACGTCTTGAGTTGGTATTTTGATTGAGCAAATCATACACTTTAAAGGTCGCTATTGCTTTATTATTCAGGAAAGAATACGCCAATGACGTGTTCCAGAATACCGCGTCCCGCTGAAATCCTGCTCCTACATTTGGATTGTAAGTATATCTAATATCATTTTCCCAAGTAAGCCACTCCGGGAAATAGGTTGTAGTACGTAGGCGCGCATTGTGCTGCGTAAATTCTTGCCCATCAAAGAAATCACGGTTAAATGTCGTCTCATTAAAGCTAATTCTATATTCAGGACGCAGCTCAAACCAATCGGTCCAGGTAAAACGTAAGCCTAAACTAGGCGAAATAGATTTAGTGATACTGGCATATTGATCTGCATTGAAAAAGTTCACAAAACGATTGATACCACCACTCATTCCTACTTCAACTTTTAACGTTCTAAGACTATCCAGCTTGTAGTCTTTGTTATAGCCTAGATTTCCGTAAGCATTATACACCCCATCTACATTTGTAAAAGTGGTAGATCGCACAAAATTATCATCTACAGTAGTAAGGTTCACCACTTGATCATTAGTAAACGTAGCGCCAAAATAAGAGTACAATCCACTTCTAGTCTCCCAATCATAATTGTTGACTCCCATATTGAAGTTATGGCTATTGGTAGGACTCAAGTTAGGATTACCTTGAACGGTGTTAATCGGGTCTGAAACATCTAAATAGGGAGAAAGTTGTCTAACATCTGGTGCGTTATTACTTAAGTTATAAGCAGACCACAAACTTAGTTTTTGTGTAAAATTATAGTTCAACCGAGCTGTTGCTTCAAGGGCGTTAAAATTATTCTCAAAATCAATATCACGCACTCGGTTTCCGGTTTCATCAGTCAACAAATCCTCACCTGTTAATTTTCGGGCTACATACGCTGCATTAATGCTTCCGCGGAGTTTTTTTGAATTATAGCTTACTCCAAATTGAGGTTTATGACTTCGGTTTGTACTTTCAAAATCGGTACTCTGCGGAGTGATGAGTTGGTTGTACGACTGACTGGCAGCATCAAAATCATAGACCAACTGCGTATTAGTGCGGTTTTCATTCTTAAACTCATACTCGGTCTCTAAAAAGAGTTTTTTTGAAATAAGCGGAATGCGCCACTTTACATTTGTAGTAATTCCGTCTGTATTATTATCACCATCGGTACGCTGATTTCGTAGAATCTGACTGGCATCGGTACCGTAAACATTGGTTTCTGAATTGGTAAAATCGATGCTTTCTGTCTCGTCTAACTGAAGATTACCATTGATTCGAATAAATCCCCCCTTTTCTCCATAACGTTTGGTCGCGGTAAGACGATTACTCAAATTACGCGTCGTACGATCATTAAAGTTGTCGTACTCGCTGTCATTTACCAAGTCTCCGGCTTCGTTTGTGGTTACTGAACTTCCCGAACTGCTGTTGGTTCCTAGCGTATAGTTAAGAGAAGGACGAAATTCTACCATAAATGTCGAATCTATTTCGGCTTGAAACCTAAGGTTTGCAGAATGGTTATCGGTATTAGAATCGGTGCGAGAATCACTTATTGAGGTAAAGCGGTTATCTGGCAAGATGTTTTCACGTACCCTGTCGGTTTCATTAAAACTATTGGCTCCCGAATAAAAGTAATCTGCAGAAGTCTCTATCGCTTCGCCAAAATCATTGGCAAAATTCATCCCTGCGTTACGCGAGTTGACGATACCTTGCCCCATTCCAAAACTTCTTCCACCTACATTAAAACCTCCGTTGCTGCTTACTGAAATATAGCTTGCATTACCAAACATCTTTTCGATCTCTCCAAAACTAAATCCAGGTGAATTGATGTTATTTCCGCTTCCCAGCAAACTGAAACGCAGATCATTGTCAAAGTAATTTCCAATACCTGCAAACTCAAAACGATTATCGGTGCCACCACCCGCAGCTACCCGGCCAAAAAGTCCTTTATTCTTATCTTCATCAATGGTGATGTTGATGGTTTTATTTTCACTATCGCCTTGTTCACCGGCAAATTCTTCAGACTCTGTTTTTGTATCAACAACCTGAATTTTATTGATCAACTCCTTGGTAAGGTTACGTGTAGCAATGGTAGGATCATCGCCAAAGAACGGTTTACCATTAACCAGAATATTATTAACCGGTTTCCCATTGATGCGTATTTGACCATCGGCATCTACCTCTGCTCCCGGTAATTCTTTTAAAAGATCCTCTACCGTTGCATCGGGTTTGGTTTTAAAAGAGGCTGCGTTAAATTCAAGCGTATCCTGCTTGATCACAACAGGCGCAGCTCTCCCTTTTACCACAACATCACCTAAGGACTCTACTTGAAATTCTAGCGGAATATCACCTAGATTAATACTACGCTCGTTAGTAAAGTCAATTTGCTGCTCGTAAGATTGATAACCTACAAAAGTGACAAATAGATTTGCCTTTTGAATATTAGACTTTCCGCTTAGTTCAAAGAGACCATTGCGATCACTTATGGTGTAACTGATCACGGTACTATCCTGAAGGGTTTCTAGAACAACAGTTGCCGCTTCTAAAGGAGTTTTCTGTTCCTGGTCAATAAGTTTACCGGTGATTTGAAAATCTTGGGCAGATGTGCTTAAAAAGAACATGCCTAGCACTAAGGCAATTAAATAACGATTGATCATGATTGTTTTTTGATTGATACACGAATAAATAGATTTCTTAAATAACTAAAAAATTAGTTATCGAGTTTAAGATAACTTTAACGTAAAACGTATTACTTCTGAGCCATTTAATAGATTAACGTCTTCTAGGCGGGCCACCTCGTCGATTACCTGATTGACCACCAAAGTTGCTCAACTTATACGTAAAACTTAGCATCGCGTATTGCGTTAGAATCAAACTGTTTGTATCCTGAATGTAATCGTCACCAATGATACGTCGTGTATCTACTACTTGATCGAGCACATCATAAACTTTAAGTTTCAGTGTAGCTTTCTCATCAAGAAATTGATAGCCTAAACTGGTATTCCATAAAATGGAAGAATTCTGAAATCCGGGAGACACGTTTCCGTTGTAGTTATAACTGATGTCGTTACCAAAAATGACATTCTTTGGCCAAAAAGTAGTCGCTTCAAAACCTACACGGTGATTGATAAAGTCTTCGTTTCGGTTTTCATTGATTGAGTATCTGGTATCGTTATACGTCAGGTTATAACTTGGATTGACTTCAAAAACCTCTTGAATGGCATAAGTCATACGCACTCCGGGAGAAAGACTAAAACGCTCAGAGTTGAATAATGTTCCATTTGTAAAACCTACGTTTCGGCTAAAATTACCCCTTAAGGTGAAATTGTATCTAAATTCTTTCTCCTCTTTGCGGCTGCTTTTAGTATAGAAAATACGTGCTCCCGCAGACATCGCCCCATCAACGTTGGCATAGGTTGTCGTACGTCTTAAATCGTCACCAATAGTACTTACAGAAACTACCTGATTTTCTGTAAAGCTAAGATCAAACGAACTGAAGATTCCGCTTCCGCCACCGGCACCAAAATTGAAACTTCTAAAATTAGCTCCAATATTATGACTATAAGCCGGACGCAATGCAGGATTACCCACTACGATATTTAAAGGATTGGTTCTATCTGCTACGGGTTGTAGCTGGCGAATAGAAGGCGTATTTGCATTGGTACGATAATCTACCGAAATACTTTTTGAACGTTCAAGCTCATAACGTACTCGCGCGCTTAAATACAAGTTGTTATACGTATTGTCAAAATTAGCCGGATTGAGCAAGTTTTCATTCTGAAGAATCGTGTTCAACAAACCTACATTGGTATTGATCCGCCAGGCCTCGTGGTCATAATTAAAACCAATGTTGGGTGTATGTCTATAGGTGTTCACTTCAAAATCACTGCTCAAACTGTCGTTAAGCACCGTATAATTACCACTCGCATCTGCATCATAGATGTAGCGTTTATTTGTAGACCTTGAGGAAGAAAAATCATAGGCCAGATCCATAAAAAAGTCAGTAGCCAGCACGAGACGCTGCTCAACTTCTAAACCGTATTGGTATTCTTTCTCATCTTCATCTATAAATTGATCCTGAATTTCGGTACGTGCATCATCACCAAAAAACTCACTTTCAGAATAGTAAAAGTTGTCATTTTCCTGATTGTCATAATTCTGCGAAACTTCCATTCTTAAAAAGGCGCCACGACTTCCAAAACGTTTTATAAAGTCAATCTCATTTCTAAAATTCAAATTATAAACATCATCTTGACTTGAAGTTTCTGTATTGTTTACCAAATCTCTGTTTCCATCTAAAGAATTTGCCATCGTACTGCGCAAAGACTTTGTTTTACTGGTATTAAAACGCGGTGAATATGACAAACGGGTAAGCGTGTCAAACTCTACTTCAAAGCGTGCATTTGCCCGATGCCTGTCGTTTATAGCATTACTGGTATTCTCTGAATTTGAATAATAAGTAGTATCTGGCAGAATGTTTTCACGCTCGGTGCGGTTGCGAGTATCGGTATTAGACCGGTCAAAATAGTAATCCCCATTCAACTCATATTTATCAGACCATTCATTGCTATAATTAGCTCCTGCAGTTTCAGATTTTGTGATGCCACCACTTCGATTTCCTGAAGCAACCGCACGCGCACCGCTGCGGCCCATCATCCCATAAATATCATCAAACTCAAATCCTGAACTGTTTATATTATTAGAACCTGCAAGAATGGTGGTGCGCATATTGTCTTTAAATATGTTCCCTATCCCGCTCATTTCATAGCGGCCGTCTGTACCACCGCCAATAGTTCCTCTGGCGAAATACCCTTTATTCTTATCCTTTTTAATGGTAATGTTGATTGTCTTATTTTCAGAATCTCCAGATTCTCCGGTAAATTCTTGAGCTTTGGTTTTGGTGTCAACCACCTGAAGCTTTTCAATAATTTCCTTCGGAAGGTTTTTTGTCGCGATTTTAGGATCGTCTCCAAAAAACTCTTTCCCATTAACGAGAATCCTAGAAACCGGTTTTCCATTTATGGTGATCGCTCCATCAGAATCTACTTCTGCACCCGGAAGCTTTTTCAATAATTCTTCGAGGTTGGCATCGGGTCGGGTTTTAAAGGAGTTGGCATTAAACTCTAGCGTATCTTTTTTAAGGGTCACTGGTGCGCGGTCTGCAACGACGATGACCTCATCCAGCAAGTTGTCTTGGACTTCGAGTTTGATTTCGCCTAAAGCGATATTCGGTTTTATCGTTATTACCTGACGCAAAGGTTTGAATCCTGCATAAGAAACAAATAGGTTCAGTTGCTCTTGATCGGTTCTGCCTTCCATCTCAAAAAAACCTTCCCGGTCTGAAATTCCATAAGTAACCAGCGTACTGTCACTTATTTTTTCGACATAAACCGTGGCAGATTCTAAAGGAACTCCATTATTATCTTTTATGGTTCCGTTTAATTGAAAATCTTGCGCAGCACCTTGTTGTAGTGCCAGCAGTCCAACGATTAAGAGTATAATCTGCTTCATAAAGGTAATATATGTACATTGTACGTTTATTCTAGGACTGCAAAAAACATAAAAGGTTTAATGTAAAAACCCACATTTTTTAAAAAATGTGGGTTTTTACAATCAATTATTGAATCCTTATCCTATTTCTTACGGAAGTACACTGCGATAGGCACACCTTCAAAATCAAATTCCTCACGTAATTTATTTTCTACAAAACGTCTGTACGGGTCTTTTACATACTGCGGCAAATTGCAGAAGAATGCAAATTGCGGATGCGGCGTAGGCAGCTGCATACAGTATTTTATTTTGATGTATTTCCCTTTAGTCGCCGGTGGCGGAGTTGCTTCAATTATAGGCAACATATAATCATTGAGCACACTGGTTTTGATGCGTGTACTTCTACTCTCATAAACTTTTACCGCAGTCTCGATCGCTTTATAAACACGCTGTTTTGTCAATGCTGAAATAAACACAATAGGCACATCGGTAAAAGGTTCAATCTGCGCACGTATATGTTTCTCAAACTCACGTATTGTTTTGTTTTCCTTTTCAACCAAATCCCATTTATTGATGAGAATCACAATACCCTTGCGGTTACGTTCTGCCAACCAAAAAATATTTTGCACCTGCCCGTCAAAACCTCGTGTAGCATCTACCACCAATAAGCAAACATCACAATGCTCAATGGCACGTACCGAGCGCATCACCGAATAGAACTCAAGATCTTCTTTTACTTTTGATTTACGACGAATTCCTGCAGTATCTACCAGATTGAATTCAAAACCAAAACGATTGTATTTGGTATCAATGGCATCGCGTGTAGTTCCTGCGATATCGGTTACGATATAACGATCTTCACCTATTAACGCATTGATAAACGAAGACTTCCCGGCATTAGGTCTACCTACCACCGCAAAGCGCGGCAACACAGATTCTTCTTCTTCAACTTTCTCCGGTAACACTTCTACAACTGCATCGAGTAAATCACCGGTACCACTACCGCTTATACTCGCAATCGTATAATATTCTCCTAATCCCAGATTGTAAAACTCAACAGCATCATCTTGACGCATCGCGTTATCAACCTTGTTTACGACGAGGAATACAGGCTTTGACTGGCGTCTTAATAACGTGGCTACATCCTCATCCATCCCGGTAACGCCGGCTTCTACATCTACCATAAAAATAATGGCATCTGCTTCATCGATCGCAAGCTCTACTTGCTTATCGATCTGTTCTTCAAAAATGTCATCACTTCCACGTACATAACCTCCGGTATCAATTACCGAAAACTCCTTACCATTCCAATCGGTTTTTCCGTAGTGACGGTCACGAGTAACACCGCTTACCGAATCAACAATAGCTTCCCTACGTTGAATCAAGCGATTAAAAAAAGTGGATTTTCCCACATTAGGTCTCCCTACAATAGCTACAATACTCATAAATCTTACTTTGTGCTTAAACCCAAAACGGGTTTTGAAAACGCTTTTGTTTCCTATTGAACCACCTTAATCCTTTTTAGGTAAGGTAGTTTTTGCGCTGCAAAATTACGATAATTAACGGCACAGAAATTAATATGCAATATTTTAGCTAATATTCAATAAATCAATACCATAAACACATTTAAGAGCTACAAACTGTAAATTTTACACAAAATCTGTTAAGGATGCTGTTAATATGACGCTGCTCAAATCTGCATCCCGTTATCTTGCGTATATATTGTTAAACAATCTAGTTTATGTATTTACTTATGAAACGCATCGGCATACTTATAATATTAGCCATCACCCTACACAGCTGCAATTTACTTTCTGCTGCCGGAATCACCAGTGGCGGCCAGCCTACGAAACAAGCTCCCGACAAACTCACCTCTTCCACGGCTAATTCAGTTGAAAATGTAGACCACAGCACCTGGGACGCATTGCTTAAAAAACACGTGGATGCAAATGGAATGGTAGATTATAAAGGTTTTGAAAAAGACCGAAGTAAACTGAACAATTATTTAGAACAGCTTTCTTCTTATGAACCTTCAAAGGAATGGTCTGTACAGGAACTTTTGGCTTACTACATCAATCTTTACAATGCCTATACAGTAGATTTGATTTTGAACAATTATCCCGTAGAAAGTATCAAAGACATCAATGGTGCGTGGACCAAAAGCATTGTACCCGTAGGAAATAAAACCCTTTCTTTAGGCGGAATTGAAAACGGCGTTTTACGTAAAATGAATGAACCTCGCATTCATTTTGCCATCAATTGCGCTTCAATGTCTTGTCCAAAATTATTGGATGAAGCTTATACTGCAGGAAAGATCAATGAACAATTAGATCGTGCTACAGAGGAGTTTATCAACTCTGATAAAAACGAAATTTCAAAAAACAGCGCAAAGCTTTCTTCGATTTTTGACTGGTATAAAAAGGATTTCATCAGTGATAAAACACCAACGATTATTGACTATGTAAATCAATACAGCACAACAAAGATCAACTCAGGCACAAATGTCTCTTACAAGAATTACGACTGGAAGTTGAACGAACAATAATTCTAATTGTTATTATAATTAATTGAATTCCATTAGATTTGAAAATCCCCTTCAATCTAAAACCTGCCAGAACATTTTTGAATGATAAGTATCATTATTCCGGTTCTTAATGAATCTGCTCATTTACCCTGTCTTTTAACGCACCTTAAAAACAACGTGGGACGCGTGCTTGCCGTAGAGATAATCGTGGTTGATGGTGGAAGCACAGACGATACCATTACAATAACAAAAAAGTTTGCTAAAGCTAACCGAATTGCATTACAAATCATCTCTTCGCAACGTGGTCGCGCTAAACAGATGAATGCTGGAGCAGAAGTTGCACAAGGTGATATTCTGTATTTTTTACATGCAGATTCTTTTCCTCCAAAGCATTTTGATGTGTTGATTGAAAAAGAAGTGGCAAATGGCAATCCGGCAGGCTGTTTTAAAATGCAATTTGACAGCAAACACTGGTGGTTGAAACTGGCGAGTTGGTTCACCAAATTCAGTTGGAGGGCTTGTCGTGGTGGTGATCAAAGTCAGTTTATCACGCGCCAACTCTTTGATGAGATTGGCGGTTTCGATGAAAGCTACATCATTTATGAAGATAACATTTTAATCAATGAATTGTATGCGCGCAACAGTTTTGTCGTGATTCAACATCCTATTAAATCTTCGGCGCGAATGTATGAGAAGTATGGGGTTTGGTATGTGCAGTATCACTTTTGGGCAATCTACGTTAAAAAGTGGTTTGGCGCTTCTGCCGAGGAATTACTCGCGTACTACTGTAAACATCTTAAAAAGTAGCGTTATTACTCTTGAAGCTAATTTATTTTCTTCAGTTGTAAAATTTGATACTTTCTTAACAGCATAAGCGTTTCGGTAAGTGTAATTTCAGTAGAAACAAAAAATCTACACCAATGAACATTTTTGAAGCCATTCGTAAAGACCACGATAAGCAACGCGAACTTTGCCGACTTGTCACTTCTACTTCGGGAGAATCTAAGGGTCGAAAACAAATGTGGGAAGACCTAAAAAAAGAATTGAAGGTACACGCAGATGCTGAAGAACGCACGTTTTATTCACCACTCATCCATAACGACATGATGCAAGAGCACGCCAGACACGGTATTGCAGAGCATCACGAAATGGACGAACTCATCGAGAAAATTGATGAAACAGATCTTGATTCTCCTGCTTGGTTGGTCTATGCGAAACAACTTTGTGAAAAAGTAGAACACCATCTGGAAGATGAGGAACACAGCTTTTTTCAACTAGCCGGAAAGGTTTTTACCGAAAAGCAAAAAACAGATATCGCTGAAGAATATCTCAAAGAAATGAAAAAGAACCGGTAAACTATCCCGAATAATCACCTATAACCTCAACAAAAGTTCCGTCAGGATCTCGTAAAAGTACAAGGTAAACGTGATCATCAAGTTTTAAAGGCGTTGCAGCTTGAGGTTGCACGCCTTCTTTTTTTGCACGCGCCATAATAGGATCTAGCGAATGTACTTGCAAGGTTAAATACTGCAACCCAAACTGTTCTTGCACCGCATCGTAAACCGCCGCCGCTTCTTGCTTCAATACTTCAGTAAAGGATACGATTTTAAGCTGTGAAGATTCCGGAGTATCTAAAAAGCTCAAAAGCGCTACTTTAAAAGATTTTCCCTTGGAGAGCCCAAGATTTTTGGCAAAGACTGAATCGATCACAAAACCTCCTGCTTCTTGCATCCCCAAAATATCCCTGTAAAAATGCAAGGCTTTTGCCTCATCACTCACCACAATAGCTGCTGTTAATGCATTCTTCTTAAAATTGGTTTGCGCATTTAAAACCAAGCCGGTCGTCAAAAGAAAAAAGCATAGAAAGAAAAATTTCCGCATAAAAAAAGAGTTTTATAAATGTACTTATAAAACTCTTTCTAAATATATTGTTTTCTTAGCCTCTGCTATTCACATAAAATGCGTGTATCACACCCGGCAGCCAACCTAATATGGTTAAGATGACATTGATGACAAAATCTTTGCCAATGCCTTTGGCCATCGCCACTCCAAGTGGTGGTAAAAGGATAGAAATTAAAATTGTAAGAATAGACATAATGGTTCTTTTTAGTTAGTAACCCAAAACTAAAAAGTAGGCTCAACAACAGCTCTTAAACTCTTACCAATTGGCAAGAGTTTGACACTTTGAATCAATCAGTTAACAGAATTTTGATACCATTTTTTTAAAACTTCCTCAGCTTGCTTTCCCTGCGGCGTAAATCTATTATTCTCTTGTTGAATGGCCCGATCGTGATTATGAAACCACTTCCAGGCAAAGCCACCGGCAAACCATGGTTCGTCCCAAAAGCTTTTGAATAAAGCTTCATACAATTGCGCTTGAGCTTCACTATTCATTTTACCTTCGTAGCGATCGCTCGCCCAAGGTTCTTTACCTGCATAGTCTGCACTTCGGTAGCCGAATTCGGTAAAAAGAACAGGCTTGCTGTATTGTTTTGAAAGTGATGCTAATAATTTTTTATGTGGTTTCCAACCTGCAAGAGCATCTTCAATAGTTGGCGTTTGCGCTTCAGAAACCGGAAAATACGCATCAGCGCCAATAAAATCCAGATCCTCCCAAATAGCTACCCGATCTACTTTATCCCAATTTTCGGCATATGTGATCTTCCCTGTGTAGGTAGCTCGTACTTTTTTGATCAATTGCTTCCAGAAGTCTGGCCGCTGATCTACAAAATTGAAAAGCTCGGTCCCAATGCATAGCAGATCTGCATGGGTTTCTTCAGCAAGTTGCGCATACAGGAGTATAAATTCTTCATAACTGTTTTCAAAAAGAACCCAATCGGCTTCAGAATCCATTTCCATATCACCGGTAAAAACGCCACGCCAAATCCAGATATGAGGTTTCAGCATCACTTTTATCTCATTCTCATGCAGCAGCTCAATATATTGCTTTACGCCTTCATAACGCTCCCCAAACCATTGCCGTTCTGAATTAAAATGTAATTCAGGATGGTTTTTATCACGCACAAAACCAAAGGGCATAATCGCAGCATAATCTGCATTGACCTCCAGCAATGGGATAATATGTTTTTTCTGAAGTGTGTCGCGCGACGCCACAAAACTCACCCCATTGATTTTTTCTGAAACCACCGTGGTCGCCGAGCAGCCCAGCAGGCAACAACCTAAAATAAGTAACGCAATACTATGCACATAGTTCTTCATCGCTTTAAAAATAATAGAAAAAACAGATAGCTTCCCGATTTTCTTTCGTCTAAAATTGCAGTTAAAAAGCAATTGAGAGCCTTCTAAGTTGTTATCTTGTACAAATAACCTAGTTATTTATGGAGCATGTGGTCATTGTGGGTAATGGGATCGCCGGGATAACCGCGGCACGACACATTCGCAAAAATTCTAATAAAAAAATCACGATCATTTCTGCGGAAAGCGAACATTTTTTTTCGCGTACGGCCTTGATGTATGTGTATATGGGACATATGCGCTTCAAAGATTTAAAACCTTATGAAGATCATTTTTGGTCTAAAAACCGAATAGATCTCAAGCAGGCTTATGTCGAAAAAGTAGACACAGAAAATAAAACGCTGCTATTCGCTGAAGATGAAACGATGATTTACGATACGCTGATCCTTGCAACCGGATCAGTTCCTGCAACTTACGACTGGAAAGGTCTGGAGCTCAAAGGTGTTCAAGGTTTGGTCTCTAAACAAGATCTTGAGTTACTCGAGAAAAATGCGCCAAATAATGAAGTTTGTCCAAAAGCGATTATTGTAGGCGGTGGACTAATAGGCGTTGAACTCGCCGAAATGCTGCACACGCGCAAGATAGAAGTTACGATGCTTGTGCGGGAAAAAGGCTTTTGGTCTAGTGTCTTACCCGACCCCGATGCGCAACTGATTTCTGAGCATATAAAAAGTCATCATATCAATGTGCTTCACGAAGAAGAATTAGATAAAATTCTTGGCGATGAACAAGGTAACGTAAAAGGTATACGCACAAAATCAGGAAAAGAAATTCAATGCAATCTAGTAGGGATCACAACCGGTGTTAAACCTAAGATCGACTTTTTAGAAGGTAGCGGCATAGCAACCGACAAAGGAATCTTGGTAAACCGTTTACTTCAAACCAATATTAAGAATGTTTATGCCATTGGCGATTGTGCACAGCAACACGAAGCGATAGGTTTACGCAAACCGGTTGAGGCGGTTTGGTACACCGGCCGGATGATGGGCGAGACAGTCGCGCAAACCATATGCGGAAATCCTTTTGAATACAATCCCGGAAATTGGTTTAACAGCGCAAAATTTTTTGATATTGAATATCAAACCTACGGTTGGGTATTTAGTGGTAAAAATAAAAAAACCTATGAAGCGCATTTTCATTGGAAGCATCCTGACAATACTAAATGTATTACGATAGCATACCACAAGGAAAACAGGGAGTTTTTAGGGATTAATACCTTTGGCATTAGATTGCGACATGAGGTTTTAGATCATTGGCTCAACACGCACCAATCGGTTGACGCTGTAGTCCAAAATCTTGATCAAGCCAATTTTGATCCTGAGTTCTACCGATCTTATTTTCCTGAAATCAAAGCCGCTTTTAGCACTTCTAAACAATTTAAAAATCATGAGTAGAGTACAACGCGATATGGCTTTAACAGGTCAACCACCGGCAGCGCTAAACGTCATTCAAAAATTAGGCACGGCTCTTGGCGTGGGCGGATTGCTCATTCTCGTCCTAGCTGTTTTCAATCTGCAACTACCTAGCAAGACTCTGTGGCTTTCAATTGCTTTGAGTGCCCTATTTGGCGGAATTGTCTTATTCTCCTACGGTGCTTATTCTGATAAGCAAGCAGGAATAAAAAATGACGGCGTCTGGTTTAAATCGGTTTCAAGTCGGGGTTTTCTCGCCTGGATTGCCGGACTCGCACTAACCGGATTTTACATTGTGCTTTATTTTAAGGCTGAACTTTTAGGCTTAAATACCGAAGGGAAAAACTTCGGACTCATTGCTTTATTTGATCCGCTAAGTAAATTATTAAGTGGAAATCCGGCCAGCCAATGGTTTGTTTATGGTACCCTCTACACGATTGCTATTTTAGGTTTTGGTATTAAGTTTTTATGGAAATACCGCCACAACCGCTACGAACGCTTACGAACTATAAGTGTGATGTTTTTCCAAACTGCCTTTGCGTTTTTAATCCCGGAGTTTATGGCGCGACTGAATAGTGATGATTTTAGTTTGCCGTACTATGACCTTAAAAATATCTGGCCACTCAATTACTATAATTTTGAACAGTATCGCGTGGATAGCTTCATCTCTTCGGGCACTATTGGTCTGGCGCTTCTAATTTTTGGTATTGCTTCAATTTTTATCATTACACCAATATTGACTTACAAATATGGTAAACGCTGGTACTGCAGTTGGGTGTGTGGTTGTGGCGGACTTGCAGAAACTGCCGGTGACTCCTTCAGACATTTAAGTGATAAAAGTGAATTTGCGTGGAAAGTAGAACGCTGGGTCGTACACAGTGTTTTGGTTTTTGTGGTGGTTATGACCACTGCCGTTGTCGCTACGTATCTTGGCTACGACGCTGAAAAATACTGGTTAACCAAAGATGTCTTTCTCATCGCGGTCGCTGTTTTTCTAACGGTACTCTTCGGTTTGATCTGGCTTTTTAAAAAGGAAGAATTAAAACAAGACGCGCGTTACGGTGCAATAGGTTATTTGGTCATTGTTTTAGCCTTGATAGGAATTCATTTTTCCAGCGGAAGCACGCTATTCTTAATTCCGGCAGAAAGCCTGCGCACAACTTATGGTTTTTTAATCGGTAGTATTTTTAGCGGGGTTATTGGCACCGGCTTCTACCCTATTTTTGGTAACCGGGTGTGGTGCCGCTTTGGTTGCCCAATGGCTGCAATTTTAGGACTTCAGCAGCGCTTATTTTCAAAATTCAGGATCACTACAAATGGTGGTCAATGCATTTCATGCGGAAATTGCTCGAGCTATTGTGAGATGGGAATCGATGTACGCGCCTATGCCCAAAAAGGTGAAAACATTGTACGTGCGAGCTGTGTAGGTTGCGGAATTTGCTCAGCAGTTTGCCCGCGTGGTGTTTTAAAATTAGAAAATGCTTCTACCGAAAAACGCATCAACAGCCGCGAAGTACTTCTGGGCAATGATGTTGATTTAATGGACTATCTAAATCAAAACTAAATTTTATAATGTATCTTAAACAACTAAACTTTTTCACACTATGATACTCGGAATGATAGGTCCTTGGCAAATACTTTTGATTTTAATTTTTGGCATCTTTGGCTTAATACTTCCCATTATCGCTTTGATCGATATTGTGCGCCACGAGTTTTCGGGAAACAATAAAATCGTTTGGGTGCTTATTGTCATATTCTTCAATTTCCTAGGATCTATACTTTACTTCATTGTCGGGCGCAATCAGCGAATTAAGTAAACCACCTCAAGACAATACCATCAGGTATTCGTTAAAACAAATTTTCAATCTCGAGGCAAGCCTTGGAATACAAAACCCTTTGGCGACGCCAATAAAGAAGGCGGAAACTCGCGCTCCCGCCTTCAAAACAAATCATATAACAAACAAACAATCTTTAATATTTTAGTATTAAGGCTAATCAATACAACATGAAATGGTTTCTTCAGATCGTTAGATTTGCATATAAATCGATCTAAGTGTTAATTATCTATACTTACGAGATTTAAACTTAAAAGGTTTTGAATCAAAATGTTAAATTTTTAAAAATCCCGCAAACCGTGAATCCTTAAGAGATTTAATATCGTAAGTGTGTCCCCAAAAAACCGACCTAACAATCAAACCATTTGAAAGTTGCATTTTTGCGCGTTTAAACACCTCTTTTGTTCATGACCCTAATTAAGGTAATTATACCCGCATTTAATGAGGAAGATTCTATTGGTCTGGTCGTGCGTGACATTCCGCGGCACGTAAATGAGATCATTGTTGTAAGCAACAACTCAACAGACCAAACCGAAACGCGTGCTGTCGAAGCCGGAGCTACAATTTTAAGGGAAGACAGACCCGGTTATGGCTATGCGTGTTTAAAAGGAATGCGGTATGTTGCTGCACAAGAGCAAAAACCAGACATTATAGTTTTTCTAGACGGAGATTATAGCGATTATCCTGAACAACTCGACGAACTCATCACTCCCATAATTGAAAAGGATATCGATCTTGTTATTGGGGCACGCGTAAAACGCTTTCGCGAAAGCGGAAGTATGACCTTCCCACAACGTTTTGGCAACTGGCTCGCGACTACTTTAATGCGCTGGTTTTTTAATGCGCGATTTACAGATCTAGGGCCGTTTAGAGCAATTAAGTATGATAAGCTACTTGCTTTACAAATGGAAGACAAAACCTACGGCTGGACGGTAGAAATGCAGCTTAAAGCCTTAAAACAAAAACTTTCGTATATAGAAATACCGGTAAAATACCGCAACCGCATAGGCGTCTCTAAAGTTTCAGGAACGGTCAAAGGTGCTATATTTGCCGGTGTGAAAATTCTAGTCTGGATTTTTAAGTACAGTTTTAAGTAATGCAAACCGCAATTGTCATCATTTATACGCTCGCGCTAACAGTGATCTTTCTTTATAGCCTGGCACAACTCAACCTGCTTTTAAATTATTTAAAAGCGAAAAAAAAGAAAGATGATGCACCGGTTTTTGACTTTTCAAAAGCGGAAGAAATTCCATTTGTGACCATTCAACTGCCTTTGTATAATGAACTGTATGTCGTAGAACGCTTGCTAGAAAACATCAGCAAATTGGACTATCCGAAGGACAAATTGGAGATTCAGGTTTTAGACGATTCTACCGATGAAAGCCTGCAAACCACACGAAACACCATTGAAGCTTTACAGGCAGCAGGAATCCCCATCCAACACATCACGCGCAGCAATAGAAAAGGCTTTAAAGCCGGAGCTTTAAAAGAGGGGCTTGCAATTGCTAAAGGTGAATTTATCGCGATTTTTGATTCAGACTTTGTACCGAATTCTGACTGGTTACAAAAGACGGTCCCATATTTTAAAGATGAAAAAATAGGTGTGGTACAAACACGCTGGGCGCACCTCAACCGAGATTATTCGTTGCTTACCAAAATTCAGGCTTTTGCTTTAGACTTTCACTTTGTGTTGGAACAAGTAGGGCGCAACTTTGGGCATCATTTTATCAACTTTAACGGTACCGCGGGGATCTGGAGAAAAACATGTATTCTGGATGCCGGCAACTGGCAAGGCGACACGTTAACCGAAGATCTTGATCTCAGTTATCGCGCACAATTAAAAAAATGGGATTTCAAATATCTGGAAGATGTTGAAACTCCGGCAGAATTACCGGTTGCGATAAGTGCCGCACGCTCGCAACAATTTAGATGGAATAAAGGCGCAGCAGAGAATTTTCAGAAGCTTTATGGGAAATTGCTAAAAGATCCCACGGTAAGTTTTAAGACTAAATTTCATAGCTTTTTTCATTTGCTCAACAGCAGTATGTTTCTTTTAGTATTGCTTGTAGCCGTTTTGAGCGTTCCTATTTTATACATCAAAAATAACAACCCCGCCTACAGTTGGTATTTTAACGTGATCGCCGGATTTGCAATAAGTACAGTCATTTTTTTTGGTTGCTATTGGGTTACGTACAAGCGTATTCACGGCGGCGGAATCAAGAATTTCTTCAAGTACATTGGGATGTTTTTCACGTTCTTTTCGGTGGCAATGGGTTTTAGTGTACACAACTCTCTCGCTGTTTTAGAAGGCCATTTTGGTAAAAAATCAGAATTTATACGTACGCCAAAGTTCAACATCAGTTCCTTGAGCAACCAGTGGAAATCAAACATCTACTTAAAAAAGCGTTTGTCAAAAAATATGATCTTAGAGAGCTTGCTCTTTCTTTATTTTGGCTTCGCGATTTATAGCGCATTTCTTGTAAACGACTTCGGACTTATTCTTTTTCACCTGATGCTTTTTGCAGGATTCGGATTTGTCGCTTTTAAGTCGATCTTTAGTCGAATCTAATTGAGATTTTAAAGCCAAATAGTTTCTGTATTTTTAGGATTTCAACTACTTCTTAATGCTTGAAACATTAAAAGCTTATAAAATTCAGCTCGCAATGGCGGTAACGCTTTTGGGGTTTTACGCAGCCTTTGCCTATGACCTGGAGCGACACGATTTTACGCGACTCATCAGCCTTTATGCCGGCGCCTTTTTTTTGAGCTATAAACTCATCCCTCTTTTAAAATTCAATTTTAAGATCTTGCTCTTTCTAGGGATTGTTGCGCGACTTGTATTCCTTATGGCAATTCCGAATCTCTCTCAAGATTATTTCAGGTTTTTGTGGGATGGAAGATTACTTGCAGAAGGACTCAACCCTTATCTAAATACACCAGATCAATGGCAAGCTTTAGGGCAGCTGCCCATCACTCAAGCTCAGGAATTATTAGATGGAATGGGCGCTTTAAGCCGGAAACACTTTTCAAATTATCCACCTGTAAATCAGTTTTTCTTTTGGCTTTCGGGTATTTTAAGCGGAAACTCGATTCTAGGAGGAGTGATCGTTTTACGCCTATCCTGTTTCGCCGCAGATATAGGCATTCTATGGATCGGAAGGAAATTACTCAAACAGCTCAACCTACCCGCACATCAAATCTTCTGGTATTTTTTAAATCCGTTTATCATCATCGAGCTTACCGGCAATCTGCACTTTGAAGGTGTAATGTTATTCTTCTTGATGGCTTCTCTCTATCTTTTATTCAGAGGAAACTGGTTCTGGTCGGCGCTCTTGATGGGGCTTTCCATTTCTGTAAAATTATTGCCGTTGCTGATGCTTCCGTTATTCTTTCAGTATTTGGCAGCAGCACATTCAAAAACTGAAGAAAACTCAAAACCTTTTAAGTATCTCACTGAAAAACCGCTGCAATCGCTCTGGAAATTAGTGCGCTATTATGCTGTTGTAATCGCAGTTTTTATATTCAGCTTTGCACCGTTTTTTACGGAAGAATTAGTCGCACATTTCTCTCAAACCATCGGACTTTGGTTTCAAAAATTTGAATTCAATGCCAGTGTATATTACATCATTCGATGGATCGGCTTTCAAGTGAAAGGATACAACATTATTGCAACTGCCGGGAAAATACTACCAGTTGTGGTCATCTTCGGTTTACTGCTCCTCGCTTTATTCAGAAAAAGCAATAGCAAGCAACAATTGATGAGCACACTACTTTTAGGAACTTCCTTATACTTCCTATGCTCCACTACTGTTCATCCTTGGTATGTTGCGACTCCATTAGTGCTTTCTGTTTTCACGCGTTACCGTTTCGCACTGGTTTGGAGCTTTATCGTTTTCCTAAGTTATTCAGCCTATAAAATCGATCAGGTTGACGAAAACCCATGGTTGATCGCTGCGGAATATCTGATAGTTCTAGGATTTTTTACTTGGGAGTTATCCCGTAAGAAAACACAGGAAATTCAGGTTTAATTTTTGGCTTCAACGAGATACAAACAGCCTATTCTTCGCGTTTTGTAATTACGATCTGCCTTGGTGGTAATGTTTCCGTCGTAGCAGCGCATTAATTCTAAGTTATACGTATTTAATAACTCCGTAATTTCTGCTTCGCGCTCTTGTTCTACAATTAAATAAAAACGATCATTTTCTGGTAATTTCAACCCCTCGCGGTCTCTTAAAACCGGCACCCGCTGCCCAAGATCCCAAATAAGTTCTGGGGAAGAATTTTCAAATAAATACAGCGGAAGTTCTTCTTCTAGAAGTGTTGCTACCTTTGGCGCTAGCTTGGCGTAATCCTCATTAGTATAACTCGCACGAACTAACGGAAACCCTAAAGTAACTACGGCACACGTGAAAATGATCACCAGGAAAAAGACACGCTCTATCTTTCGCTTTGCCAAAAACCGAAACATTAAAAACCCGATGATTAACGTCGCCAGACTCAAAAGAACATACCAGATCCATAAACCTTTGAGGTTGTCCTGCAGCAAAAAAAAGCCGGCTACCGGGACTAAAATAGCGACTGTAGCGATGATTCCGAAATTGAAAAAAACGGGAAACGTTTCTCGTTTATCTTTTAATACTGAAAAACGACGCACCAGATATTCGATATAAAAACTGGTATTTAAAGCTAACGGAATAAGCACCGGCAATAGATATCTTGATTTTTTTTCAGGGATACAGGATAAAAGCACCACAGCCGCAAAAGTCCAGATTAGACTGAAACGATAGGCTTTAAGATTAGCAACCCGGGTTTTTAAATACGGATACAGCAGACTCACAAATGCCGGAATGGTCCAAATTCCGCTTTGTGTAAAAAAGCTCCAGTAATAGTAAAAAGGTCTGGTATTGCGGTTTGCCCAGGCGGTAGTTTCTTTATCGGCTATTGCCGCAGCCGTATCGGCATCACCAAAATAAATGGCTAGTGCCCACCACGAACTCAAACCTAGTGTGATCAAGAGCAATAGTATAAATGGAGCAATTCGGGTTTTGTAGGTGCATAATTTAAACACCCAGATATACGCGATCAAAAAAGGAATCAATAGTGCAAAATGACTTACAGGACCTTTACTCATAAACGAAAGTCCGATAAACAACCCGGCTAGTGCAGCGTTGCCATATTTTTGGTCAGTACTGCTGAAAAATCGAAAAAGGAAATAAATCCCTCCTAGCATAAACGCGTGAGCAAAAATATCCCAGGTTCCGTTTCTTCCCGCGAAGAGGATGTAAAAAGAAGTGGCAAGAATCAAACTTGCATAAAAACTTTGCTTTGCACTTAGCTGTAAACGCTTCCGCGAAAGCGAGAAACTAAAGAGCACTAAAACTGTGCTGATAATTGCTGAAGGTAAACGTAAGGCCCATAACTTGGTGATTCCAAAAACACCCGCAGAAATTGCAGCCAACCACGTGGGCAAAGGCGGCTTTTCATAGCGCGCTTCGCCGTTCATTGTGGTCAACACCCAATTGTTATGTTCTAGCATTTCACGCGCGGTATTGAAATTACGCGCTTCCATAATATTGGCATACAAGACATCAAGATGCGGAAAAAACAGCAGCAAGCACGCCGCTATTAAAAGATAAGGATAGTATTTTTCTGAAATTTTCATTCTTTATCGATACCTATAGAAAGACGCATATTTCTAAAGTAAATAAAAACGCCCATAAGATGTCCTACAAATAAAACGGGATCTTTTCTGAGTATTGCGTAGGTAAGAATAAGTAAACCGCCAATGAAACTGAGCAGCCAAAACCCGAGTGGTAAACTTGATTTTTTCTTTCGTTCAGAATAGATCCATTGATAAATAAAACGTAGTGTAAAAATCACTTGAGCGATGCTACCTAAAAGCAATAGCCACAGCGGAATATCTTCATTTTTAAAAAGTTTATCTACATCGTAATCTCCGTTATTATACCCATAAATCACCAGCAAAACCGGAAAAATAAGCAAAAACCAGCGTAGGGCTTTGGGAGATTTGGTCCATTGTCCTTGCAATTGCAAGTTGCGTATGTACAGAAAATAGGTGATCGACTGCCCCAACATAATGGCAAAATCTTCTCGTAAATACCCATAAACGAAAAGTAAAAAAGAAGCACCCAAACTCAACCACCAGAACGTTGAAGGCGTTAATACCCGCTTTTGTTTTTCACTTAAAAACCACTGAATGACCAGTCTGCCCGAAAACATTAACTGAGCAACAAAACCAATGATATATATCCAGAACGGACTATCCATCAGATCGTTTTGCTACGTCGTAGTTGATGTATTTTTTCTTCATCCAGAGATAAGCAAAGCAATCCATCAAAGGACCTAAGAGACGGTTCCAAAGACCAAACTTTGCTGTACCCGCTATACGTGGAAAATGTCGTATAGGCACCTGTATAGTTTTCCCGTTTTGCAACATAATCATCGCAGGTAAAAAGCGGTGCAATCCTCTAAACATAGGAATACGCTTTGCATAATCTGTCTTAATAATCTTTAACGGACAGCCGGTATCGTCCATCCCGTCATGCGTAAATGCACGCCGAATATTGTTAGCAATAGTACTGGACATATTTTTCACAAAAGAATCCTTTCGGTCTGCGCGATGCCCGGTAACCAAGTCATATTCTTCAGCATATTTTATAAGAATATTAAAATCTTCGGGAGTCGTCTGCAAGTCACTATCAATGTAGCCTACAAGTGGTGTGGTGGTGTAATCAAAGCCTGCTTTTATCGCAGCGCTCAACCCACAATTTTGAGCAAAAGATATGAACTGAAATCCTTCACTACGCGCACAAATTTCTTCGATGAGTTCTTGACTTCGGTCTTTAGATCCATCATTCACAAACAATACCTGCGTAGGTACGGCTGCGATTTCAAAATAATCCTTGAAAACTTTTTCTACTCGAAGCAAGTTATCTTGCTCATTGTAAACAGGAACGACTACTGTAAGACGGTATGACATACTAACAAATAAGGCTGCGAAAATAAGCAATTGTTCTAAAGGAAATCTTAAGAAGCCAGATTTTGTTATCGCCTATCCGTTTAAGCAAATCACAGATTTGTGGCCTTAGTTATTAAAAATACATCCTGAAACCTTAATTTGCAGTACGTGCGCGTAGAGCAGAAGCTCATTAATGCAACTAAATAATCCTCGGAGCAAGTGCCGAGATAGTCTTTTTAAACAAATTTTCAATTATGAGGCAAGCCAAAGAATGTTAGACTCTTTGGTAACGCCAATAAAACCTTTTACCAACCTTAATTTCTCCGGCTTAGCAGGAGTACTATTTATTTTACTTTAATGTCACAAATTCGCCCTTCCGTATTTGCAATAAGCTTTATGCTTGTCTTGCTCTTTTCGTGTAAACCTGAAAAAGAACCACGTGTTCTAAACCTTCCCAAAACTGATTTATCTACTGCAGATTTGATTCCTAAACCCGTTTCGCTCAAAGCGACCTATAGCGCATTTCCGCTAGATCAATTTACGGCTATACGTACAACGCCCGACAGTTTAGGCTTTCCTGAAGTTGGTGAATTTTTAGCCGAAAAAATTAAACAGATCACTCAATTACAAGTTCCTGTAAATACTGAATTTCCCAAGCAGGAAAGTGTGGTTTACATCAAGCAGTCAGACAGTCTTTCTAAACTAAATAAGGAAAGTTACGCCTTGAGGATCAATAAGGATTCTATCATCCTTAATGCCGCGAGTGCTGAAGCAGCTTTTAGAGGTGTTCAGACGCTTAGACAACTTCTGCCTTTAAAAGCCAATGATTCTATCATTGATTATCCCGTTTGGCCCATCGCATCCGGGGCGCTCAATGACACTCCGTTTTTTGAATATCGTGGCGCAATGCTTGACGTTGCCCGACATTTTTTTACGGTTGAGGATGTAAAAAAATATATCGATCTACTTGCCTATTACAAATACAATGTGTTGCATTTGCACTTAACTGATGATCAGGGCTGGCGCATCGAGATCAAATCCTGGCCAAAGCTTACCGAGATCGGCGGAGAAACCGAAGTAGGTAATGAACCCGGCGGATTTTACACACAAGAGGATTACAAAGCTATCGTGGCCTATGCTGCTCAACATCATATGACGATCGTGCCTGAGGTGGATATGCCCGGCCACACCAATGCGGCTTCAGTAGCCTATCCTTTTTTGAATGGAAACGGGAAAACCCCAAAAATCTACCGCGGAACTCAAGTAGGTTTTAGCACATTTGACACCCGCAAAGACACCGTGTATAGTTTTATAGATGATGTGGTACGAGAAATTTCAGCGATCACACCGGGACCTTATTTTCACATTGGCGGCGATGAAAGCCACGTGACTCAGAAAGATGATTATATCTATTTTGTGAACAAGGTGGAGCAAATCGTTCAGAAATATGATAAGAAAATGATAGGTTGGGATGAGGTCGCTACCGCAGATATCGACACCACTTCAATCGCTCAATTCTGGCAAAGTCAGAAAAATGCCGAGTTGGCCGTTGCCAAAAATCTAAAAGTAATTATGTCTCCTGCAAAAAAAGCCTATTTAGATATGAAATACGATCTGAAATCGGAATACGGACTGAACTGGGCCGGTTACGTTCCCGTAAATACAGCGTATGTATGGAAACCGGAAGCCTATGAAAATATTCCGCGAGAACATATTCTGGGTATTGAAGCGCCACTTTGGTCGGAAACGATAAGTACGATAAGCGAACTCGAATACCTCGCGTTCCCCAGAGCTATTGGCTATGCCGAATTGAACTGGTCGCAACCCGAGCAGAGAGACTGGGAGAATTATAAAGTGCGTTTAGGAAATCAAGCTCCATTTTTAGAATTGATGGAGGTTAATTACTACCCTTCCCCATTAATTGATTGGAAAACGCAGAATAAAGCGATCAAAGAATAAGACAAAATAAAGAAGCCTCCTAAACTGAATTAGGAGGCTTCTTCTTTTATCGTTAAATCTCAAAGATCACATATCTAGCAGATAGGCAAAAACAAGTGGTGCAACAATCGTTGCGTCACTCTCAATGATAAACTTTGGCGTATTGATATCTAATTTACCCCAAGTTATTTTCTCATTAGGAACCGCTCCTGAGTACGAACCGTAACTGGTAGTAGAGTCAGAGATCTGGCAGAAATAGCTCCAGAATGGCGTGTCTTCACGTTCCATATCTTGGTAAAGCATTGGCACTACACAGATAGGGAAATCTCCTGCGATACCACCACCGATCTGGAAGAATCCAATTCCGTTTTCAGAATTGTTCGTGTACCAATCTGCAAGGAAGGTCATATATTCAATACCAGACTTCATTGTAGACGCTTTCAATTCGCCTTTCAATACATAAGAAGCAAAGATGTTACCCATCGTGCTGTCTTCCCATCCCGGGCAGATAATTGGTAAATTTTTCTCTGCTGCAGCGTACATCCAAGAGTCTTTTAGGTCGATCTCATAATATTCTTCTAAAACACCGCTCAACAACATTTTATACATAAACTCGTGTGGAAGGTAACGCTCACCGGCGTCATCTGCTTCTTTCCAAATTTTATAGATATGCTGCTGTAATCTGCGGAACGCTTCCTCCTCAGGAATACAGGTATCGGTCACCCGGTTGAGACCATTTTCAAGCAAATCCCATTCTTCTTGCGGCGTCAAGTCACGATAGTTAGGCACACGCTTGTAATGCGAATGCGCTACCAAATTCATGATATCTTCTTCAAGGTTAGCACCCGTACAAGAAATGATCTGCACTTTATCCTGACGGATCATTTCTGCAAAGATCTTCCCCAACTCTGCGGTACTCATCGCACCAGCAAGAGACACGAGCATTTTGGCTCCGTTATTCAATTGCTCTTCATAGGCTTTTGCAGCATCAACTACAGAAGCAGCATTGAAGTGTAAATAGTATTTTTCTATAAATTGAGAGATCGCTCCCTTAGTCTTCATCGTCATTTAAATCAAATTTATTAACGCTTCCCTTGCTTGTGTTAGAAACGTATGTATTGTCATAATTGTCTTCAACATCTTCCCCTTCAAATTTGTAACTCAGCATTTTGTAATACAATTTGGCTGCTAAAAAGTCTGAAGATTTATCGTGTTCGGTAGGACAAAGCTCCATAATATCAAACCCTACGATATTTTTTTCAGCAAAAAGGCGCTTTAAAAAATCCATTGTTTCATACCAGAACAATCCGCCCGGCTCAGGAGTTCCTGTAGACGGCATAATTGAAGGATCTAGCCCATCAAGATCAAAGGTGATAAATACATTATCTGTACAAAGATCGATCACGTTATCAACCCAATATTCATCCTGAACCATCTCGTGAGCGAAGAAGGTTTTATCTTCATCCATCACAGTTTTTTCAAGAGCATCCATACTGCGAATTCCTACCTGAATAAGGTTTGTAGTCTGGCTGGCTTCATACATTGCGCAAGCGTGGTTGCACTTGCTTCCCATATACTCTTGACGCAAGTCTGCATGTGCATCAATTTGCAACACGGTTAAGTTATCAAAAAGCTCATTAAAAGCGCGTATCGCTCCAATAGAAACTGAATGCTCCCCGCCAAAAAGGGTCACAAACTTATTGCGCTTGATAAAATCTTTGGTTGTTTTATGCACCTCGGCTACCATGGCCTCTGGCGAACTTGCTTCGGTTATTGCAGGAGCGAGATAGATACCTTGTTGATACACTTCGGTATCAGTCTCGATATCATACGTCTCCATATTTTCAGATGCTTCTAAAAAGGCTTGCGGCGCTTTATCTGCTCCTTTCCCCCAAGTACTCGTACCATCGTAGGGCACCGGGATTAGTACAATTTTTGAAGTTTCAAGTTTGGCAAACTCATCAGGAATGCCAGCATAATTTTTAGTTGTACTCATAACCTAAAATCTTAAGCAATTGTTCTGCTTTTTGTTGTTCATTAAATATACGGGTTGTTAAGTTACCATTTTCATCCCTATCTATCAGAATATGTTTAGGTTGTGGGATTAAACAGTGTTGAAGTCCGCCATAGCCTCCTATGGTTTCTTGATATGCACCGGTATTAAAAAAGCCGATGTATAAAGGTTTATCTTTTTTATATCTTGGTAAATAAATCGCGTTGCTGTGCTGTTCACTATTGTAGTAATCATCACTATCACAGGTGAGACCGCCTAGCAAAACACGCTCATATTCTTCATCCCAACGGTTTACCGGAAGCATAATAAAGCGCTTGCTTATTGCCCAAGTATCTGGCAAGGTGGTGATAAACGATGAGTTAATCATATTCCATTTTTCTCGATCGTTTTGTTGCTTTTGATACAACACTTCATAAATCGCACCGCCACTTTCGCCAACGGTAAAACTTCCAAATTCAGTAAAAATATTAGGTACAGGCACCTCTGCCTCGTCGCAGGTGATCTTGATCTGATTGATGATCTCGTCTACCATATAGGCATAATCATAATCAAAAGCCAGTGAGTTTTTAATAGGAAATCCACCGCCAATGTTTAGACTGTCGAGCGAAGGGCATATTTTCTTAAGACGAATATATACCTTAAGACATTTATTCAACTCGTTCCAGTAATACGCATTATCGCGAATTCCTGTATTGATGAAGAAATGCAACATCTTAAGATCTACCTGATCGTTGTTCTTGATTTGCTCTTCGTAAAACGGAACAATATTTTTATAGCCAATTCCTAACCTGGAGGTATAAAACTCAAACTTAGGCTCTTCTTCTGAAGCGATACGTATTCCTATTTTGAAATCTCCCTTGATACCTTCGGTAAGCAAGTTGATCTCTTCGTAGTTATCAATAATAGGAATACAATTCTTTTGCCCGCCATTGATGAGTGCTGCAATATTATTGATGTATTGATCGCGCTTAAACCCGTTACAGATCACAAAAGTATCTTCGGTTATTTTACCGTTTTCTTTCAGCTTGTTTACGATATCAATATCAAAAGCAGAAGAAGTCTCGATATGAATATCGTTTTTAAGCGCCTCATCCAGCACGTGTTTAAAGTGCGAACTTTTAGTACAATAACAGTAATTGTAAGAGCCTTTGTAGTTGTGTTTTGCAATAGCATCTGCAAACCAACCTTTGGCTCTATTTATATTTTCTGAAATTTTAGGTAAATAACTGAATTTCAAAGGAGCTCCGTATTCTTTTACGAGCGCCATTAAATCTATATCGTGAAATTCAAGCTGATTGCCCTCAAGTTTAAATTCTTCTTGAGGAAAGTAGAAAGATTGATCTATAAGATCGATGTACTTAGTATTCATTAAATCGTTTGAAAAGTGAAATGTAAAAAAAGAATTCGAATTACAATACCCTCATTTCTTAAGGTAATGTAAAAAATATGCTAATTATCACTTTTCAAACGTAAATAACTGCTTTACAGCATCATTAAGTTGTGTATTTCTTGCTCTTTGAGGTGACGGTATTTACCTCGAGGTAGATCTTTTTTAGTCAACGTACCCAAAATCACACAGTCTACACGTACTACTTGATAACCTAAATGCTCAAAAATACTGCGTATGATACTGTTACCTACGTTACGCATTTTAAGCCCCACTTCCTTTTTGGGCGCTCCGTCAACATAACTCAGGTCTTCAATTTCTAAACGTTTCCCATCAACCGTAAGACCCTTCTTGATTTTATCCAGATCTTCAGCCTTTAGGTTTTTATCCAGCTCGATATGAAATAGTCTAGGAAGTCCGGTCTTAGAATTGGTAAGTTTTTTCATCACCTTATCATCATTGGTAAACAATAACAAACCAGTTGCATTGCGACCAAGACGCCCCACCGGCTGAATACGTGATTTTGTAGAACTTGCCACAAGATCCATTACGGTCATTCCTTTAGCATTACTTGTGGTTACCGAAAAACCTTTGGGTTTATTCAATAAGACATATGCTTTTGCTTCTGGATTAATACGACGCCCATCAAAACGTACATCATCATCAAGATTTACTTTAAACCCCATCTCATTGATGATCTCCCCGTTAACGGTAACTTGCCCGGTACTTATATACAAATCGGCTTCGCGACGTGAGCAAATACCGCTATTTGCAATGTATTTATTAAGACGTATACCGCCTTTTCCAGAACTCGTAGTCGCTGTACGGCTACTTCCTGTAGCATTCTTTTTTATTGGTGCATTGCCTCGTGCGTGACTTTTTGCACGATTATTATTTGCTCCACGACCAGACGCTTTCCCGCCCTTCTTACTCTCTTGATGTCTGCTCATAATTCTAAAATTTGGCGCAAAGATACGTATTTAAAAATCGAAACAAATAAATTCCTACAGGCCTTGAATTTGAATGATCAGCACCTATTTAAATGTGTTTTTTCCTCTAGATAATCAAAATAAATCCGCACACCTACCGGCTTAAACTTAAGTTGACATAACCTTAAGTTCACAAATCTTGATTTCACATTATTCAGCTGAATAATTAATAGCACGCTTCACTCAGAAGTTTGTACCAAAACACAGTTAAAAGACCTTAAACTCACAGTTATTCTCGGTTTCAATTACATAAAATGGAAAGGTTTAGAAATTGTAACCAAATCTAAATTTTACACAAACTGAAGGATTTCACCCTGCTTTGGTAACGCCGTAAATACCCTTTAAAACAGAAACTCCAACTACTTTTGAATCATCAATCACAAAAAAAGAAAAATGAAAAAATTACAAATTCTAGCGGCGCTTTTGGTAATGCTAACCACTTCAAGTTTGATCGCCAACACAGACCCAAAACCTGAAACTGCAAGTGCTCAATTACGCCAACAAGTAGTTGAACTTTTAGGAACTCCTAATTTTGAATTAAAAGAAAACAGCCTGAATAGTGAAATTCATTTTATGGTAACTGCTCAAGGCAGCATTGTTGTACTTGATGTAGAAACTCAAGATCAAGCGATCGAAAATTACATCAAAAGCAGATTAAATTATAAACAAGCAAAAGTTGCTATCGCAGAAAACCGATTTTTCAATCTAAGTTACAAGATCGTAAAAGAGCTTTAAATCGTACTGTTTATTTGAATTAGCCCAGAAGGTCATCATTAAAGATGGCCTTTTTTTATACAATACGATTAAGCACCACATCAGGATCGATGAGCAAAATACTAAACACACCAAGCACGAGAATAAATTTCAAAATATTGTGCAGCAATAGATAATGCAGTTTTGCATCTGACCACCACAACAAATACAAAAAGACGAGTAAAAGTAAGGTGCTCACATAAAAGTAATACCGCATTAAACCTACATCAAATTTATTGATAAGTAAAAAAGCCGGAATTACTATAACACCTATAAGCAGCGAGATCAAAGCTTTGGTTGAGCGCTCTCCATAAACCGTGGGAAATGTGTTATAATTTAAAGCTAAATCCCCTTTTAAGTTCTCTAGGTCTTTGATGAGTTCGCGCATCAAAATAATCAAACCCAAAAACACAGCGTGTACAAAAATGACCTTTTCAAAATTTCGGTAGTAAATAAATACTGCAAAGAAAGGGGTAAGCGCAAGCGATGCCGAGACAAGGTTTCCTAAGAATAAGACTTTCTTGAGTTTATGAGAGTAGATCCAAATCCCGAAGATATAGGCAGAAAAAAACAGCACAGCAAAGAACGAAACATAGCTCGCGACGATTATCGCTACAAAGTTTAGCACAAAATACAGCGAAAGTATCTTTTTCTGGCTCACCAAATGATCCAACTTTGTTTTATTAGGACGGTTTATCAAGTCTTTCTCACTATCATAAAAGCTATTAATGATGTAACCACCTGCGATAACCAGCGAAGTAGCGGCGACGATCAGAAAAAGATTGAGATCAAAAAGCACAGCTTTTACAGGTAAATCTGGTGAAAGAATAAAAATAGAAGCCAGATATTGAGCAATAACAATAATGAGAATATTGTACCCGCGCACCACCGAAAACAAACTCAGAAATTTAAGAAGTAACAGTTTGTTTCTTCGGCTTATGCGTGACATAAACGTGTATTTTTAAAAAGAAAAATCCTAGAAGTTGTAGACCACCTCTACTTTGTGCCCGGCAAGCGCTTTACGGGCTTTGTCAATGTCTTCGGTAAATCCTAAAATATAACCGCCACCACCAGAACCGCAAAGTTTTAAATAGTAATCATTTGACTCGAGTCCCTGCTGCCAAAGTTCGTGAAAACTCGCAGGAATCATAGGTTTAAAATTGCGCAGTACCGTTTTAGAAAGCTGTTTCACATTGCCAAAAAGCGATTTTACATCTCCCTTTAAGAAATCGTCAATACACGCATCGGTATGTTTTACAAATTGCGTTTTCAACATATTACGGAAACCATCTTTCTTCATGTTTTCCATAAAAATATTGATCATAGGAGCGGTTTCTCCCACAATACCGCTATCAAGCAAGAATACTGCACCTTTACCATCTGGAGTTTGAGAAGGAATTCCCGCCGGTTCAATATCGTCTTTACTATTAATAAGTATAGGAAGACTCAAATAACTGTTAAGCGGGTCTAAACCGGAAGATTTTCCGTGGAAGAATGATTCCATCTCCCCAAAGATTTTTTTTAGCTTAAGCAGTTTCTCTCGAGTGAGATTTTCAAGAATCGTGATTTTGTCAAAAGCATATTTATCATAGATCGAAGCTACCAGCGCTCCACTACTTCCCACACCATATCCCTGAGGAATCGTGCTATCAAAATACATGCCTTTTGCAACATCTGCCTGTAATGCTTCGATATCAAATTGCACCAATTCTGGCTGGGTCTCTTGCAATTGCTTAAGATATGTAGCAAAGCGACCTAAACTTTGATTGGATTTAACAGCAACTTCATCAGGATTTGCGTCAACCTTTAAAGCACCTTTATAAAAGTTGTAAGGTATTGATAAGCCTTTTGAATCTTTGATGATTCCGTACTCACCAAAAAGTAAAATTTTTGAATAAAATAAAGGTCCTTTCATAAAGCTATCCATTTTAGGCCAGAGCAAATTTACAATTTAATTGCTCCATTTCCCACGTTGTCAAAAATATACCTATTATCTTGACAATATATACTTAAATCATTCTTAATAAATTCCTGAACCGCTTCCTTATCTTTTTTAGGATACAAAACGTGAACATTTGCACCGGCATCAAGAGTAAAACAAACAGGAATAGAAGTGTCGCGGCGATATTCCCAGATCTTATCGATGATCTTTAAGGTGTTGGGCTTCATCAGAATGAAGTACGGTTTACTCGTAAGCATCATCGCGTGTAGCGTAAGGGCTTCACTTTCTACCAAACTCACAAATTCGTCCAGATTGCCTTCCTTTAGAATAGGTACCAGATGCGCAAGATTTTCAACCGCCTGATCAAATCTACTGGCTGAATACGCGTGATTATGCATCAAATTATGTCCTACTGTGCTGCTTACAGGCTTCTCCCCCTTATCAACCAATAAAATAGTGTCTTGATAATGATCAAATACCGAATGTACTTCATAAGGATATTGAACGCCATAAACATCACTGCTTCCTTCAATATCTGCGTGTTCACCCCAAACTACCAACGGACCTTCTAGTGATCTACAACCACTACCTGAACCTAAGCGTGCAATAAAGGATGCTTTTTGATTAAAATGCTTCAAAGACATCTCAGGCTGCATCTCGCGTTCCATTTCCATAAGACATAAAGCCAAGGCGCTCAGACCGCTCGCTGAAGATGCAATCCCCGAACTATGCGGAAAACTATTGGTTGTATCTATTGTAAAACGATACTCCTTTATAAATGGAAGATATTCATCAATTCGCCCAAAGAACTGATGAATTTTAGGCTCAAAACCCGGTTTATGTTTTCCGTCTAAAATAACCTTAAGATCGTATGCCTCATCAAAATTGGTACGTTTCTCAAAACTTAGTTTTGTAGTCGTTTTACAATTGTTCAACGTAAAACTTATAGAAGGATTTTTAGGAATTTGCACACCGTGCTTTCCCCAATATTTAATTAAAGCTATGTTACTGGGCGATTCATAACTTACTGATTGTGTATTTAATGCCTGAGTATACGATTCAGGATGAAATTTGGTAGTTGTCATACTGCAAATATAACCTCTCTAAAAAGTTTTGAAAGCCTCAACATAACTTTTTAGAATTTGAAAATCATAAATATTGTCTAAATTAGTCACAATAGTTAGCACGATGATTACACAAAGAGCAATTAGAATTCTTATTATGATCACGATCTGTTTGATCGTAGGTTTTTTAAGTGCCATTGCTACACAGAGCAGCGTATCCACTTGGTATCCAACTTTGAGTAAACCCGTATTTACGCCACCCAATTGGTTATTTGCACCAGTCTGGACCGTGTTGTATATCTTAATGGGAACCGCCGCAGGAATGGTTTGGAATAAAGGCTATTATCATAAATGGGTAAAAACCGCACTTTATCACTTTGGCTTTCAGCTCATTTTAAATGCCTCTTGGTCTATCCTTTTCTTTGGAATGCATCTCGTAGTGCCTGCACTTCTTATAATAATAAGCTTGTTTATTCTACTTCTTTTCACTTTTAAATGGTTTAAAGTCGTGAAACCTGAAGCAGCCTACTTACTTCTGCCTTATCTTATTTGGGTAGCCTATGCTACTGCACTCAATTTTGAGATCTGGCGCTTAAATTAAAGACGTTTTGCTAAGTCTTGAGCTACAATATAGCCTCCTGTCCAGGCATTTTGAAAATTAAAACCTCCTGTGATCGCATCTACATCGAGTACTTCCCCGGCGAGATAAAGTCCGGCTATTTTTTTACTTTGGTACGTTTTAAAATCAATTTCTTTAAGATTAACGCCACCAGCAGTAACAAACTCCTCTTTAAAAGTACTTTTTCCGCTTACGCGAAAAATACCACTACGCAGTTGTTGTGCTAACTGAAGAAGCATTTTCTTATTCAAATCTGCCCAAATTAGATCCTGAGGTATTCCTGAAGCCTTAACTAAACTTTGCCAAAACCTTTTAGGCAATCCATAAGGTGACCACTTGGCGACATTCTGTTTTGCATATTTGATCTTGTCTTCTTTTAGTTGTTCTGAAAATGTACTTCTTTCCATTTCGGGCAACCAATCTACTTCAATAGTAAACATATAGTTGCAGGCATTTAATTGATGCGCACCCCAAGCCGAAAGTTTCAAAATACCGGGTCCGCTCATACCCCAATGCGTTATCAAAACAGGACCTTGAGTTCCCTCTTGGTCAATAATAGAATGATTTACCTTTAATGCATTTCCTTCATTATCAAGCAATCTAACGCGTGCTTCAGTTGCTAAACCAGCCATATCTTTGATACGCTCGTCTTTAATATTAAAAGTGAATAAAGATGGAACTGCAGGTACAATATTAAGTCCTGTTTCTTCAAGAATTTTCAGCATTTTTGGATTACTTCCGGTAGCAATCACTAGGGTTTTAGCTTCGTAGGTCTGTGATTTGGAACTAATCGAAAATCTATCATTAGTTTGAGAAATTGCTGTAACGGGAGTCTTTGTCACCACCTCTACATTTAAATTTTCAGCCTCCTTAAGAAAACAATCTATAATGCTTTGTGAGCTATCTGACTGCGGAAAAATACGCCCGTCCTCTTCTATTTTAAGCGATACCCCACGCTCTTCAAACCAAGCCATGGTATCACCGGTCATAAATGTGTGAAACGGCCCCAACAATTCACGATTCCCCCGGGGATAATAAGAAGTGAGCGACCTTGGGTCAAACTCTGCGTGTGTCACGTTACAACGACCACCACCAGAGATCCTTACTTTCTCGAGAACCTGCCCACCACGCTCTAGGATCATTATAGAAAGATCGCTTCGTTGTTTTGCCAGATTAATTGCTGTAAAAAAACCTGCTGCACCTCCACCAATAATTATCGTATCATAAATCATAACGCAAAGATACTTTCATTCACACTTAAAGCTAAAACATCGGCTTTTCATCTTTATAATTTAATCGATTTAGCTGGTTCGGATTAAATGTTAATTTAACCTTTAATTAACAAAAGAGGAAAATTGACGTTTTTGAGAAAAATACTTGCATAATCTATGGTCAATATTGCCTCAAATTGGTACAATTTTACCCTTTTTGAGAAAAAAATTTTACTGAAATTTCGTTGAGAGAATCACTGCGCTGTTTCTAGCATAAGTTCAATAGGTGTGAATATTCCATAATATTTTCACTATATTTTCAAATATTATTAATTATTTGATAAATTTTTACGAATAAGCGTATAAAATACAGTTTTCAAAACTACATCGATTTCGCTACTTAAACGTTGTAGTTACCCTTGTTTAATCAATTATTTATATAAATTTGGTCACCAAGAAACATTATTGGAAAACCAAAATAATTCAATTAAAATTCAAACTTATGAAGCATGTAATACTTAGAAGTATGTTGTTTTTCGCTTCGCTTTTACTGGCAGGTATGGCACAAGCGCAAACAGTATCCGGAACAGTATCTGAACCTAATGGTCCGCTTCCGGGCGCAAACGTTCTCGTAAAAGGAACTACCAATGGGACAACAACAGATTTTGACGGAAATTATACCTTAAACGATGTAGCTGCAGGAAGCGTCCTGGTTTTTAGTTATGTCGGGTTTGCTCCTCAAGAAGTTGCCGTTAATGGTAGATCTACCGTTAACGTTACACTTCAAGAAGATGCTGCTGCTCTAGACGAGGTTGTTCTTATTGGTTATGGTTCTACTACAGTTAAGGATGCGACAGGTACTGTTGCTTCAGTAACTTCAGAAGACTTTAACCAAGGGGTGATCGCTTCACCAGAGCAATTAATTCAAGGTAAAACTGCTGGGGTTCAAATCTCTCAATCTTCGGGAGAGCCGGGCGCCGGTATTAATGTACGTATCAGGGGTTCAAACTCTATACGTTCTGGTAATAACCCACTTATTGTAGTTGACGGGGTACCATTAACAACATCAGGAGCTCCTGCAGCAGGTGACTTAGGTGTAGGTGGTGGTTCTTCTAGAAACCCTTTGAGTTTCTTAAACCCAACTGACATTGAAAGTATCTCTATTCTTAAAGATGCATCAGCTACAGCAATCTACGGTTCTCGTGGTGCAAACGGTGTAATCATCGTGCAAACCAAGAGTGGTCGCGGTAGCTCAGGCGGTGCTTGGGAAGTAAGCAGTAATGTGAGCTTTTCATCTCCGGCTAGAGAGTATGATCTTTTAACTGCAGATCAATATCTTGATGCTTTACCAGATTATGGTGGTGATCCAACATTATTAGACTTTGGATTTGCTTCTGATTTTCAAGATTTTTACACTAGAAATGCAATTTCTACACAAAATAACTTGAGCTACGCACACAGCTATACCTCAGGTAACGTTCGTGCTTCTTTTGGTTATTCAGATCAACGAGGTGTTATTAGAAACACCGGACAAGAGCGTATCACAGGTCGTTTAAACGCGACACAGCGCTTGTTTGATGACAAACTTACTTTGAGTTTACAAACGACTTTATCACGTGTAAATGACGACAATGCGCCTATAAGTGGTCAAGCAGGATCTACAGGGGATTTAATCGGTTCATCGATTACTGCCAACCCAACTTGGCCTATCGACGAGACTTTTTCTCCGGGAAGTAACTTATTAAACCCGGTTAACTTATTACGTTATTATCAAAGTGAGTCTAATACCAATCGTTTTTTAGCAAACCTTTCTGCTGAATATAAAATCACCGATGCCATCAGTGCAAAAGTAACCGGAGGTTATGACAAGAGTGATGCTAAAACTATCGCCTTGTTCTCTCCAGACGTAGCAGGTATCAACCGTGTATCTGGAAATGGTCAAGGAACTTATGGGACTTTTGATCAAACAAACAAACTTTTTGAAGCAACTGTAAGCTATAACAAGCAGTTTGAGAATTCTAAAATCGACGTAGTTGCAGGTTACTCGTATCAAGAGTTTGCTCGTGAGGGAATCAATGCAGGTGGTATTGGTTTTGGGTCTGATATGGGCTTAGCTGCTCAGCAACTGGAAGACCAGTACGGTTTGATTGCAAACACAATCTCAGGATCTTTCCAAAACTTTGCCTACGATCAAAATAGAGATTATGTAAACCGTATAGACTTTGGCGCTCCTTTCGATTCAGCATTCGTTTCTGAACCAATTGGAACAAATTACACACAATTATTTACAGCATACTTTGCTAATACGTTTGACAATACAGACGAATTACAATCTTATTTTGCACGTGTAAACTATACGCTTGCTGATAAGTATTTGTTCACTGGTACATTTAGAGCGGATGGTTCTTCTACTTTTGGACCAGAAAATCAGTATGGTTATTTCCCTTCTGGTGCTTTTGCTTGGCAAATTCACGAAGAAGACTTCATCGGAGATAATGTATCAACTCTTAAATTAAGATTAGGTGCAGGTATTGTAGGTAACCAGGAAGGATTAGGTTATGCTAATTTCATCAGAAGAACACGTTTCTCTGATATTGGAATCACAGATAACCTGACAGTTACTAACTCTGGTACTCAGTTTGTAGGTAACAATAACGAAGCGCTTCAGTGGGAATCTACTTTAGATGTAAACGTAGGAGTTGATTTTGGATTTAACAATGATCGCTTTAATGGCTCATTTAACTTATATCGTAAAGAAACTACAGACCTTCTGCTTTTAAGCACGCTTGCTGCTCCACAGGTACCGGGAATCGAAACGATATTCCAGAACTTAACAGATGGAAAAGTAGTAAACCAAGGGGTTGAACTTGCATTGAACTACGACTTCGTACAAACTGAAGATTTCACGTTCTCATCTTCATTCAACATTGCTTACAACCATAATGAAGTGTTAGATACAGACCGTATTATTGATACAGGACCTATTAACGGTAATGGTTTAACAGGAGCATTTGCTCAGCGTCTTCAAGCAGGACAACCTTTATTCTCATTCTATATGGCAGAGTTTACCGGTTTTGATGAAAACGGAAACCCAACCTATGTAGACGTTGATGGTAACGGAGAAGGTGATCCAGATGCAGATAAGAAGTTTGTTGGTGAAGATGCACAACCAGACTGGACCGCAGGTCTTTCATTAAATGCTACTTACAAAAACTTTGATTTCGCGGCCTATTTCAACGGTCAGTTTGGATTCTCTGTTTACAATGCGACGGATAATGCGTTCTTTAACGCGGGTGGTATTACGATTGCTAAAAACGTTACTACAGATGTATTAACGAGCGGAGAAGCTCCTGGTTCTTCTGTAGCCGTATCAACAAGATTCTTAGAAAAAGGAGACTTTGTACGCTTGCAAACTTTAAGCGTAGGTTACAACGTACCTATGAGTGGTGAAGGTTTATTTGATTCTTTACGTTTCTCTGTAACTGGTCAAAACGTATTCCTAATCACTGGATATTCTGGTTTGGATCCTGAAGTTTCTACAAATACAGGAAGTCTTAATGCTTCGAATATTCCTACCGCAGGTATTGAATATGCAGCATTCCCAAGACCACGTACATTCACATTAGGTGTTAACGCAAGATTTTAATAAAAAATAACTATGAAATATTTAAAACAACATTTTAAAACTTCTAGGTTTTTAGTAGGAATCCTTTCCATTGGGTTAGCTATTTCTTGTACAGACCTAGAAATTGAAGAAACAGACTCTAGACAATCGCCAGACTTTCAAGGTGTGGGTGATGTAGATCTATTCATTGACGGAATTTATAACAGTTTAAACGGTATCATTGGTAACCAGGCTGACTTCTTCGCATTAAGTGAAGTAACAACAGATGCTGCGTTGGTTCCTACCAGAGGTTCAGACTGGGGTGATAATGGTATCTGGAGACAGCTTCACCAGCACGACTGGAGAACAGATCACCAGTATATCACAAACACGTTCAACCAGTGGAACCAAACTCAGTTTGCGGCTTCACAAGCCTTATCAGACTTATCTAATCCTAACGAGCAGCAACGCGCTCAAGCTTCTTTCTTAAGAGCTTTAGGGGTATTTTTTGTACTGGATAACTTTGGTCAAGTGCCCATTCGTGATCCCGAAGCATCGCTTCTAGACAATCCAGAAGTGATCACGGGTCAAGAGGCTGTAGATTATATCATTGCTGATCTAAATACAGCTATCGCTGGTTTACCTGCTTTAGGACCTGGATCAGGAGTAGGTACAGCAACTTCAGATCACGCAAGAGCTTCTAAAGCCGCTGCACGTTATTTATTGGCAAAAGTGCTTCTTAACAAACACATTTATGTAGGCGGCGAGCCGACTACCGCAGATATGCAACAGGTAATCGATCTTGTAGATGCTATTACTGCAGAAGGTTATGCTATTGAAGATGACTACTTTGATATTTTCAGAAATGAATTAGATGATGAAACGATCTGGTTTATTCCTACTTCTGTAGGTAACCGCATCTGGAATGGTCTTCACTATAATCAAGCACCTGAAATTGCAGGTGGTGGTTGGAATGGTTTTGCAACACTTGCAGAATATTATGATATGTTTGAAGGTGATGCTAACGTAAACACTCCTGGTTCTGGTCAAGAAGAGCGTCGTGGTTATGTTCCTACCGAAGGTTTACCTGCTGGTTCTTTTGATGGTGCTACAGATTCTAATGATGATGGATATGCAGATGGATCAAATGTTGGTTTTGGATTCTTAGTAGGTCAACAGTATGATTATGACGGTTCTGCACTTAACGACCGTGGTGGAAACCCGCTTACCTTTAAAAGAGATTTCACAGATGGTAATGGAAACCCTAGTCTCATCAATAACAGTGAGTCTACAGGAATTCGTGTTCAAAAGTACAACGCACGTTATGGAGGTTTTGTGGAGCACGAGATTTTCTTCCGTTATTCTGATGCGTATTTGATGAAAGCTGAAGCCATGTTTAGAGCAGGTCAAGATCCTACTGCGATGATGAATGTGCTACGTGGTCTTCGTGAGGCTACTCCTTTTACTTCGGTAACAGAACAAGATATTTTAGATGAAAGAGGTCGCGAGCTTTATGCTGAGTTCTGGAGACGTAATGATATGATTCGTTTTGGTCAATACACCAGAGGATGGGAATTGAAAGCAGATTCTCAAATAGGAAATGAAAACAGAAACTTATTCCCTATTCCTGCAAGTCAAATTATTCTTAACCCGAACTTGACTCAAAATCCGGGTTACTAGATCTTAAGATTTAGCACACAAATAATAAGAAAGGAGGGTCAATTTTGACCCTCCTTTTAAATTAAACGATTTATCCAACTTTTATCTCTCAAATAGTTTTTGTTTTAAACTGAAGTCTCCTAGTTTTAAATCAAACTCCATATTTTCCCTAAACTGCGCGTAAAACCTATGACAAGATTGTACCCTTTTCTTTTAAGTGTATTGCTTGCTTTAAGTATATCGTGCAGCACAGAGACCAAGACTCCAAAATTTGAGTCGGTATCAGATTCTGGGATTACATTCACCAACACACTCAAAAGCACACCTCAACTCAATATTCTCAACTACCTATATTTTTATAACGGAGCCGGAACTGCGGTTGCCGACTTTAATAACGATGGTTTACTAGATATTTATTTTACAGGAAATCAGGTATCAGATAAATTATATCTAAATCAAGGTAATTTTCAATTTAAAGACATTACCGGCAATGCCGGCATAGACACTTCATCTACTTCTTGGAATACAGGTGTAACTACCGTTGATATTAATGCAGACGGACTTTTAGACCTTTATGTTTGTACTGTGAGCGGACATTTAGATTTAAAAGGCCACAATAAACTTTACATCAATCAAGGAACCACCAACGGAATTCCAACATTTAAGGAAGCTGCTTCGGAATATGGACTGGATTTCACCGGCCTTTCTACACAAGCTAGTTTTTTTGATTATGACAAAGATGGCGACCTTGACATGTATTTGCTCAATCATTCTGTTCACCCCAATTCAAACTATGGTAGAGCCGCGATTCGCAAGGTTTCAGACAGTCTTCGCGGGGACAAACTCTATCGCAATGACAATGGGAATTTCACCGAAATAACCCAACAAGCCGGCATCTTCAGCAGTAAAATTGGTTATGGCTTAGGCGTTTCCGTAGCAGATTTAAACAACGATGGCTATCCCGACATCTACATTGCAAACGATTTTTTTGAGAACGACTACGTCTACCTCAACAATCAAAATGGCACCTTTTCTGAAGTCAATACGACGCAAAATTTACTTGGGCATACTTCGCATTTTTCAATGGGAAGCGACATTGCAGATATCAATAACGACGGAAACGCAGATATCTTAAGTCTAGATATGTTGCCCGAAGATCTTCAGGTTCTGAAAGCATCGGGTAATGAATATGCGTATCCTATTTATCAAAATCAAATCAGAAACGGCTACGATTACCAATTTATGCAAAACACCCTACAGCTCAATTTAGGCAATGGCAGATTTGCAGAAACGGCGTTTCAAAGTGGTGTCGCTGCAACCGAATGGTCCTGGAGTCCTTTAATGGCCGACTTTGATAATGACGGTTTTAAAGATATTTATATCGCTAACGGAATTTTAGGCGCTACAAATGATATGGATTTTGTGAATTTCATCTCCAACGAAAGTATTCAAAAACGTTTAGGCAAGAATATGTCTGAAGCCGAGATGGAATTCATCAACAAACTTCCAGAAATAAATGTAGCCAATTATGCCTACAAAAATTTAGGCAACGGCACTTTTGAAGATGTTACCACACAATGGACTTCTAATGAAAAAACCTTTAGCAATGGTGCTGCTTATGGAGATCTGGACAATGACGGCGATCTTGATTTGGTAGTAAATAACGTCAATAAGCCGGCATCTATTTTAAAAAACACCACTGTGGAAACCGCCGAAGGCACGAGCGGAATCTCCATTCATTTTAAAGGAACTGCGCCCAACACCTTCGGCATTGGTGCTAAAGTCACCGCTTATAGTTTTAACAATATTCAGGTTTTTGAAAACTACACCACACGCGGCTTTATGTCGGCGGTTGCTCCTTCCATTTTTGTAGGATTAGGTAATGCTGCACAATTAGATTCGTTAGAAGTGCTCTGGCCTTCCGGAACATCTCAAGTGGTTAAAAACGTTAAGGCTGATCTTGTTTTAGACGAAAAAAACGCATCAACATCAATCCTTGAAAAAGCCTACAAATCTGATCTTGTTTGGGTTCAAGACACTACTCAAATTGACTTTCTACATCAAGATGGAAGTTCAATTGAATTCAGTCGTGATCCTTTAGTTCCTTATGCCAGTACAAACACCGGCCCGGCAATAGAAACCGGAGATTTGAATAATGACGACCTTGATGACATTTTGATTCTGGGTGCCAAAGCGCAACAAACGAGCATTTATCTTCAGCAAGAAAACGGAAGTTTCATAGAAAAATTCCTCCCAAAAAGTGAAGAAGACGCGATTAATGAAGATACCGCTGCGACACTTATTGATGTCAACAATGACGGGTTACTCGATATTGTTATTGCCAGCGGCGGGAATGAATTTGCCGGCGGAAGACAACTCACGCCTCGCCTTTACCTAAATTCGGAAGAAGGTTTTACAAAAGTGAGTAATGCATTTGAAGGCTTGACGCTTAATGCTTCAGCGATCACTGCTGTAGATTTTGATAACGACGGCAACACAGATCTTGCTTTAACCAGCGATTTGGTCCCTCAACACTTTGGTGCTACTCCGCAGCAATTCCTTCTTAAAAATGACGGTAATGGAAATTTTACTGATGTTACATCAAGCTACGCTCCCGACTTTTCTTCCGCAGGAAATGTAAAGGATCTTATCTGGGTCGATCTTGACCACAACGGTTTTAAAGATGCCATCGTCTGCGGCCACTGGATGCCAGTTATGATCTTTATGAATTCGGGTAAAAATCTAAGCCTTTTAAACTCAGAAAGTCTTAACAACACAAACGGCCTCTGGAATAGCATTCGTGCTGAAGATTTTGACGGCGATGGCGATATCGATTTGATTGTCGGCAATTGGGGCTTGAATACCCGCCTGACCGCTTCTGTTGAAAAACCCTTGAATCTGTATCGTTTCGATTTTGATAAAAACGGTAAAATAGATCCGATCACTACCTATTTCTATAAGGGAACCGAAACCGTTTTGGCGACAAAAGATGAGTTGGTTAAGCAGCTTCCGTTCTTGAATAAGAAATTCTTGAGCTATCACGATTTTGCAAAAGCCGGCATCATTGATTTACTTTCTGAAGAAAAACTTGAAAAAGCTGAAAAAAAGCAAGTATTTACGCTTGAGACCACGTATTTTGAAAACCAAGGAAATTTAAGCTTTAAAGCAAAAGCTTTACCACAAATGGCACAGATTTCGAGTGTAAAAACAATGATCACTGAAGACTTTAATGCTGATGGTTTACTAGACATCTTGCTTTTAGGAAATGACAGTGAGATCAGCACCCAATTGGGCAGACTCGATGCCTCACACGGTGTGTTTTTGCTGAATACAGGAACGGGTTTCAACTATACCGGCAACCACAATATTGACCTTAGAGGCGCTGCCCGCAGCAACTCAAAACTGAAAATTAAAGACGACCTTCTTTACATTATAGGTCGTAATAATGATAAACCGCTTTTTATTAGAAAAGAGACTGCACATGATTAGTTTTAAGAAAATATACTTTATCGGTATTTGTTTAGCTTTCGCTGCTTGTGATCAGGATAAGCAAGAAAATGATGCTGTAATTGATCAAGAGCCTACTTTGTTTACCACAATGTCTACCGAGGAAACCGGTATCGACTTTGTGAATGCTATCAAAAATCAGAGCGATTTCAATATTTTTAAATACCGAAATTTCTATAATGGTGGTGGTGTTGCTATTGGAGACATCAACAATGATGGCCTTGCAGACATCTACTTGACCGCTAATATGGGCCAGAACAAACTTTACCTCAACAAAGGAGATTTTAAGTTTGAAGACATTACCGAAAAAGCCGGTGTAGGCGGAAACAAGCCATGGTCTACAGGCGTGGTGATGGCAGATGTAAATGCTGATGGTTTGCTGGATATTTATGTGAGCAATGCCGGAAATATGAAAGGTAACAACCACGACAATGACCTGTACATCAACAACGGTGATCTCACTTTTACCGAAAAAGCACAGGAATTTAATCTTGCAAAATCAGGATTTTCTACGCAAGCGAGTTTCTTTGATTATGATAAAGATGGTGACCTTGATGTGTATATTTTAAATAACAGCAACGTTCCTGTAAGCGGCTTGGGATATGCTGAGCAGCGCGATACGCGTGCAGAAAACTGGGAGAATGTTCCTGATGTTTTTAAAGGTGTGGGCGATCTCCTTATGCGTAACGACGGCGGAACTTTTACCGATGTTAGTGAAGAAGCCGGTATTTATGGTAGTTTAATTGGTTTTGGCCTTGGCGTGATGATCACAGACATCAACAATGACCTGTATCCGGATATCTATATTTCCAATGATTTCTACGAGCGTGATTATCTCTACATCAATCAAAAAGATGGCACTTTTAAAGAAGAAATAAAAGAATGGACTTCCCACCTATCTCTATCTGCGATGGGTGTTGATATGGCAGATATCAATAACGATGGACTGCAAGATATTTTTATTACCGATATGCTTCCCGAGCCGGAAGAGCGTGTAAAATCGGTAATGGAGTTTGACAATTATAATGTGTACAAACTCAAACAGAGTAAAGATTTTTATCAGCAGTTTATTCAGAATACACTTCAAGTAAATAATGGTAACGGCACCTTTTCTGAAACCGCCTATTACAGTGGCGTAGATGCTACCGACTGGAGTTGGGCCGGACTCCTTGTCGACCTAGATAATGACGGATATCGTGATATCTATGTCACCAACGGAATCAACCACGATTTGACTGATCTTGACTTTGTTGACTTTTTTGCCAATGAGATCATTCAAAATATGGCGATGACCGGTAAGCGTCAAGCGATAGATTCGATCATTGATAAAATGCCTAAAAAGCCGCTACCTAATGCGGTATATCGCAATAAAAAAGATTTGACTTTTGAAGATGCCGGTAAAAAGTGGGGACTTGATATGCCGAGTATGTCTAATGGTTCAGCATACGGGGATTTGGATAATGATGGCGATCTCGATCTGGTTGTGAACAACGTAAATATGCAAACCTTCATTTACCGCAATGAAGCTGCGCAACAAACGCAAAACCACTATTTGAGCCTAACCTTTAAAGGCGGGGAGCAAAACCCATTTGCCGTAGGTGCTTCGGTGCGTTTGTATTTTGATGATCAGGAGATTTTTCAGGAATTGTATCCGGTTCGCGGGTTTCAATCTTCTGTAGATTATAAAATGACAATTGGTTTAGGCGCTACGCAAACTATTGATTCACTTCGCGTTTTATGGCCTAATGATAAAACACAGCTTTTAACCCAAGTTGCGACCGATCAAACTTTAGCTTTAGCTCAAGCTGATGCTACGGAAACCTACATTCCAAAAAAGCGACAGCCACAAGCTCAATTGCTTACCGAATTAAGCAACGAGAAGCTCAAAGCAAATACCGAAAACAATTATAACGACTTTGATTACGAAGGTTTGATCGCTAAAAAACTTTCGCAGGAAGGTCCGGCGCTAGCTATAGGAGATGTTGATGGCGATGGTAATGAAGATGTTTATGTGGGAGCTCCTAGTGGAAGCGCAGGAACGCTGTATTTACATCAAGGCAAAGGCAAGCTGAATATCAAAAATCAGTCGGTATTTACTGAAGATGCTTTTTATGAAGACACCGCTGCTGCCCTTTTTGATGCCGATGGTGATGGTGATCTGGATTTAATGGTTGCTTCCGGCGGAAATGAAGTAGGTAAAAAAGAACAATTAAAACCTAGATTGTATTTAAACGACGGCAAAGGAAACTTCAACAAAGCCCCCGAAGAGTTGCCTTCAGCATTTCAAAATATGAGCGTTGTTGCGCCTTACGATTTTGACGGCGACGGCGATATGGATGTGTTTATAGGCTCTCGCAGCGTGGTTGGCGTTTATGGGGTAGACCCTAAACAACTCTTCTTAGAAAATACCGGCAATGGTGTTTTTGTAGATGCGACCGAGCGTTTGGCTTACGACACCAAAGATGCAGGAATGGTGACTGACGCACTTTGGCTGGATATAGACGAAGACGGTAAAGCTGATTTGATCACGGTTTCAGAATGGGGTGCACCGCTTGTGTATAAAAATTCGGGAAGACGACTTTCGCTAAAAGAAACAAGTTTAAGCGATAAAACCGGCTGGTGGAATACTATCGCAGCGGTTGACATCGACAATGACGGCGATATGGATTTAGTATTGGGTAACGAAGGAGAAAATCTACACTATCTGCCTTCTGAGCAACGCCCGATGTCTATGTACATCAACGATTTTGACAACAACGGAACAATTGAGCAAATCACTACGATGCATAAAAATGGGAAGGATTACCCATTACATCAAAAGAAAGAGATCACCGCACAAATGAGTTCGCTTAAAAAGCAAAACCTCAAAGCTTCAGATTATGCAAACCGTTATATTGACGAGATTTTCACTGAAGAAAGTCTTCAGAATGCGATTAAAAAATCGGTGAAATATGCACAAACTATGATCGCGGTAAATGATGGCAAGGGTAATTTCAGTTTAAAGCCACTTCCCTATCAAACGCAATTATCGTGCGTTTGCGATATTGTCGCGACAGATATTAATAAAGATGGTTTAGCCGATTTGATTATGGCAGGAAATAACTTTGAGTTCAAACCGCAATATTCTCAACTCGACGCCAGCTTTGGAAATGTATTGCTTAACCAAGGTGACGCATCTTATGCTTGGCAGAATTATGACAAGAGCGGCTTTTTCGTAAAAGGAGAAGTCAAGCATCTAGCGACCTTCAAAGATAAAAATGGAACTACCTATTTAATCGCTTCGGTTAATGATCAAAAACCAAAAACCTTTGTGCTCAATGAATAAGTTTTTCTCACTGCTCATTTTAGGTTTATCGATCGTTTCTTGTAAAGACGAGCCGGAATTATTTTTAAACCCCAGCCCTGAAAAAACAGGAGTGACCTTCAAAAATACGCTCGAGGCTACAGAAGATATGAATATTCTGGACTACCTCTATTTTTATAATGGTGGCGGACTAGCAATTGGCGATATCAATAACGACGGCTTGCCTGATATTTATTTTTCAGGAAATCAGGTTAAAAATCAGCTATACCTCAACAAGGGAAATCTAAAATTTGAAGATATAACCGAAAAAGCCGGAGTCGCAGGAAATAGCGATTGGAACACAGGTGCCGTTATGGGTGACGTAAACGGTGATGGCTTTCTTGACATCTATGTGTGTGCGGTGGTTGGCCTCAATGGTTTAGATGGCTACAACGAACTTTTTATCAATAACGGCGATGGCACTTTTACCGAACGTGCTGCAGCATACGGCCTTGATCTGGACACTTATTCTTCTTCTGCGGCATTTTTAGATTATGACCTGGATGGAGATCTGGACATCTACATTCTCAATCATGCCGTACATACGCAGAGTTCGTTTGGAAAAGCTGACTTACGCTACGAACGCAATCAACAAACCGGGGATCGTCTGATGCGTAATGATAACGGTATGTTTACCGATGTGAGTGAAGAAGCAGGGATTTACGGTGGAATCAACGGCTACGGATTAGGAATTGCGGTAGCAGATTTTAACCTTGACGGATATCCAGATCTGTATATTGGTAATGATTTTCACGAAGATGATTACTACTACATCAACAACGGTGATGGCACTTTTACAGAAGATTTAAAAAATCATTTTGGCCACACCAGCCGTTTTTCAATGGGAAGCGACGTGGCCGATCTCAATCACGACGGTTGGCCTGATTTGATTTCGTTAGATATGCTTCCGCAGGATGAGAACGTTTTGAAAGCTTCTGAAGGTGATGATAATATTCAGACACAGCGTTTGCGTACAGATCGATATGGCTACCACTATCAGTTTACGAGAAATATGTTGTTTATCAATCGTGACGGAAAGGATTACCAAGAAACCGCGTTACTAAGCGGAGTCGCCGCTACAGACTGGAGTTGGAGCGCCTTGTTTGCCGATTTTAACCAAGATATGCAGCAGGATCTTTTTATCTCTAACGGAATCCCAAAACGCCCAAACGACCTAGATTACATCAAGTTTGTATCCAACGAGCAGATTCAAAGTAAGATCAATAACACTGGCTTGATCGACACTAAAGCGCTCGATCTGATGCCTTCTGGAGTAACGCATAATTATGTGTATGAAGGAAGCGCCGATTTACAGTTTAAAGATCAGTCGGGTAAATGGATCGCGAACGACACCATTGTTTCCGGAGCGACGGCCTACGCCGATCTTGATAATGACGGCGACTTGGATTTGGTCACTAATAACATCAATGCTTCGCCTACCTTTTACATCAATAGAACTGATGAGAAAGCCAATTATCTTAAGCTAAAATTGAAAACGCAAAGCTCAAACACCTATGCCATTGGCGCTAAAGTGTATGCGTATGCCAACGGCATTAAGCAGTTTAAAGAATTGTTTACCGTGCGTGGTTTTCAGGCTTCTTCAGAGCCTTTGATCCATTTTGGATTGGGTGATGCCAAAGTTGTTGACTCTGTGAGAATCATTTGGCCCGACAAGACAAGCCAAGTGCTTAAAGACATCAGCGCCAATCAAAGTCTCGTAGTAAATCAAGAAAATGCTCAGGCTTTTGATTACAACCTTTTAAAACCAAAACAGCAAAAGCTTTTCTCAAAAGTCACCGATTCTTTAATACTTGATTTCACACACATTGAAGATGCCTACTCTGACTTTGACCGTGAGAAATTAATCCCTTATCAACTAGGTGATCGCGGGCCGGCGGTGGCAGTTGGCGATCTTGATGGGGACGGGAAGGATGATGTGTTTTTTGGTGGATCGAAATACATTCCGTCGCAAGTTTTTATTCAGCAGGATTCAGCTTTTGTAAAAACAGAATTTACTATCATTAAAAAGGATTCGATCAATGAAGAAGTAACCGCTGTTATCGCTGATTTCAACCAAGACGGAAAAAACGATTTGATGACCGGTACTGCAGGTGGTGATTTTTTCAACAGAGCAAAACCCTTGATTGACGGACTTTATCTAAACAACGGCGCAGCTTTTTCTTCAGCCGCAATGCCAGAGCTTTTTGATAATACTTCGGTGCTTGCAACTTATGATTATGACGGCGATGGTGATCTTGATGTTTATGCCGGAACCCAAGCCATAACAGGAAGTTTTGGCAAAACACCGGTTTCCTATCTTTTAGAAAATGAGAACGGAAGTTTTCGCGTGGCGCAAGAATTTAAAGATCTCGGAATGGTAACCGCTGTGGTTTGGAGCGATTTTAACAAGGACGGAAAGTTAGACCTTGTGGCCGTTGGCGAATGGATGGCACCCACTTTTCTAGAAAATAAAAATGGTAGATTAACTAAAGTCGATTTAGGAACCGAAAATTTGAACGGACTATGGCAAAGCGTGATTCCGTTTGATATTGACGGTGATGGTGATGAAGATTATTTAGTTGGAAACTGGGGTGAGAACAGCAAGTTTAAAACTTCGGCTGACGCACCTATGGTGATGTTTTACAATGATTTTGACAATAATGGCCAAACAGAAACTATTGTCACCACAGCCAAAGAAGGCAAGTATTATCCTTTAATGGGACTTGATGCGCTGGCTTCTCAAGTGGTGTTGTTCAGAAAAAAATATCAGAATTACAGAGATTTTGCCGGTCAAACCATCGAGCAAATTCTTAGCAAAGAACAGTTAGAAACAAGTACAAAACTAGAAGTACAAACCTTAGAAACCGGTTATCTGCGCAATGACGGTGGCAAATTTGAATTTGTAGCTTTAGGTCGTGATTTTCAGGTTGCACCCGTGTTAAGTTTTTGTAAATTTGATTTCGATAATGATGGTAAAGAAGAAGTTCTTGCTGCCGGAAATTACTTTGGTGTACAGCCGTTTCACGGAAGATTAGACAGCTTTAACGGCGCCTTAATCAAAGATGAAAACACGGTGATTCCGGGAGATCAGATAGGTCTCGATTTTGCACGAAAATCTATACGAGATCTTTCGATACTATCATTAAATGGTCAAAAGTATTTGCTCGCGACTCCCAACAACGCCACCAGCCAGCTATACAAACTAGATTAATCGGGTGATAGAACACCTTAAAACAATTTAAAGTAGAAATCGTTTTAATCAAGGTTTCCCTAAAATAATTTGAAGATTATGCTTAAAAAACTGAGCTTACTGGTTCTTTCTGCAGTTTTGATTACTTCTTGCTCCAAAGAAGAAAAACCACTTGTAGTTACACCAGACGATTATAACAATGCGGTAGATAAAGTTACCGAGGTGATCATTCATGATATTTTTTCGCCACCAGTGGCTAGCCGAATTTACGCCTACTCAAATATGGCGGCTTACGAAGTTTTGGTACAAAATAATCCTGAGTATAAAAGTCTGGCAGGTCAAATTCATGAGTTGGGAGAAACGCCAAAACCTGATACGGACGCCGCTGTAAATTATGATGTGGCTGCGCTTGTTGCACAGATGGAAATGGCAAAAAGTCTAATCTTTTCAGAAGATCGCATCACTGAAATGCGCGACAGTTTGTATACACAATGGGAGGAGCAAAACCCAACCGAGTTGGAAGCTTCAAAAGCTTATGGACTTAAAGTTGCAGATCACATCAAAGCTTGGATGGATGGGGATATGTATAAGCAAACGCGCACCATGCCAAAGTTCTCGGTAAATCCTGACAATCCTTCTCGCTGGCAACCTACGCCTCCTGCATATATGGACGGTATTGAGCCACACTGGATGAAAATCAGAACGCTGGTAATTGATTCTGCAGATCAATTTAAACCGATTCCTCCTCCAGAATTTTCTATGGAAGAAGGTTCTGAATTTCACAAACAGTTGATGGAAGTTTATGACGTGCGTAACGCTATGACCGAAGAAGGTGATGAATCTGAAAAAATGGAAATTGCCAAATTTTGGGACTGTAATCCTTACGTATCTACACATAAAGGACACTTGATGTTTGCTACCAAAAAGATCACGCCCGGCGGCCACTGGATCGGGATTGTAAAAATCGCGACCAAAAAAGCCAATGCCGACTTGATGGAAACGGTTTATGTGTACACCAAGACTTCTGTAGCCCTTTTTGACGGCTTTATCAGCTGTTGGGATGAAAAATACCGCAGTAACCTCATCCGTCCTGAGACGCTTATCAATCAATATATCGATGATGCCTGGGCACCTGTTTTACAAACTCCACCATTTCCTGAATACAGCAGCGGTCACTCTGTAGTTTCGGGAGCAGCAGCAGAAGTACTTACCCAAATTTATGGAGATAATTTTCAGTTTGACGATGATACAGAAACCGCTTATGGCTTGCCTGTACGTAGTTTTGATTCGTTTAGAAATGCTTCTTCAGAAGCCGCTTTAAGTCGCCTTTATGGGGGTATTCACTATCGTGCAGCAATTGAAGAAGGGCTTAAACAAGGGCGTCAATTAGGACAGTTTGTTGCGCAAAATTTACAAATGAAATCAAATACTGCTCAAGCTTCTAACTAAAGATTATGCTTAAAAAAATCGGAGTTGGCTTCTTAATCCTAGTTGCCGTAGCCTTGATCTGGTATCTTTTTATAAAACCCAGCGATTACATCATCAATTTTAAAGTCGTGACCACACCGGGTACCGTCACACAATCAGTAAAAAGCTGGAATTATGATGTGCCCGACAGCGAGATCATAGCGCAAGACGGACTAAATAAAGTGGTGCAACAGCGGCATTTTGGCGATTCCGTAGTGAATTATAGTTACGAGGCTAAAATGATTAACGATTCTGTTACTCAAGTAAGCGTTGGAGTAAAAGATCTTGATCATAGTGTGGTCAACAGGCTTACCGCACCGTTTAAAAACACCCTTTTTAGAAAACGTAGCACCGAAAATGTTGAAACTTTTTTTGAGATCCTTCGGGAGCATTTAGATCAGATCAACATCGAAGTTACCGGCTTAGATCAAACCCGATCAACGTATGTAGCTTATGTTCCGCTGAAAGGATTACAGGTAGAAAAAGCACGTGGTATGATGCAGTATTACGGCTATATAGGCGATGTTTTACTTAAAAATAATGTAGAGCTTAATGGCCCGCCGATCATTGAAGTTACAGACTGGGATACTGAAACTGATAGTATTGCCTATAACTTTTGCTTTCCTATCATCAGGTCTGAAAACTTACCCATTTCAAAAGACATCAAGTACAAGCGCCTTTTTCAGAAAGAAGCCATTCACGCGGTTTACAATGGAAACTACATAACTTCAGATCGTGCGTGGTATGCCCTGCTTGAATATGCTGAGAGAAACAATCTGGAGGTTGAACATAAACCGGTTGAAATTTTCTACAACAATCCTAATATGGGCGGAAACGAGCTCGACTGGAAAGCTGACATCTACTTACCGCTGAAACAAGATTCTCCGCTGGAATAAGATTAAGCTAGAAAATCAAAAGATAGCTTTAACCCTTGAATCACCATTGTAGTACCTATAATGGCGATGATCAATCCCATAATTTTACCAATTACAGAGATTACGTTATTCCCCAATTTTCGGGCGATAAAGTCGCTTAAACTGAAAGCCAAATAGGTTAGCGCGCACATTAAACCGAAGATTAAAATCACCAAACCTATATTTACATAAGTAGCGTTGGACACAAAGTTCATCGCGGTAACTATTGTTCCTGGCCCGGCAAGAATAGGAATCGCGAGAGGCGAAACCGCAATATTCTCATCAAAATTAGGTTCCTTTAAATGCTTTACATTTGACTTTTTAGACTGAAGCATTTCAAAACCTACAAAGAAAATTAAGATCCCTCCGGTGATTTTAAACGCAGGAATCGTGATCCCAAAAAGCTCAAATATAAATTTACCCAGCACTACAAAAATAGCGATGATGATAAAAGCTACCATCACGGCTTTTTTGTTTACCGTTTGCTTTTCAGTTTTACTGGCACCTTCGGTTAAGGATAAAAAAATAGGAATATTAGAAACCGGGTTCATAATGGCAAAAAAGCCCGTAAATACCGAAATTGAGTAGGTTAAAATTTCATCCATATAGTGTAGGTTAGATTTAAGGATACAGCGAAATTACAACTAAATCTCTACATCAAGCACCTTCCCCTCTGCTGCTGCTGCCTTATCTTTTTTAGTTCCAACAGCTGCACCTATAACCATTCCGATAGGAAAACCTATACCTAAAAATCCCATATTTCCTAATGCCGTACCAAAGCCTACCCCTAACGGCACTCCAAAAACACTCATCCCTAAAGCCGTCCACATTTGTTTATAATGGCCCTTTTTAACAATGCCTATTTCCTCCTTGAGCAACCGTAAGATGTTATGTTGAAATTTTATATACGCTTTATACAATTCCTTTTCTGAGCCTTCTAGATCATTGAGTTTTTCGACCTTTTTATTTATAGTATTGCTTAAAGATTCAGGTAAGTTGCGCGTTTCCAATTCGGCTAAAAGCGTATTGAGCTTCTCTTGCTTTTTAAATGCTTTACCTTCTTGTTGAAGTGCCGGTCTATTTTTGAGTCGGTATAAGTTCATATTAACATATAAAACAAAAAGCCTTTGTTCTTTACAGAACAAAGGCTTCAATTAAAACTATAGTATAGTACTAAACTTCGGTAGGCTCATCTGCAGAAATGGTAATCTCTTTTCCGTCTACCAAAATATCAAGATCATCTCCTCCATCCAGGCTGAAGGTATATTTATCTTTTGAAACAGCTACTTTCACGATCTGATTTCTAAAATTCAATTTAAAAGAAAAACCGTCCCAGGCTTTTGGCATTTTTGGCGCAAAAGAAAGCTTGTCGTTCTTGATGCGCATTCCGCCAAAACCGGCAACAATGCTCAACCAAGTTCCCGCCATACTGGTAATGTGTAGTCCTTCGTGCACTTCTTTATTATAATCGTCAAGATCTAAACGTGCCGTGCGCAAATAAAACGCATACGCTTGATCCATCTGGTCTAATTTTGCCGCCTGAATCGAATGCACACAAGGACTTAACGAAGATTCATGAACTGTGAATGGCTCGTAAAAATCAAAATGCTTTTTGAGTTCGTCCTGAGAAAAATCATCTTCAAAAACATAAAAACCTTGTAGCGTATCGGCTTGCTTAATGTAAGGTGATCGCAAGATGCGGTCCCAACTCCATTTTTGATTGATTGGGCGCTCGGCTTTATCCAGATCGGCTACGGTTACCAATTCTTTATCTAAGAAGCCATCTTGCTGTAAATACACGCCATTTTCTTCAGAAAAAGGTAAGTACATCTTCTCTGCTACTTCGGTCCACGAATTCAATTCTTCATTAGAAATCCCAGTAGCTTCTACAATTCGTTTATAATCAGAAGCAAACTCTTTGCTTACTTTCTTGGCGTTTTCAACTGCATAATTCAAACACCATTTTGCCAGATAATTGGTGTAAAAATTATTGTTTACGTTGTTCTCATATTCATTAGGCCCGGTCACGCCAAGGATCACGAACTGCTCTTTTGTGCTTGACCAGGTTGCTCGTTGTTTCCAGAAACGCGCTACCCCGATCATCACTTCTAAACCTTTTTCTGGAACGTAGCTAAAATCACCTGTGAAATTGACATAATCTCTGATCGCGAAGATCATCGCGCCATTACGGTGAATTTCTTCAAAAGTGATTTCCCACTCATTATGGCACTCTTCGCCGTTCATCGTAACCATCGGGTACAAGGCTGCGCCATTTTTGAAACCTAGCTTTTCAGCATTTTCAATGGCTTTCTCAAGATGGTTATAACGATAGGTTAACAAATTACGCGCTACCTGCTGATCTTTGGTCGCCATATAAAACGGCAAACAATAGGCTTCGGTATCCCAATAGGTAGAACCGCCGTATTTCTCACCGGTAAATCCTTTGGGCCCAATATTCAATCGAGCATCTTTACCCAAATAGGTTTGATTCAGCTGAAAAATATTGAAACGAATACCTTGCTGTGCTTTGACATCTCCTTCGATAACAATATCTGCCATCGACCAGATCGCCGCCCAGTCTTCTTTTTGTTTGTTCAATAAATCTTCAAAACCTGTTTCTAAAGCGGTATCAAGAACAGCTTCTGCAGCTTGCTTTAATTCGTCTTTATCGTGATTGAAGGAAGTGATATAACCTGCATATTTCTGAATAGCAAAAGTCTCTCCTTCTCTGATATCGGTCTCATAAACGTGGCCAATATAGGTTTCTGTTTTGTTGGTTTTAAGCGTTAATGAAATCTCTTTCCCATCAACGGTAAAAGTGTTTGACATTGCCGTACACACGTAAAACATCGTTTTCATCGTGTGCGCTGTAATGTAGGCTTTGTTTCCGTCTTCTTCTACGTCAAGCGTATTCCAAAACTTATCATCCCAGTTGGTATCTTCGTTGGTAATACCACTATCTAAATACGGTTCATAACTTATACTCACATCTTTATTGAGCGGGGTCACTTCGTAATGGATCGCGCCCAACTCGTCGTGTTCTAAACTCAGGAAGCGTTTTGCTTTCACTTTCAGCTGTGTTCCGTTTTGCAATTCGGTTTCAAAACTACGTCCCAGCCAACCCTCTTTCATATTGAGTTCGCGACGAAATTTTGACACCGTCTTTACGGTATTTAAATCGAGAGACTCACCATCTACGGTTACTTTGATCCCGATCCAGCTCGGAGCATTAAGCACCTTTGCAAAATACTCTGGATAGCCGTTTTTCCACCAGCCAACTCGAGTTTTATCAGGATAATAAACACCTCCTATATAGCTTCCCTGAAAGGTTTTTCCGCTGTATTCTTCTTCAAAGTTAGCGCGCTGTCCCATAGCACCGTTTCCGATACTAAAAAGACTTTCTGAAGATTTTACGCGTTCCTTTTCAAATCCTTCTTCTATAACTGCCCAGGGAGCAGGAATGATATAATCTTGATTCATAGTTTATGCGTTGATTAGTTGATCTAAAAATGAGGTATCGATCTCTGTAAAATCATTAAAATTATGATCGGCTTCGTTCAAAACCTGAGCATCGCCAATACCCACACTCACCATATTGACGCGGTTTGCTGCTTGAATTCCTGCAATTGAATCTTCAAAAACTATCGCATCTTCATAAGCAACTCCCAATTCATCTGCCCCAATGGTAAAAACCTCTGGATCGGGTTTTGCCTTGGTAACGTGGTTACCATCAACAATACAGTCAAAACGCTCAAAAAGCCCTACACGCTTTAAAATAGGCTGTGCATTTTTGCTTGCAGAGCCCAACGCCATAGGTATGTTTTTATCTCTTAGATAATTGAGTACTTTAAGCACACCCGGCAAAATATCATCTGCAGTCATTTTTGAGATATAGCTCAGGTACTCTTCGTTTTTAGAAATGAGCCATCCGTCTTTTTGTTCCTGAGTAGCTTGCACTCCTCCTATCTCCAGAAGGATTTCTAAAGATCGCACCCGGCTCACACCTTTAAAACGCTCGTTTTGTTCTTCGGTAAATTCAAAGCCTAATTCATTAGCCAGATTTCTCCACGCCAAGTAATGAAATCCTGCAGTATCTACGATTACTCCGTCTAAATCAAAAATAAAACCCTTTTTACTACTCATATTTATCTGCGGATAACTTCTTTAGTAGATTCACGCTCTACAAGGCTTGTCTCGATAAATGCCGTTGTATACTCTTCCTCTTCTTCCTCAGGGTTTTCTAGTTTATTGATGAGAATGGAGGCTGCTTTACGCCCCATTTCTTCCCCGTGCTGACTTACAGCGGTTAGGCTTGGCACAGCATGTTCTGACAACTGACCGTCTGTAAAACATACCAAAGAAATATCATCTGGAATCTTTTTACCTAATGCATTGATCACCCGTGAAGCGTGCACTGCAAATAATTCGTTTACGGTAAACACACCATCAAGATCATTGTTGGTTATAAAATCTTCGATGCGCTTTTTAGATTTATCTGAAAGGTCATCAATATTATCAAGCTTCAAGATAAGATTATCATCTGCCTTGATTCCAAAATCATCAAGAGCATCAAGGTAACCTTCAGTACGCAGACGTCCTACACTTACATAATCTTCACTTGTGATGATTCCTATCTTACGACATCCTGAACGTATCATATGAGAAACTCCCTTCTTAGCTCCGGCTTTATCATCGATCAATACACGATCGCATTGAATACCTTCAACCACACGGTCAAACATAACCACCGGCATTCCTTGATCGATCACTTCATTTAAATGATGATAATCTTCTTTCATCATTGTTTCTTTTGATACAGAAAGAATAAATCCGTCTGTACTTCCGTTGGCCAAAAGCTCCATATTAAGAACTTCTTTATCAAAAGCGTTGTTTGACAGACAGATGATCACATTATAATTATTTTCTCGCGCTTCCTGCTCGATACCATAAATCACGGTAGTAAAAAAGTGATGTACAATTTGAGGAATAATAACTCCTATCGTATTGGTCTTACGGTTTTTTAAACTCAACGCAATATTGTTGGGTTTGTAATTATAAAGTTTTGCGTAAGCTTTGATCTTCTCACGCGTTTCTTCACTGATTTCTGGGCTGTCTCTCAATGCTTTTGAAACTGTTGAGATCGATACTCCCAGTTCTTTTGCTATTGACTTTAGGGTTAACTTTCTTTTCATAATTTGAAAAATCGAATTAATTCTTTTTGTCTATCTTACATAGACGAGATACTAAAATTACTTGTGGCAAATTTAAGCGACTAAATCGATTAAGTTTTCTTAATTTGTTTTAATTTTCAAGCCGCGCTGACCTTAAAATTTAAATTAATGTAGTTTAAAATGAAATACTTACATTCCATTCTGCTAATCACACTAATTATGAGTTCTTGCAAAAAAGAAAACACCGCAAATAACACCCCTAAAGATACGGTAGTTAAACCATATTACGAAAATTTTCGCCCACAATATCACTTTTCTCCGGAAGCACATTGGATGAACGACCCTAACGGTCTCGTTTACAACGATGGCACCTATCATCTTTTTTATCAATTCTATCCAGATTCTACGGTTTGGGGCCCTATGCACTGGGGGCACGCGACCAGTGAAGACCTGAAAAACTGGAAAAACCAGCCCATTGCGCTAGAGCCTGATGAATTAGGCTATATCTTTTCTGGAAGTGCCGTCGTAGATCACAACAACACTTCTGGTCTTGGAACTGCTGAAAAACCACCTTTGATTGCGATGTTTACCTATCACGAACCCAAAGGTGCTGAAGCAAAAACTACAGATTACCAATATCAAGGAATCGCTTACAGTCTCGATAACGGGAAGTCGTTTACAAAGTATTCTGGAAATCCTGTTGTGCCGAATAACGAAAACCTTGTAGATTTTAGAGATCCTAAAGTTTTCTGGCACGAAGACTCTAATAAATGGATTTTAGTGCTAGTTGCCGGCGATCGTGCGATGATTTACAATTCTGATAATTTAATTGACTGGACTTACCTCAGCGAATTTGGCAAAGACATCGGTGCTCACGGTGGCGTTTGGGAATGTCCTGATTTATTTCCGTTGATCGTAAAAGAAACCGGCGAGACCAAATGGGTTTTGTTTATCAGCATCAATCCGGGCGCTCCTAACGGCGGTTCGGGAACACAATATTTTATTGGTGACTTTGACGGAAAACAGTTTACAACCAACCAAACCGATGAAAAATGGATCGACCTTGGCCGTGATAATTATGCCGGGATCACTTACAACAACTTACCTGATGAAGAACGCACGTTTATTGCTTGGATGAGCAACTGGGAATACGGCCAAGAAACACCTACCGAAAAATGGCGCAGCGCTATGACGCTTCCACAGCAAGTGAGCTTACATAAAAATGAGGATTACTTTTTAGCAAATACTCCGGTAGCTTCAATTACTGAAGGTTTAAGCGAAGCTTCCATCAAAATTTCAAAAGAGGAAAACACATCTTCATTTTCACATAAAGACCTCAACCAATCAGCAGTCTCCTTTGAGCTACCCAAACCACTTAAAGATTTCACTATTGTTCTGGGGAATGCAGAAGATGAGAAAATTACTATTTCATTTGACGCACAAGCATCAAAATACAGTTTGGACCGAAGCAAAAGTGGCTTAACCGATTTTTCAGATAAATTTGCACTCCCAATAATGGAAGCTCCTGCTGACTTCATCGACAGCGATTCAGCGGAATTTCAAATTTTTCTGGATGCGTCTTCGATAGAATTTTTTGCAGATAGCGGCGCTAATGCGATCACCGCACAGTTTTTCCCAAATAAGCCTTACACGCAATTCAGTATCACTACTGAAGACGAAGTGAAAAATTTAAAAATCACCCCTATTCCTTCGATCTGGAAGGACAATAATTAATTGAATACAAGTTTATGAAAGCAGTACAAAAATGGTCTGTCACGGTAGCACTTGCCGGTTTTTTATTTGGTTTTGACACCGTAGTAATATCTGGAGCTAATTTACCGGTTAAAGAATTATGGAATCTCTCACCTTGGTTTCACGGCCTGTTCATTATGTCTATGGCACTTTGGGGTACCGTTCTGGGCTCATTGACCGGCGGAATCCCTTGTGACAAGTTCGGGCGTAAAAAGACTTTATTCTGGATCGGGATTCTCTATTTTGCTTCGGCTTTAGGTTCTGCCTTGTCTCCCGACCCCTATTTATTTTCCTTTTTTAGATTTATTGGGGGTGTGGGTGTTGGTGCTTCTTCCGTAGCTGCGCCTACGTATATTTCAGAAATCACAACCGCTTCTAATCGCGGTAAGCTGGTCGCTCTGTATCAATTTAATCTGGTATTAGGTATTCTTATCGCATTCTTTTCAAATTATCTTTTAGAAGGTTTTCAAGGTGAAAATGACTGGCGCTGGATGATGGGTGTTGAAGCGATTCCTGCGTTTTTATATACGGTTCTGGTAATGACCGTTCCTGAAAGTCCGCGCTGGCTGCTTCATAAGAAAAAGGATGAAAAAGCTGCTTTTGCCGTGCTTAATCAGGTTTATGACAAATTGCAAACACAGCGTAAAATTGACAGCATTAAAACCGAATTAGCAAAAACTACCGATGATGTAAAACTCTTTACCGCGCGTTTTAAAAAACCACTGATTCTGGCCTTCTTAATCGCCTTTTTCAATCAGGTTTCCGGGATTAATTTTATTCTGTATTATGCCCCTGAAATTTTGGTAAAAGCCGGTTTAGCTACTGAAGATTCTTTACTAAACTCTATTTCAATCGGCGTCGTGAATCTGGTCTTTACATTTGTTGGTGTTGGTTTGATCGATCGTTTGGGACGTCGCACGTTGATGTTTATTGGCTCATTTGGTTACATCATCAGTCTCGTTACGGTTGCTTGGTGTTTTTACAGCGGAGCGAGTTCGGCAGTGTTGCTCACTTTTATCTTGATCTTTATCGCTTCACACGCAGTGGGTCAAGGTGCCGTAATTTGGGTATTTATTTCTGAAGTTTTCCCTAATAAAGTACGTGCTTACGGGCAATCTTGGGGAACGGGAACGCATTGGGTTTTTGCCGCTTTGATCACGCTTTTAACTCCGGTTTTCCTAGATGGGGAAAACGGAATTTTCAAAGACAATCCGTGGCCAATTTTTGCCTTTTTTGCGTTTATGATGTTTTTACAATTATTGTTTACCAAATTTATGATGCCTGAAACCAAAGGAATTTCCTTGGAAGAACTAGAAGAAAAAATATTGGGATAATGAAAGAGTATTTAAACGCAATTTGTTTCGGTGAAATTTTATGGGATGTTTTTCCTGACGGAAAAGCTTTAGGCGGCGCTCCGCTCAATTTGTGCTTGCGTATGAAAAGTCTGGGCGTCACGATGCAAATGATCAGTAAATTGGGACAAGATGCTTTAGCTGAAGAAACCCGTGAAGCCATCAAAACTTTTGAACTCGATCAAAATCTCATTCAGGAAGATCATAAACTAGAAACCGGCCAAGTAGAAGTCGCTCTCGATGCTTCAGGCAGTGCTTCTTACACTATAAAAAAACCGGTTGCCTGGGATACTATTAGGCTTACCGAAAAAAATAGTAAAGCCGTTAAAAATGCCGATCTATTTATTTTTGGTTCTTTAGCAGCTCGTAGTAAAGAATCTAGCGAAACGCTTAACAGCCTGCTTCAGCTGGCTAACTATGCTATTTTTGATGTGAATTTGCGCGCGCCACACTATGAGATGGAAACGCTCATCGAGTTTATGAAGCAAGCACAAATGATCAAAATGAATGACGAGGAGCTTGAAGAAGTTGCTCAGTTTTTAGACATCTCAAATCTTAGTATTGAAGCGCAACTTTCAGCTATAAGTAAACTTACCAATACCGATATTATTTGTATTACTCTAGGCGCTGATGGTGCTCTACTTTATAAAAATGGAGCTATCGCCAAAAATAGCGGTTACAGCACCCAAGTTGTGGATACCGTGGGTGCCGGGGATTCATTTTTAGCCGGACTCATCTACCAACTTTTTAAAGTTGAAAACACACCCGAAAAATCTTTAGCATTTGCTTGTGCGCTTGGTGCTCTCGTAGCCGGAACCAAGGGTGCTAATGCTCCGGTTCCTATAGAAAAAATAGAGGCTAAAATGGAAGAATAGTCCATTTTAGCCTTTAGTATATAAAGAATTAAAACCTCGATTACCGAGTACTTATTCTGCCATGCTCTCGCACAATGCGATGGTTTCTTCTACATCTGCCAGCGTCGTACGCGGATTGATCAAACACATACGTAAAACGGTCTGCCCGTTAAGAATAGTGGTAACCAGCATCGCCTCTCGAGAATTGACAACACCTTCAGAGATTTTGGTGTTAAGCGCATCAAGCTCCTGCTCAGATAGGTTTTGATCAATAGGATTGTATCTAAAATTGATCACTGCCAGAGTAGCCGGAGAAACCACTTCCCATTTTTTACTTTTCCGTAGAATGCTCTCTACCTTTTCACACAGATCAAAGTTGTATTGCACCGCTTCTCTAAAGGCCTTTAGGCCAAAGGTTTTGATACTCATGTAAAATTTAAGCGCTCTAAATCGACGCGTCAATTGGATTCCGTGGTCGTAAAAATTGATCTCAGAACTATTACCTTCTACATCTTTAAGATACTCAGGAACTTCGGTAAACGTTCCGCTTAGCCACTTGTGATTGCGCACAAGCAAGCATCCCATTTCATAAGGCTGATAAAACCATTTGTGCGGATCTACCGTTAGCGAGTCGGCCTTCTCAACACCTTTCAACAATTGCTTTCCATTCTTAGCCAGAATTGCTGCGCCACCATACGCCCCATCAATATGAAACCATAAATCTTCGGCCTTTGCAATCGCGGCCAGTTCGGTCAATTGATCTACAGTTCCCGTATTTGTTGTACCCGCTGAAGCCAGTAAACAAAACGGTTTCCAACCGGCGAGACGGTCTTTATTAATCGCATTTTTCAGCTTATTGATCGCGAACTTAAATTCAATATCGGTTGGGATTAAGCGTATTTGTTCCTTTCTGAAACCCATCACGCGAATCGCCTTGATGTTTGAAGAATGCGCCTGATCTGAAAGGTAAATCACTGCTTTAGAAAAATCATCACCACACTTAATATTGCGTGCCGTGATCAATGCAGTAAGATTTGCCATCGAGCCACCGCTGGTGAAAATTCCGCCACCGCGTTTTTTAGGAAAACCATATAAACTCAGCAACCAGTTTATGGTGATAATCTCGAGCTCTGCTGCTGCCGGCGAAGCTGCCCAACCTCCAGAAAACACATTAAATCCTGTAGCCAAAGCATCTGCCATCGCACTCACATAATTGCTAGGCCCGGGAACAAAAGAATAAAACTTAGGATGACTCATGATGTTTGTAAAAGGCATCACTTTTTCCATTACAGTATCAAACACCTCGTCTGCCGAAGTTGGCGCTTCTGGAGCGTGCTCTCGCAATAAAGAATCCATTTCTTCTCGGCTCGCTTGTGCTACCGGTTTCTTTTTATGCTGGTTAAGATGATGCTCTACAATAGCATCTACCACTTTATAACCGTAATCACGCATTTGTTCTTCAGACAATTCTAAACGCGCTGTATCCTTTGCTTCCATCGCTATTCAATTTTTCGCAAAAATACGGCTTTAAATTCAGCTAAAAACCCTTGAAGCCTTATCCTTTTCAGCCGAAAATAAGTCGGCCCAACTTTGGGTTTATTTTAAGACCTAAAAATGAGGAGTATGTCGTAATACCGTAAATTTGCCCCGTAATTTTAATAGAAAAGCTTTGAGAGAGACATTAGCTAACGTGTTTAAGCTACAGACGCTGTTTCGCACTGTTTTTATATTAAGTCTGCTGGGTGTTTTTGCTTTCATTCTCGACTTTGGTTATGAACAATCAAAACACATTCAAACCTTTTTAAATGCCTACTACCTTTTTATTCTTTTTATAGGAATAGCTACCACACTGGTACGTTACTTCACACAATCAAAACGACTAAGCACCCAGGTCATCCTATTTGACGCCTTGAGTATTCTGGTCATTTTGTACATTATTGGCATTCATTTTTTGGGTACCGAAGCACACAACCACCTGAGTTTTTTATACAATGACAAATGGGTGAAAGCCGCGATTTTACTCACATTCATACGAGAGTTTGCAGAGCAACGTATCGATTATAAAAAAAGTCATCTCAACCCGGCACAGCTTTTTATCGCCAGTTTTATCGCGATCGTTTTATTAGGCACTTTTTTACTGATGTTGCCCAAAGCAACTTACGAGGGAATTTCATTTCTAGATGCGTTGTTCACCTCAACAAGCGCCGTCTGCGTAACGGGACTTATCGTTGTAGATACCGGAAGTTATTTCACTCCTCTAGGACAAAATATTATTGTTTTTCTCATTCAACTAGGCGGATTGGGGATCTTGACTTTTGCGAGCTATTTCAGCTATTTTTTTAAAGGAATGTCCTCTTTTGAGAATCAAGTTGTCTTGAGCGATATGAATAATTCTAATAAGATCGGCGAAGTGTTTTCTACGTTAAAGCGTATTCTAGTCATTACCTTTTCTATCGAAGCGGTAGGTGCCGTATTGATATTCATCAGTCTTAAAGCCGAAAACTTCCAAGACCTTACAGACCGCATCTTTTTCTCGGTGTTTCATGCTGTTTCTGCATTTTGTAACGCTGGTTTTTCTACCTTATCTAACGGGATCTACGACATCAACTTTAGATATAATTATTTTTTACAGCTCACGCTCATAGCACTGTTTGTATTTGGCGGATTGGGATTCCCAATAGTGATCAATGTTTTAAAATATTTAAAATATAAGATCATAAATCCGATCAAATATCGCAACCGCGGAATCATCTACAAACCCTGGGTTTTAAGTTTGAGCAGTCGCATCACCTTGATCACAACCTCTGCGTTAGCGCTCTTAGGAACTGCCGTATTTTATGCTAACGAATATCAAAATACACTGGCAGAACATAACGAATTTGGAAAATTGGTTACCGCGCTTTTTGGAGCAACAACACCCAGAACTGCCGGTTTCAACACCTTAGATATGAACCAGCTGCATTTTTCTACCCTGATGATGATTTTCTTGTTAATGTGGGTTGGTGCCTCGCCGGCTTCAACAGGAGGTGGAATCAAAACCAGTACGTTTGCCATTGCCACTTTAAACTTTTTAAGTCTCGCTAAAGGAAAAGAACGTATTGAAGTTTATCGACGAGAGATCGCAGATATTTCGGTAAGAAGAGCCTTTGCCATTATCTCGCTATCGCTAGTGGTTATTGGTTTTGCGGTGATCGCTATCGCAGCATTTGACCCTGACAAAACCTTGCTGAGCATCGCTTTTGAATGCTTTTCAGCATACAGTACAGTAGGACTTAGTTTAGGAATTACCGCTAATCTTTCTGCAGGAAGTAAAGGTGTTTTAATCGTAGTTATGTTTATAGGGAGAGTAAGTATGCTTACCATTCTGATCGCACTTTTCAGAAAAATGAAATACAAAGCTTACCGCTATCCTACCGAAGAAATTTTGATCAACTAAAAGCTTTAGATTATGAAATATATCATTGTGGGGCTAGGAAGTTTTGGAGCTTCTTTAGCCGAAAAACTTACCGGACAAGGAAACGAAGTTATTGGCATTGATATTAAAATGAATCGCGTAGATGCTTTAAAAGAAAAGATCACGCACACCATTTGCCTTGATGCGACAGATGAATCTACCGTTTCTGGTTTACCGCTTAAAGACACCGATATGGTCATTGTTGCCATTGGGGAAAACCAAGGAACCAATGTGATGGTTACCGCACTTTTTAAAAACCTGAAGGTGAAAAAACTCATCAGTCGTGCAGTAAATCCTTTGCACGAAAATGTGTTAAGCGCCATTGGTGTAGATGAGATCGTGCATCCTGAACAAGAAAGTGCAGAGCGTCTGGCAAAAAAATTATGTATGCGCGGCGTAGTAGACTCTTTTGAGTTGAATGATTATTTCAGTATTGTAGAGGTAAAATTGCCTAAGCATTATGAAAATAAAACTGTTGAAGAGGTACAGTTTAGAGAACGCTACAATCTTCTTGTTCTAACTACACTGAAGAATGCGCGTGTAGACAGCGAAATAGGAAAGACCAAAACGATTATTGATGTTCAAAGTGTCGCCACCCCCCAATTACTTTTAGAGCATGGCGACATCTTAGTACTTTATGGTGCCAATAAAGACATTAGAAAATTTATTAATTCTTAGAATAAGGTTATAGCAACTTCGATCGCACCATACTCTTGCTCGGGATTCCACATGGCGGTTGCAGCCATTGGAATCGTGAATTTCTTAAGCACAGGAACTTCTTTAGCATAAATAATCCCTAAATTGGTAACATTAGGTTTATCCCCGTAAAAATGCGCTTCATTCTCAAAAGAAAAGGCTCCTCCTACAAATGCGCTTAGTGACCAGTCTTTTTTCTGAATCAAACCGTAGCTTACCTCAACATAGTTTGAAAAGGCATTCTTCAACTCACCATTATCAGCAAGATACGTATCTCGCCCTTGCACGATGGTACTCCAGGAAAGCTTTAAAGGAATCGGCTTAAATGCATAACCTAAGGTCACATCGATAAAATGAGATGTTGTGCTTCGGTCATAATCAAAGATTCCGGCGTCAGGAAAATCACTGTAATTGTTGATATCCCAAACACTAAGTGAAAAACCATTGGTGCTGTAGGAAGCATAATAATCAAATTCGGTGTAATATCCTGTGACACCCGCACCGCCCCAAAGTCCGGCTTTAAACTTGCCGTCGCGTGAGCTATAGTTAAGATCTACATCCAGAACCGGAGCATCGGTCACGCGTAAACCCTTCCATAAGTGCATATTTTTTGCCTTCAGATTGAACGAAAAAGGCTTGTATTCGGTTGCTGTAGAATCAGTAATTTCAAGATCAGAAGAGCGTAAGTCTTCCTGTGCCTGTAGCTGCTGAAGCGCAAGAATGCACACCAGCGCTAAGGCCGTTTTCAATAATTTCATAAAATGATTTAGATATAAATTAGTTTAAGGCTAAAAAGAGTAAAGCTGCCAGCACGGCTCCGATAATTGGACCTACTATGGGAATCCAAGCGTAGCTCCAGCCGCTATCGATCTTTCCTTTTATAGGAAGAATAGCGTGCACGATACGCGGTCCTAAATCCCTAGCGGGATTGATTGCATAACCAGTGGTTCCTCCTAAAGAAAGACCAATTGCCCATACCACAAATGCCACCGGAATTGCACCTATAGAACCTAAACCTACGGCAGTACCTGAACCATCTTGAATTTCGGCACCGGCGAAATAAAATACACAGATGACTAAAACGAACGTTCCTAAGATCTCACTTATAATATTTCTAAAGTTATTGGGAATTGCCGGATCTGTGCAAAAAACAGCGCGTTTAAGTCCGCCGTCTTCGGTAGCATCAAAATGGTCTTTGTACATCACATACACCAAGGACGAACCAATCATCGCCCCAATAAATTCTGCTGCGAGATACGTAGGTACATCTGCCCACGGAAACAATCCACCGGCTGCCAGACCAATGGTCACCGCTGGGTTTAAATGCGCCCCACTATATGGGCCGGCAACAACAACACCTACAAAAACTGCAAGTCCCCAAGCGGTGGTGATGGTCATCCAACCACCACCATTTCCCTTGGTTTTGTTTAAAATATCATTAGCTACAATCCCTCCTCCTAAAAGGATCAATAAAGCCGTTCCTAAAACTTCTGCTATAAATGGTGTCATAATTCTTATAATTTAGTCCAGTGTTCTAATGCTTTTACTGCGCGGTACCAACCCTTGATTCCTGCTTCTACATCTTCTTTTGGTTTCACCGGTTCAAAGCGTTTATCTTCTTGCCACATCTCTTGAATCTCTTCTTTACTTTCCCAAAATCCTACAGCAAGACCTGCAAGATAGGCAGCTCCCAGAGCAGTAGTTTCGGTGATTTTAGGACGCACTGTTACTGAATCTAATACATCTGCTTGAAATTGCATCAAGGTTTCATTTACTGAAGCGCCACCATCAACACGCAATTCTTTAATATCAATTCCTGAATCAGCTTCCATAGATTTTAGAATATCCATCGTTTGATAAGCGATTGCTTCTATCGAAGCACGTGCGATATGCGCATCGGTGGTTCCGCGGGTTACGCCAAAAATAGTTCCCTTTGCTTTTTGATTCCAATACGGTGCACCAAGACCGGCAAATGCTGGAATAAAATAAACGCCATCTGTAGATTCTACAGATTCCGCCAGCGGTTCTACATCTTCAGATTTATTGATAATTCCTAAACCGTCACGCAACCATTGTACTACGGCACCACCAATAAAAATGCTTCCTTCAAGTGCATATTCGGTTTTACCGTTAATTCTCCAGGCAACCGTGGTCAATAAATTATTTTTAGAAAGAATAGGTTTGTCTCCAATGTTCATCAACATAAAGCAACCCGTTCCGTAGGTATTTTTAACCATTCCCTTTTTGGTACACATCTGCCCAAACAATGCTGCCATCTGATCTCCCGCGATTCCGGCAATAGGAATTTTAGATGCAAAAATGGTGGTTTTGGTATGCCCATATACTTCACTAGAATCTTTAACTTCCGGAAGCATACTTTTTGGAACATCAAAAAGCTCAAGAAGTTCCTCGTCCCATTCCATCGTATTGATGTTAAAAAGCAAGGTTCTACACGCATTAGTAACATCGGTCACGTGCAATTCACCTTTAGTGAATTTCCAGATCAACCACGTATCTATGGTTCCTAAGATCAAATCCCCGGCTTCGGCTTTTTCGCGTGCACCTTCTACATTATCGAGTATCCATTTTACTTTGGTTCCGGCGAAGTACGAGTCGATCACCAATCCGGTTTTCTCCTGAATCATTTCGGCCTTGCCATTTTCTTTCAGTTCTTCGCAATAATCTGCTGTACGCTTGTCTTGCCAAACGATCGCGTTATATACCGGTTCGCCGGTGTTTTTATCCCAAACAACAACTGTTTCCCGCTGATTGGTAATCCCGATCCCTGCTATATTTTTTCCGTTTAAACCTTTAGAAACGGTTGCCTCGGCAGCGACACCCGCTTGTGTGGACCATATTTCCTGAGGATCGTGCTCTACCCAACCCGGTTTAGGGAAGTATTGTTTAAATTCTTTCTGAGCTATCGACACAATTCCACCTTTCTTGTCGAAAACGATTGCGCGCGAACTTGTTGTTCCCTGATCCAGGGATAATATAAACTGGTCCATGTTGTATAATATAGGTTTAAAGATTAAGGCACTGCGACGTTAAAGCCGTAGTGCCCGATTTTATTTATGCGGTAACCGTATTGCCTTCAATGCAATAGTGGTTAGCCAATTTTGTAAATTCTTCTATCTGGTTAAGTTTCCAGGCTTCATCACGATTCAGCTCAGCTGCGATCAATTGCGCTACCTCAGCAGTCATTTCACGGGCAGCAGCCGCATCTAAAAACAAAGCTCTCACGCGTCTAGCCAACACATCTTCAACTGTACGCGCCATTTCATAACGCACGGCCCAGATCACTTCCGCTTTCAAAAACGGAAGACGCTCGTGTAATTTTTCACCCAATTCCGGTTGTTGTTTTATAAGGCTGGCAATCCCTTTTTGATCGCTTCCGTAAATGTACATATGATTACTACGGTCTTCAGTAGGTTGTGCTCCGTGAATTGCCAAATGCGCTGTTTCACAGGCTTTCTTCGGAAGCTTTTTAAGCGAAATCGCTTTATTTATCGTGTCTTGTGCCATTCTACGGTAGGTGGTCCACTTTCCGCCGGTAATGGTGATCAAACCGGTTTCTGAAACGATCACTTTATGACTACGCGAAATTTCTTTCGTTTTTTCTGAATCGTCTTTAGGCGCAGCAAGCGGACGCAAACCGGCAAAAATGCTTCGCACATCAGCGCGCGTCACTTTCTTATTCAAATAATTATTGAAGGTTTGCAGGATAAATTCAATTTCCTGCTCCTGTGCCTGAGGTTCCAAACTATGATCATCCAGATTGGTATCTGTAGTACCCACTAACACTTTATCATGCCAAGGCACAGCAAACAACACACGACCGTCACTGGTTTTAGGGACCATAATCGCATCGTCTCCAGGCAAAAATGATTTATCAAAAACTAAATGCACCCCCTGACTTGGCACTACCGATTTTTTAGCTTCGGCGTTTTCCATACGCAGAATCTCATCTGTAAATACTCCGGTTGCATTGATCACTACATCACTTGAAAACGTATAATGTGCATCGGTTTCGGTATCTTTCGCTTCGACACCTATAATTTTGCCGGTATCGTTTTGCAAAAGATCAGTGACTTTAAAATGGTTGAGTAAAGTAGCTCCGTTTTCAATTGCGGTTTGTGCGATATTCGTCGCCAAACGCGAATCATCAAACTGCCCATCTTTATATACGACTCCACCATAAAGTCCTTTTTGTCTTAGGGTTGAAAGACGCTCTGTGGTTTTGGTTTTGTTGATATGCTTCGATTTTCCTAAACTCAGTTTTCCGGCAAGAAAATCATAAGCTTTTAACCCGATGGTATAATAAATTCCTTCCCACCATCTGTAGTTTGGAATGATGAAGTTTTGGTTCTTCACCAAATGCGGTGCGTTTTGAGCCAATAATCCGCGCTCGTATAAGGCTTCTTTAACCAGGTCAATATCTCCTTGTGCAAGATAGCGCACGCCACCGTGCACTAATTTTGTACTTCGGCTAGAAGTTCCCTTTGCATAATCTACCTGCTCTAGCAACAAGGTTTTATAACCTCGAGTAGCACTATCTAAAGCTACTCCAAGTCCTGTTGCTCCTCCTCCAATCACAATCACGTCCCATTTTTTGGTTTGTGAAAGTTGTCCTGTCAAATGCTCACGCGCAAATATATTCGCCATCGTTTGGTTTCTTAATATTTCTTTATGTCGCCAAATATATATAAAATGACACTAAAACGATTTCATTTGAAAGTTAAAGTTTCGTTTAAATTATTAAAATAAACAGTAACGATTAAAAACGAAACCAAAAGAAAGCATTTTTAAAAACACTTTAAGACCTTATATTTGTAGTGCTTTTTAGCACTCAAACCTTATAATAATGGAACGTCATCAGGAAATTTTAGATCTTTTAAAAAAAGAGAAACATGTTAAAGTTGCGACCCTTTGTGAGCGACTCGATGTCTCAGCCGTAACCATAAGAAAAGATTTGAAACTTCTGGAAGATAAAGGCTTGCTCTTTAGAACGCACGGTGGTGCCTCTTTAGAAAATCCTTATATGAACGAGCGCGACGTAAGCGAAAAAGCTTCAATATCTGCCGAAGAAAAATCGCTCATAGCAGAAGCGGCTGCTCAACGCATTCAGGAAAACGATTCTATCATTATCGCAAGCGGAACCACCGTACAACAGCTGGCGAAAGCGATTAAACCCATTGGCAAACTCAATGTAATTACTTCCTCACTTCTCGTTGCGATTGAGTTGATGAAACATCGCGATATTGATATTATTCAATTGGGCGGAAACATTCGCCATCGTTCCGGTTCGGTTACGGGGCATTACGCAGAGCATATTTTGCAACACATCTCTTCTCATCAATTTTTTATGGGAGTTGATGGGATTGATCTCGATTTTGGCTGTACTACCACTAATATTGAAGAGGCGATCTTGAATAAAAAAATGATGGAAGCCGCGCAGAAAACAATCATTCTGGCAGATTCTTCAAAATTTGGAAAACGCAGTTTAGCTAAGATCTGCGAACTTGATGAAATTAGCGAAATCATTACGGACAAGGACCTATCTGCCGCAGATGCAGAACGTATTCGCGAGATGGGAATTAAACTAACCTTGGTCTAGATTACTCCAGCTTAAGTTGCAGGTATTTTATTTTTGACCGGTTATGCGTGTATGTAATATGCACCAAACCTTCTGAATCTTGGATGATCGCAGGATAGCTAAATTCGCCTTCAGCCTCATTTTCTAACTGCAACACATCTTCCCAATGCGAACCGTCTGTACTATACGCCAGATTGAGTTTATTGCGCCCGTCTGACCAATCAGCACCGGCTTCGGTAGGATTGTAAACCAAAAGAAAATTTCCGCTCTTAAGCGTAACCGCATCTATCCCACTATTGGGATTAAGCATTGTTCCCTTGGTAGCTTCAGACCAGGTTTTACCTTGATCTGAACTTTCACTTTCTAAAATATAATTCTGATCGCTGCGTAATAAAGCTTTCAGATTTCCATTTTTAAGCTGAATCAAGGTAGGCTGAATGACTTTAACCGTATCTGCTGAAGGAATCCCAACCCGCTCCCAAGTATAGCCGTTATCGCTTGATAATTCAATATGCGATGTCCAAACTGCACCATCTTCTGACTCTACGCTAGACGGACTTACAATACTTCCGTTTGCAAGCTGGATGGGCTTATTCTCGATAGGACCTAAAATTCCTTCGGGTAATTGCTCTGCTGCTGACCACGAAGCGCCGTTATCTTCAGAAGTTTTGAATTTTCCCCACCAGGTAGATGGCGATGGACCTTCTTTGTAATACAGCATCAATGTATTTTCGGCATTTTTGAAAAGCACGGGATTCCACGTGGGATAACTCAGCGTATCGTTTTCTACCTTACCGTCAGCTATTTTTTGCGGTGTTGACCAAACGGCATCTGTAAGTTTACTTTGATAGATACTTACATCAGGATGCCGCTCGTATTCCCCACCAAACCAAGCTGCGATAATACTTCCGTCCTGGGCCTCAACCAAGGTTGAAGCGTGACACTGCGGAAAAGGTGCTTCCTCATAAATAAACCCTTCTTGTACGATACTTAATTTAGGCGTTTCGCTCGTTTGACACGCAGTAAACACACCTAAAACTAAAACGACTACTTGTGCTTTGATCTTTTCTAATTGCATTGGTTAGGCTAATTCTCCAACGATCAATCGTCCGTGATACGCTTCTGCTTCCACGAGATGATGAAGTTCGGTTAAATTGAATTGAGTGATTTTTCCGGCAGGCATAATCTGAAGTTTATTTCCCGCCATTGTTATTAGTCGGTTTAAATTTTCCGCTCCATCAAACGCATTAGATTTCCCTCCTGAAGTGAGCACAGTATCTACACCTTCAACCTGCAAAAGCTCTTTTAAAGCTGCGTCAATATCTGGTGTTGCATCAATGGCTTTATGAATTACCACTTTTAAAGGCTTTGCTGCTTTTGTAAGCATTTTAACAGCCTCAATATTGAGTTTCTTAGACTCGTTTAAAACACCAAAAACTACACCCTCAGCGCCTTCTTTCTTACAAAATGCTATGCAGGCTTTCATATGCTCAAGCTCTTCTTCACTATAATTAAAGTCGCCATTGCGCGGCCTGATCATCACGCGTACCGGGATCTTAACCGCCTTGATCACTTCAGAAATTAGATCTGGAGCCGGCGTTAAACCGTCAAAAGCTAGGTAAGCGCAAAGCTCCAAGCGGTCTGCTCCTTTTTCTTCGGCTTTAATGGCCTGAGCTAGGCTTTCTACGCAAGCTTCTTTGATATATTTTTTTGACATAGGGGCTTTGTTTAATTTTTTAGATCCTCAAGAATCGGTGTTTTTTGTGCGGAAATAGAAGTCGCTGCAACATCATTCAGTTGCTCAAAAATGGTAATGGTATTGTCCTTTTTCTTCAACCAACACCCCGGAACATACAGCGTTTGCTGTGGACCCACTTTCCAATAACGCCCTAAATTATGTCCGTTTACAAAAACGATTCCTTTACCCATTTCGCTCATATTAAGAAAGGTATCTCCTTGCTTTTTCAAATCGAAATTTCCTGAACACACAACAGGTCTTCCTGTTTTTACTTCCGTTGAATTTATAACTTCCGGCACTTCCGCAAAAGGCGCTTTATACATCTCCCAACCACCTGTGATCTCATAATCATTGATGCTCACGGGAGCGATAATTCCTTTAAAGTTATTCACGATCTCTGCACCGTAATTAATGCGCCCCATATTCTCTACCAAGATCTCTAAACTCCCATTAAATGGAATTTTAATCGGCATTTCATACGAGTTGAAGACGCGGTTGAGTTCGCCTACTTTCTTACCATTTACATAAACGGTTGCAAAATCGCGTAACCCGGGCACTTTAAGCGTTCCGGTGATAGGTTGCGTAAAGCGTTTTTTATACAACACATAACCATAACCTTGCTCGAGTTGCTCAAACGTAAGCGGACTATCACTCGTCACCGGTTTTTGCTTTTTGATATACGTAAGCGCATCCATTGTTTTTGTCAATTGAATCTGCGGAATTTCAATAACAGGAATTTGTTCCGGCACCTCCGGGATCTCATACGGCGCATATTTTTGCATCAATGCACGAATACTGTCATATTTAGGAGTTGCCCAACCTGCTTCAGAAATAGGCGCATCATAATCGTAGCTGGTAATATCCGGTTGAATATCGTGCTCATCATTATAATTGGCTCCTGAGGTAAAACCGAAATTGGTCCCGCCGTGCGCCATATAAAAATTGAAATTCACACCGTTTTTAAGATACACTTCAGTTTGTTTTGCAATATCTGAAGCGCTAATTTTTACAAAAGGCTCTGCCCAATGATCTAACCAACCCGGATAAAACTCGGCAACCATATACGGCCCTTCGTTGTTATTGAATTTATTGACCACCTTTTTCAGGTTATCGATATTTCCTTCTCCATTAGCTGTGGGTAATACGCCTTCAAGACTTCCGCCTTCAAAAAGCCACGCGCCATCAGAAGTGAAAAATGGTGCCTGAAAACCGGCATCTTTCAGCATTTTGAAAATAGCTTCTTTGTATGCTTTATGATCTTCAAGCGAGATATCTTCCCGCTGAGCCACATACGAACCAAATTCATTCTCTACCTGCGTCATAATGATATTTCCACCATTATTAACCTGCAAAGGCGCAACTTGTTTAGCGAGTTCGTTGATGTATTCTTTACAAGCTGCTAAAAATTGTGCATTGTTCTCACGCACTTTAAGCCCCGGAATGTTTTGTAAAAACCAAGGATAGCCACCAAATTCCCACTCACCGCACGCATACGGTCCCGGGCGTAAAATGATGAACATCTCTTCTTCCTGTGCGATTTTAATGAACTCGGCTACGTTGCGGTTTCCGGTTTTAAAATCCCAAACTCCGGGAGCCGGATTGTGGTAATTCCAGAATACGTAGGTGGCAATGGTATTCAAACCCATCGCTTTCATCATCTGAATGCGATGACGCCAATATTCCTTTGGAATACGCTCGTAATGCATCTCGCCGGAGTAAATAGGCGTTGGCTTTCCATTATATACAAAAGAGCCATTTTCTATTTTGAATGGGGCATCATCCTGAGCTTGAGCAAAGCCAAAACTCAGCATAATAAGGACTAAAGCGAAAAAGTTTGTTCGTACAACTTGCATAGAATCTAGTACACTGCGATGTTAGAAATCAATGGGCAAGCTAATGCTTCGGTGATCTCGATTTTAAGTTTTGAGGTTTCCACTCCATTTAATTTCAGGATGCGCTTATGCCCGATCGTTGTTTGGTTTTGCACTTCTTTCCAAGCACCATCTTCCCAAACCGAAACTGTAAATGCAGCCACGCGCTGACCGAGTTTGATATACTCCTGAAGTGAAATATAATTCAGTGTTTGCGGCGCATCCCAACTCAGTTCGATGCTTCCGGTAGTCACACCGTCATTTGTTGCCCAATAGGTTTCTGCATCGCCATCAAGCACTTTATCTGCGGCATAAATAGGCTTATCACCACGCACCGGAGTTGCGGTAGCAGTAGCCTTCTCAGCTAAGTTTTCAGCAAAAACGCTGTCTAATATTTTTCTGAATCCACGAAGTGACGCCACATCATTCTCGTGAAATAAACCGCGACGATCTGGAGGAATATTCAATAATAAGGTTGAACCGCGACCTACAGAAGTCAGGTACAATTCAAATAAATTTTCTGGAGAGCGCACCAGTGAATCTTCTGAAGCGTGATAAAACCAACCCGGACGAATCGACGTATTCACCTCTGCCGGAATCCAGCTTTTTCCATTTTTGGTTCCGCTTTGCAAGAGCTCTTCAATTCCTGCTTTACCGGCATAAAGCGTATCTGTTGTAATGGTATTCCAATGGGTTTCTCCGCCAATTCCACGTTCATTTCCTACCCAACGCAAATCTGGCCCTGCATCACTAAAAAACAAAACCTGCGGCTGCATCGAATCGACCATTTTTAACGTTGTTGGCCAATCGTAGTAATTTTGACGATCGATCTTGCGCTCTTCATTGGCGCCGCCATAGTAGCCGTCACCTCCGTTAGCACCATCAAACCACATTTCAAAAACAGGTCCGTAACCCGTGAATAATTCTTTAAGTTGATTGCGGTAATACGTGATATATGATTCCTCACCATAATCGGCACGATTACGATCCCAGGGCGAAAGATAAACTCCAAATTGCAAACCGTGTGCTTTGGCTGCTTCTGAAACTTCTTTTACTAAATCTCCTTTTCCATCCTTATACGGACTCGAAGCTATATCGTGCTCTGTATATGCTGAAGGCCACAAGGCAAAACCGTCGTGGTGTTTTGCTGTTAGGATAGTTCCGCTGAAGCCGGTTTCTTCCAGCACAGACATCCACTGATCGGTATCCAATTCAGACGGATTAAAAAGCGCTGGAGATTCATCTCCATAACCCCATTCTTTATCGGTAAAGGTGTTTATGGTAAAATGAATGAACGCATTCATTTCCATATCATACCACGCGAGCTGCTCTTCTGAAGGCACTGCACCATAAGGCTCAGGAACACCATCATTTGAAGACTCACAGGCTACAAGACCACACAATAAAAAACTTAATAAAGGAATATAAAATCTATTCATACAAAGCGTTTATTCTGATTTATAAGAAAATGCAAGCGCTGCTTTTGCGGCATCTCTTACCGAAGCAGGAAGCTTAACGGTCACCACATTATCTTTAATCGTATAGTTTAGTTTTTTCCCGGTACTTACCAGTTTAAGGCTGCTTCCTTTTTTAGGAAGATTCCCTTCCCAGCTCACCGTATTAGGCACCGCTTCACCTTCGGTCAATAAGGTGATTGCAAAGGTATTTTTATCATTTGCAGTAAAATACGTTGCCTCACTGTGATAATGATCGATCGCGTAGGTACCGTAAATTGCCTCCCCGTTTGTATCTAACCAGTTTCCTATTTCAGTAAGAATAGGTAGCGCATCAGGAGGCAATAAACCATCTGGCTGTGGCCCAACTCCTAAAAGCATGTTTCCGCCTTTGGCAACAACTTCAACTAAACTGTGAATCACTTTTGCCGAAGTTTTAAAGTTATCATTAGGCACATAACCCCAGTTATTTCCTAAAGTCATATTGGTTTCCCAAGGATGATCTAGTTTGGTTTCCGGGATCGAACGCTCAGGAGTTTGATAGTTCTCGTAAGGCCCATGAACGGTACGGTCTGCAAAGATGATTCCCGGCTGTGCTTCCCTTGCCATTTTTGCGATACGCGGCATATCGATCTCCTGACTGAATTCTGGAATTGGAGCTCCCCAGGCACGCACTTCATCGGTCACGGTCTCACGCGGGCGTACCCAGCCACCATCTAACCATAAAATGTCTATTGACCCATAATCGTGCATCAGCTCACTGATCTGATTGAACGTGAAATCCTGAAAGCTTTTCCATTTTTCAGGATATTTTCTGATGTCATAATTCACATTACGGTCTGGTGTTGCATATTTATCCCACCAGAAATCTTGCGAATGCCAGTCCGGTTTAGAAAAATAAGCCCCGATCATAAAATCTTTCTTTCTAAATGCCTCAAATACATATTTGGCAACATTGGCTTTTGGATGGTTTTTGAAAGGTCCGTTGGTGATTTTATAATCGGTTTGCTGGGTATCAAACATATTGAAACCGTCGTGATGCTTGGTGGTAAAAACCACATATTTCATTCCGGCGTCGGCAGCAGCATCAGCCCATTGATCCGGATCAAAATTCACGGGATTGAAAACTGAACTCAAATTCCAATACCATTTTTTATAGTCGTTGTATGAGATTCCTTCAGGACGCTCCAGCCAAGGCTCAGAGCAAATTTGCCAGCTCTCGATAATACCGGGAACTGCATATACTCCCCAATGAATGAGCATACCAAACTTTTGATCGCCCCAAGTAGCAAGTTTCTCTTTAACCTGAGGATCTGTTGGTGCTTGATATATTTTTGATTGTTCGTGCAGATTGCCACCTTGTGCAAATAAGCCGTTGCTGCCGGATAGGGATCCCAGCAGCACAGCTAAAACATAAAAAAACTTAGAGTATGAAAGGCGTTGCATAAAAACTTTAGTTGTTTGTTAATCTTATGGATTCTAACAGTTCAAAACTGTCTTTAAGTCTAATATCTTGAGAAGAAGCTCCTAGTTGAACTTCAAATTCACCGGCTTCGGCTACGTGATTCATTTCGGCATCAAAAAGTGCTAATTCTACTGGCGTCAACGTGAACGTCACTGTTTTGCTTTCGCCTTTGGCCAAATGGATGCGTTCAAAACCGCGTAATTGTTTTACTGAAGTCACCACGCTGCTTACCACATCACGCACGTACAATTGAACGACTTCATCCCCATCACGATCTCCGGTATTGGTAACTTCAACCGAAACTTCAATGGTCGTGCTTGCAGCATTTCCGCTTTGCGTAATCTTTAAATCAGCATAGTCAAAAGTAGTATAACTCAAGCCGTGACCAAAAGCATACAAGGGTGCCGAAGTTTCTTCTACATAGTCACGACGCTTGGGCCACCAGTGATTATAATACACCGGTGATTGTCCTACCGATTTTGGTATCGAAACCGGTAAACGACCCGCCGGATTATAATCACCAAATAAAACATCTGCCAGCGCGTGACCTCCCTGCGAACCGGGATACCACGTGTCTATAATTGCAGGAATGTGTTTGGCAGGCCAATTGATCAACAATGGTCTGCCAGTAATCAACACTAATATTGTTGGGGTTCCTGTCGCTTCCACAGCCTGTAAAAGCTCCAATTGTTTTCCCATAAGGTCTAAGGTAGAACGGTCGTAGCCTTCACCACTTTCCATATCACTTAGCACCTCATTTTCTTTTGAAGACACGGTTGCCGCACCGGTTTCCAGATATTCGGTTTTGAAATCCCGTGCACTGGAACCTCCTAAAACCACAATAGCAACTTCGGCATTTTTTGCCGCAGCTACCGCTGCCGGAATATCGGTTTGTGTGGTATCGCGAATGGCTGTCCCTTTTACATAAGTGATCTCAGCCTTTGGCATTTTGGCACGAATTCCCTCAAGAGGCGTCACAATAAATTCTGGCTCTTGAGGCGCAGTATAATCTCCCAATTGATTGTATTGAGTATCTGCATTGGGCCCGATCACTGCAATTTTTTTAAGGTCTTTAGATAGTGGAAGCAATCCATTCTCATTTTTGAGTAAGGTTACCCCTTCTAGCGCCATTTCTTTTGCGATCGCTATATGTGCAGTACTGCGCACCTCTTTTTTGGGTGTCTTTTCTTCTACGTATGGATTTTCAAAAAGTCCCATTTTAAACTTTAAACGCAATACGTTTTTCACCGCTTCGTCCAAACGTGCTTCAGAAACCTTTCCACTTTTAAAAGCATGGAGCAATTCATCATCAAAGCCATTTCCGCCTAAATCTGCATCCACACCGGCGTTCATCGCCAAGGCTGCAGCGTCTTCAAAAGTTGCCGCTGCATGATGATCACCTTTGATTCCTTCAATACTTGCCAAGTCTGAAACTACAAAACCGTCAAAGCCCCATTGCTCCCGCAATAAACCGGTAAGCAAAGCTTTGTTTGAAGTACTCGGAATTCCATCAACCGAACTATATGCCGTCATTACAGAAAGTGCTCCCGCATCGATCGCCTTTTTGAACGGATACATATAATCTTGCATGAGTTCGCGTTGCCCAATATGCACCGCACCGCCGTTGTGACCGCCTTCAGAAACTCCGTAAGCTGCAAAATGCTTTAAAGTTGAAATTACATTTTCGGGATTATCTATTCCTTCTCCCTGGAAGCCTTCTATAACGCCCAATCCCATTTCAGAAATTAAATAAGGATCTTCACCAAAGGTCTCTTCAACCCGAGACCAACGCGGTTCACGCGCTAAATCTAATATAGGCCCGTAACCAATGTGCGCACCTTGAGCGCGTAATTCTTTTGCAACTGCCGCTCCCATTTTTTTATTCAATTGCGGATTAAAGGTACTCGCCTGAGCGATCGCCGAAGGAAACTCTGTTGTCCCAATTGCCATATGCCCGTGCATCGCTTCTTCTGCCAGAAATAAAGGAATTCCTAACCTGCTTTCTTCAACAGCTACTTTTTGAATGGCATTGGTCGCCTTTGCTGCTAGTTCTGGATTTAGACCGTTTAATAAGGTTTTTTGCGTCCAAGGATCGGCACGCATCACGCCCCAAAGGGCGCCAATTTTCTGTTCTTCGATCGCCGTTTTTAGCGCTTCGCTTGCTTCAACCGAATTACCGGTTTTGGTATACATTTTCCACCCTAAAAGGGTGGTAAGCTGACCTACTTTTTCTTCTACAGTCATGCGCTCTAGCAGATCTGTAACCCTGGCTTCTATAGGCGCTCTAGAACTTTTGTAAACAGCATTAGCAGGAACTTGCTCCTGTGCCGAAAGTTGCACTGCCATGAAAACAAGCACGAACACAGCAGTTGTCAACTTTCTCAAATAAATATAACACATATGACCTTTTAGCTTTTTTCTGAAGGTATTGTCAAAATCTCAACAATAAGATAAAAATACTTACAATACGCTCTTTAAAACTATAAGAACATCAATTCGTTTTGAAAATTAATCGCTGAATAACCGTTGCGCGTAGCTTAGCGACGCTAAATATTAAGATTTTCTTAAATGTTTTAGATGTGCGAAGTACTGAATTATGAGTTTCATTTAGCATATTTGAATTTATGGTACTCTATCAAATGTTGCCAATTTTGAGAGTCTAGAATTTTCACCAATATGCCCTCAATATGCCCATATTCTAGATAACGCTTCTTAAAAACCTCCCTAGAAAACTCATAAAATATTTCAACATCATTGTAAGATAAAATATTCTCACAATTCTCATGAATAAACTGCTTAACTGAATCCTTTAGAACTCGCTCTATTGTTTTCTTTCGGAGATTATCGATCTGATTTTGAGACAAACTCAAGTAAGATTCTATGGAAAAACATTTAAAAAATTGGTTAACTTCAATAAAGTCTCCTTCATATTCCGACCTATTCAACAATGCCTTATATATTGAATCCGCGTTACTCCTAACGGTATCACTAACTACTTCAAATTCCCGGTATTTAATCATAAAACCACAATAAACTTCTAATGGCACTTCATTATAACCAACCAATACAAGTGATTCAATTTGATTTGAAAATAGTTCTGCTATTTCTCTAATCTCGAAATAGTAAATTAATGTTTCAAAATATTTTATTAGCTCTATATTATTTTTAAATAAATGAAGCCGACTTTCATTTAAAAAAAGTTTTTTAAGCTCACTCAAATTAAAAATTTCTAACAAGTCCCTTTTGTGATGATTAAACCTTATCCAAATAATGGCACCATCATCAAAACAAGAAACAGACCCTTTAATTAACTCTAGATTATTTCTAATTTCTTTAATTAAAAAATCCCCAACGGAAGGATTAATAAATTCAATAAAACTCTCATTGTCCATCGACCTGTTTCGATTAATCGTAATAAATGTACCATCTAATATAGTAGTACACTCCTTGAACTCATTATTTTGCTTAAGGAAATTATTATGTAGTACTTCAAAATCTAAGCGTCGATTAAATGAATTTTTAAATTTCATATGCTCACAACCTCCCCCAAAAAGAAATAAATGATTTAAGTATATGCGGCTTTTATAATCTATTTGATGATTATAAGCAAAGTCCCATATTTCAGAGGGATCGTTCAAACTAGAAATTACAAACTCTTTATAATCATTCTCGTTTAATTCATAGTTAAGTCTATCTGTCACATGTTCGATTAGCCTTGGGGAAAAATTCTTATGCCCTATAATTTTTTTTCTAAATTCTTTTTCGAAAAAGCTCTTTTTAAATGAGTTTCTCTGCAAATGATTATCAAGAATCTTACCCTTCTCATAATAATTGAGTGCAGATGCATCAACTTCAAATTTAGAAATACTATGGAATGCTCTTTTAAGTTTATCAGATCGATAACTAGCCGTATTAATAATATTAGTCCTTGAAGTCATAATAAGAGCTTTATCACTCTTATTTGATATTCTCCTTAACAATTTATTAAGCCTACCTTCATTCCTCAAAGAGTCAGATAAAACGAAGGAGTTTGCACCAAGGAAGTCATCATAATAAAAAACATAAGGACACTCATCGGAATCAATTAACCTTTCTATTTCAGAGTCTAATGTTAAAATTTCAATAAACGTATAACCCTTCTCAATGAAGTAAAAGGATAATATTTTAGCTAGTGTAGTTTTACCCACTCCGGGTAGTCCTTTTATAATTAAAACATTAGATTTTTCGATTATCGATAATGCCTTACTAAAACTTTTAGTTTGTACAAAATATTTAATTTGGCTTTTAATTTCCTCAACCGTAAAATTACTTCTTGTAAGAGTAGCATTGTTGAGCAATCGTTCTAGAGTAACAGAATTAGAAAAGTAAAGTTTTACGAATTTCTTTTCAATTCTAGAATATTTAGATAATAAACGATTTAGATCCTCTCTTCCATAAATATCATTTAAAGAGATAATAAATGGACTGAAATATTCAATAAGTTTCTTTTTATTAGCTAAAGACATCGGAACAGATGTCATGAAAATGTATTTTGAAGGGTTTAGCTTCTTTACTTTTGACAATTCGTTTATCCCTTTTACCTTTCTCTTTAGACTGTAAAATAAATCAGAAAATTTCCCCCTTGAAAGTTTAACTTGTCCAACTACACTAGTTTCTCCATCTTCAAAATACAAATCAACACCTTCATCTTTGCCTCTCTTAAAATTGCTAAATGAGAGTATATGCTCATAATCTAAGCCGTGATTCGATTTAATATGAATTTTGTTTTCCTCATTCAACAATTCCCTACAAAGAATTTCAAACTCATAATCATCAAAATTTTCAAAATTGTAATCAACCATCTCATTACACTTACATTTAAAATTAAAATAATGATTGGATTTAATACTTAAAATAGTCAATTTCTTAAACAAAAAAAGGGCGCTTGCAAAAGCGCCCTTTTCACCAGAAACAATTTAAAAAAAACTCAAAAAACTCTCGTTTTTATGCGCTGCCATAACTTCACCAGGGCTATGGTTGCAATCAGCGTGAGTAACGTTAGGATGCTGGCTTGAGTGTAATACCCATAAATCCAGTATCCGGTGCTAAATAACGCACCATATATTGTAATACAGCCCACGAGTGTTGCTAAGATTCCCGCGGGAACAGACCATTTTTGATTAGACTCCATTAAAGCCTGACCTTCTGCACGTGCGCGCACAATGATCTTTTCCCAACCCGGACCTCCAGGCTGCGTTTGTTTATAAAAATTAAATAAGGTTTTATCTTTTTCAGGCTTGGTTAAATAGGTTACCGAAATCCAAACTATTGAAGTAAGCAAAACGACCACCGGATAGGTTGACCAATTAGGTAACAATCCATCTACCTCTGCAGTACCAAAAAGAACAACACCCAATGAGGTAAAATTGAATAGAATCGAAATGATCCCGGAAGAGAACATCGCAGAGATCTCACTCCATGCATTAATGCGCCACCAGAACCAGCGTAAGATAAATATCAACCCGGTACCTGCCCCAAACATCAAAATAATATTGAACAGTTGATAGGCATTCGTAAGCAGTAACGCAACTCCAGAACTGATTACCATCAATAAAACCGTAGAAATTCGTCCTACGTTCACCATTTCTTTTTGAGAAGCTCCAGGCTTAACGTAGCGTGCATAAAAGTCATTTACCACATACGAAGAACCCCAGTTTAAATGCGTTGATATCGTAGACATATATGCCGCAATTAATGAAGCCATCACAAGACCTAATAATCCGCTGGGCAACTTGGTCAACATCGCCGAATAGGCTAAATCATCTCCTAACTTACTTTCTACAATATTCGGGAACGCTTCGTGAATACTTGCGATATCTGGATACACAACTATTGAAGCCAAGGCTACTAAAATCCACGGCCAAGGACGTAATGCATAATGCAATGCGTTAAAGAAAAAAGTTGCTCCAATGGCGTGGTTCTCATCTTTAGCAGCAAGCATACGCTGCGCAATATAACCACCACCTCCGGGTTCTGCCCCGGGATACCAGGCACTCCACCATTGTACCGCAAGCGGAATGATCAATAAAGTGATCAAGATGGTAGAATCGTCAAGATCAGGAAGGATATTGATTTTATTGATCACTGCTTCGTTAGCCATTAAACCTTCCATCCCACCAACTTCTGGCAGATTCACACAGTAATATGCTGCACCAATACCGCCGGCCATTGCCGCAAAAAAGAGAATAAAATCGGTATAAACCACCCCTTTAAATCCTCCAATCGTACTGAAGATTACTGTGACCAACCCGGCGTAACCTATAGTTTCTAACGGAGTCAAACCAAGCATGATTTGACCTATTTTAATCGCAGCCAAAGTCACAGCGCTCATCGCCATGATATTGAAGATCACACCCAAATACACCGCACGAAAACCACGTAAAAATTTAGCAGGTTTTCCGCCGTAGCGTAATTCATAAAATTCAATATCGGTATTCACTTCAGACTTACGCCACAGTTTTGCATATACAAAAACAGTAAGCAAACCGGTGATCAAAAATGCCCACCAAACCCAGTTACCACTCACTCCTTGATTACGCACAATATCGGTAACCAAATTAGGCGTATCGGTAGAAAAGGTGGTCGCCACCATTGAAATCCCCAATAACCACCACGGCATGTTTCGGCCTGAGAGAAAATATTCTGAGGAGCTTTTACCTGATTTTTTTGCAACCAAAAGCCCAACAATAAGGGTTGTTGCAAAAAAGCCAATGATAATGGCATAATCAAGTGTTTCTAAAGCTACCATAAATGAATATTCGTTTAATTTTTATTGTCTCAACTTAAAAGTGATAACGCATAAAAGCTTCCATCGCAGCATATTCTGCAAGTCCTAAAGCTCTGTACTTACCAGCAGTCTCTTTATTCCGATCTTCGGCACGCACCCAAAACTCACGCAAGTCTTCTCCTTGAAACATCACACCGTCTTTTTGTGACTGGTGATAAAAGATCGCCTGACGCTTTTTAAGCACCTGATCTGGACTCATAGGCACTGCCATCTCGATCTCGTGCATTTCAAACTCGTGCCAAGCTCCGCGGTACAACCACACCCAGCAATCATTCATATACGATTCGCTCTTGAGCTGCTTAAGTGATTCAAAAATAATATTTAAACACACTTTATGCGTCCCGTGCGGATCTGCAAGATCACCAGCCGCATAAATTTGATGCGGTTTTACTGTTGCGATTAGGTCATTCACAATGTCAACATCATCCTGAGACATTGGATTCTTTTTAATCCCTCCTGTTTCATAGAATGGAAGGTCTAAAAAGTGTACTTGCTCGTCAGGAACTCCCTCAAAACGGGTCGCTCCTAAAGACTCACAACGTCTTATAATTCCTTTTAACTGACGCACTTCAACCGGATCGATCTCATTGCGTTGTTTATTCTTTATTTGTTCAGCAATCGCTGCAAATTTCTCTCTGTCACCGTTACCAATTTGCGCAGCAACCTCAGCAAACTTCAAAGCCTCGTGGTCTGAAACCGCAATATTTCCTGAAGTCTGATAGGCGATATGCACATCGTGGCCCTGCTCTACCAGACGATCAAAAGTACCTCCCATAGAGATCACATCATCATCAGGGTGTGGACTAAAAATAATCACACGTTTTTTTGCAGGCTCGGCACGTTCTGGTCTATTAGTATCATCTGCTCCCGGCTTACCTCCCGGCCATCCCGTGATGGTATGCTGAAGCTTATTAAACATTTCAATATTAAGATTATATGCAGAACCTTGAAGCGCCAGAAGGTCTGACATCCCGTTGTCGTTATAATCTTTATCGGTAAGGCTTAAAATCGTTTTATTTACTTTTTGGCATAGCCAAAACACTGCTTTCGCAGTAAGTTCTTTGGTCCAATCACAAGTACCCACTAACCACGGTGTTTTCACTCGGGTTAATTCTGAAGCAGCTGCATCATCAAGTACAAATGTGGTATTCTCGTGCTCCTGTAAATAGGTTGCCGGTACATGCGAAGAGATTTCACCTTCAATGGTTTCCTTTAAGATTTCAGCTTTATTTTGCCCCCATCCTAAAAGCACAATACGCTTAGCACCAAGCACGGTATTGATCCCCATTGTGATCGCCTTCTTAGGCACATTAGACAAACCTCTAAACGCTCCCGAAGCATCAGCACGCGTCAAGTAATCTAACGTAATCATTCGGGTACCACTGTTAAAGTGCGACCCCGGTTCGTTAAAACCAATATGACCGGTTCGCCCGATTCCCAATAACTGAAAATCTAAACCTCCGGCTGCTTTTATTTTTTCTTCGTAAGCGATACAGAACGACTTGATCTCTTCTTGAGCAATCGTCCCGTCTGGAATATTCACCTGCTCTGCAGGAATATCCACGTGATTGAATAAATGCTCGTGCATAAAGTAGTGATAACTCTGCACGTCTGATTTATCCATCGGCCAGTATTCATCAAGATTAAAGGTAATCACATTTTTAAAGCTCAAGCCTTCTTCCTGATGCATACGCACAAGTTCTGCATATACATTGATAGGCGAAGAACCGGTTGCAAGACCTAAAACGCATTTTTCACCAGCAGCTTCTTTGCTTCTGATTAAAGCTGCGATTTCCTGAGCTACGATTATTGAAGCATCTGTAGCATTTTGAAAACTGATGTTGTGTATTTTTTCAAAACGCGTTTCTTCAAACTTCCCCGCGGGTTCATATTTGATCAATGCCGAATCTTTAACCTGTAAATCCATATCTACTGAATGAGTTTTGCTGACTTTTAAAAAATGCTTAGAAAACTATTATTCTTTATTATTCTCACATCATCACGTTACAATATCTAGCTTTCTAAGGTTGAAATTCCCAATTTTCTTAACTATTTCAAAAAAGATTCGATAGACAACTGCTGTAAGAAGCTAAATAACATCTTTTCTAAAACGCAATCGGCAATCAAAGGTTAATAAAATGAGAACAATGCGCCTTCACTTATTCAAAAACTACGTTAGTTGCCTTAACCCAATCCTTATGAGCGATCACCGGCTTTCTATAGGTTTTACCATCTATGGAGTACAAACTTGACCTATTTGATGGATCTTTTGACGCATTTTGAATCGTCAATGTTTTGTTATCATAAAACTCGGGATTCAAGTGAATCGTGATCTTTTTAAACTGCGGTGCCGAAAGCGTATACGTAGCATCTCCCGGAGTCATCGGGTAAAAGCCCATCATCGCATAAATAAGCCAAGCACTCATCGTTCCTGTATCTTCATTCCCCGGAAGCCCTGCAGGTTTATTTGTAAAATACGTGTCAATTAAAGACGCTACTTTTTCTCGGGTCTTATAACTCTTCCCTGGCAAATAGTTATACAAAAACGGATAAGCAATATCTGGCTCATTAGCCATATCAAACTGATCTTCTGCAAAAAGCGCATCGAGCTTAGCTTCAAACTTTTTGGCCCCACCCATCAACTTGATCATTCCTTTAATATCGTGTGGCTGCATAAATAAATACTGCCACGCATTACCTTCTATAAAGCCAGGATTCTCGGTAAAATTAGCACCAGCAAGGGGATCAAAGGGTTCGTACCAACTCCCATCTGCCATTTTAGGTTGTAAAAAGCCTGATTCTTTATTGAATAGTTTTTTATAAGAAAGCGCGCGTTTCATAAAACGCTTAGCATCTTCCTTTTTTCCTAATTCTTCTGCAAGCAATGCAATGTTATAGTCGGCAATATTGTATTCTTGAGTTGTAGACACAGGCCCAGAAATACCAGAATCAACACTCACATACCCTTTATCAATATATTCGGCTATGCCAGGCCGCAACGGATTCTCATCACGGGCATCAGCGCTTTTTAGCATCGCGGCGTATGCTTTTTCAATATCAAAATCGGTAATTCCTCTTAAATAAGTATCTGCTAAAACTACTGCTGCAGGGTCACCAACCATAGTAAAGGTTTCGGTTGCATTAAGCTCCCACTTGGGCAGCCAATCATTTTGGTCATAGATCTCAAGCATAGAATTTACCATATCTAACTGCTCCTGCGGATACAACAAACTCATCAACTGGTGGTAATTGCGATAAGTGTCCCAAAGCGAAAATACCGTATACCGCGTACCATCTGTTTTTTTAGTCGCCCGGGTTTTCATTGCGGGATACTCACCGTTTCTGTCATTTAAAATACTGGGCGCGATCTGCGTGTGATACAATCCGGTATAGAAAATGGTTTTATCATCTTCATCGTCACCTTCTACCTCTACTACACTCAATTTATCATTCCACGCTTTTTTGGTTTGCTCATACACCTCGTCAAAAGATGCATCGCCCACTTCTTTATCAAGATTCTCACGTGCGTTTGCTATGCTCACATAAGAAACGCCGATTTTCATCACGACCTGCGTAGGCTTTTCAAAATCATACTGCACATAAGCGCCAATACTATCTCCCACCACTTCACGCATAAATTGCTCTTTGAGACGCGTCTTTCCGTTATAACCCATCCACTGCGCTTCTACACCTTCATAGGTTGCCGGTTTATCCCAAATACCAAAATTTTGTGGTGCTTCAGAAATGCGCGCAACAAAATATACCGGATAGGCACTTTCAGCATTATTATAACAAAACGAACCTACCATACGGTAGCCTTCAATCTCTGTAGGTGAATTGAACTTAAGCATCGCACCGTGTTCGTTAGTAAGACCAAGGCCTAAATTCAATAAAAGATTGGCCTTTCCGGCAGGAAAACTATACCTGCTCACACCCACGCGCGTGCTTGCGGTGAGTTCGGTTTTGACATCATATTTATCTAAGTCAACCGAATAATATCCCGGTTTTGCTTCTTCGTTTTTATAGGTCGTACCATACTCTAAATGCGCTGTTTTGAGTTCGCCTGTAGTGGGCATACTCAAAATCACGCCTAGATCAGGACAGCCCACACCACTCATATTAAGGTGACTGAAACCGGTTAAAAAGGTATTCTCGTTCACATAAGGGTTAGACAACCAGCGGCTGTCTTTTTCCAGTACATTTTGAGGCCCAGCAACGTTAAATGGCGAAACACTCGCCATCCCGCGCGGAGCGATCGCTCCCGGATGGGTAGCTCCAAAATTAGAAGTACCTATAAATGGGTTAACATATTGGGTGTAATCCTTTTGCTGCGCAGTTGCCACAAAACCGAAGCATAATGCGACGAACAAAGCAACTTTTAAATAATTCATGCTCTTATATTTTCTCTTAATTCACTAAAATCTCATCTACAAACAACCACGCGCCGCCTCCTTTTGGAGTTTTAGACAAAGGCTGAATACTTACGCGAATGTACTGTGCCTGCTGCGCTTCAAAATCCAGTTTAAAATTCTCAATCTTTGCGCCCGGATTGGGTTGATAATCTCGTGTGGTTTGCGCTACTTGCTGAAAGTTTGCCCGATCTTGAGACACTTCAACTTTCACTTCCTCTGGAAAATAAATCCCGGTTCCCTGCTCTTCTAAAGTTCCTACAACCACTTGCTGCACGTATTTCAATTCCTGTAAATCGATCGTAACCACAGCCGGATTATTGATCCATCCCTGCCAGCGACCGTCTTCAAAATATTTGCTTCCGCGCAGCACATCAACTAAAGCTGTTGCCCCAGTTGAAGCATAATTCGCATTGTAGTCAAATTTATACGTTACCGGCTTTGCAACGGCTTGATGAAAGTCAAAAAACTTATTCATCGCATCGCCCATTTGCTTTCCGTTTTCAAAAACAGCAGCTTTTACGAGCGTGGTGCTATCAATTGTAATTGGCACTTCATAAACTGAAGATCCTGAAGTTAATTCAGCATCATCTAATGCGTAATGAATTTCAGTTTCCGGAAATTCTGATTGTAAAGCCACCGTTATCTTACCGGTTTCTAAATCAATTTCAGACTCCGGTTGAATAGCAAACGCACTTTTTGCATAATTGATATCCATCACGTCAAAACGTTGCATCATTTTACGCACACGCTGCGCGTAGTTTTGCCAATCTTGTTTTTCTTCTGGACTCCAAAGTACTTCTGCAGCCGCTGTTAACCTTGGAAATAACATGTATTCTGAATGCGCTTCGGTAGGAATATATTCTGACCACAAATTGGCCTGCCCTCCTAAAACGTGTTTCTTTTGTTCTACGCTCATCGAGTCGACCACCGGACTAAACGCATACACTTTTTCTAGCGGAAGAAACGCATTAAAGGCTACCGGCTCATAGTCTGGACTGCCTTGATAATAATCAAAATACATATGGCTCACCGGTGTCATAATCACATCGTGACCGGCTTTGGTCGCTTCCCAACCTCCTTCAAAACCACGCCAACTCATCACCGTTGCTTTTTGTGGCAAACCACCTTCGAGAATCTCATCCCAACCGATCAAGGTTCTATTGTGAGCGCTTAGAAATTTCTCAATGCGCTTCATAAAATAACTTTGCAATTCGCCGGTATTCGCAAGACCTTCTTCGCGCATGCGCTTTTGGCAATGTGGGCAGGTTTCCCAGTCGGTTTTTGTTGCTTCATCTCCGCCTGCGTGAATGTATTCTCCCGGAAAAAGTTCCATTACTTCGGTTAACACATCTTCAAGAAATTCAAAAGTAGATTCTTTACCTGCGCAATAAATATCGGTTATGGGCCACACACCTCCCGAAGGCACTGCGATAGGTTCTTCTTTACACGACAACCAAGGGTACGCCGCGATCGCGCTCATCACGTGCGCGGGCATCTCGATTTCAGGAATCACTCGAATTCCTTTTTCTTTTGCGTAGGCTACGATCTCTTTAATGTCTTCCTGCGTGTAAAAACCACCAAAAGTTGCTTCGTCATCCGGATCATTTGGAGTGCGGGCATTCCAGTGTTTGTTTTCCTGGTCTACGCGGAAACCTCCAACTTCTGTAAGTTTAGGATACTTCTTAATTTCTATGCGCCAGCCCTGATCGTCTACCAAGTGAAAATGAAAGGTATTGAGCTTTAGAAAAGCCATACGATCCAGATGTTTTTTGATGTATTCTTTACCGAAAAAATGACGAGAGACATCTAAATGGCTTCCGCGATACGGGTATTGCGGTGCGTCATCAATTGAAACATTAGGAATGTATAATGCTAGATCTGAAACCTCTGAAGTACTTTCAATCTCTTTTGGAAGCAGTTGTCTGATGGTTTCTAAACCGTAAACGAAACCTAGTTTAGAGTTGGCTCCTAAAGTCACTTTTTCATTAGTAACCTTGAGCGAATAAGCCTCACTTTCTAAAGTGTCATTCCGTTTTAACTGAATGCTATTTGAAGTTTTTTCTGAAGTAACTCCTAGCGTAAAGCCTGCAGACCGCACTAATAGATCATTGAGAATACCGGTTAGAACCTCAAGACTATCTTCTGCAATAACAAATTGCGTTTCTGGAGTGATCTCAAAACTCCCGGAATGCAACTCCAAAGATTTAGGTTGAGGAATTAAAACCAGATCAGCCTCAGTAAAAGAGGGATGCTCCTTTTCGGCACAACCTATCAAGGCAATTGCTAAAAGAAAAAAGAGTGTTTTTATAGGTTTCATAAAATAGTATTTCAATATTTTGAATCTAAGACAAGCCATTCTATTACATAGCATAAGGTACAGTTGTCCCAGAAATTGTTTTCCGGGACTAGCTGTACCTAAGTAAACTTCCTCAGGGCAAGCCCATAAGGCATTGATTGGAAACGAATTTTCAATTTCGAGGCAAGCCTCGAAGTATTAAACCCTTTGGCGGTGCCAATAAAGATTCGTTCTTGGTTTTAGAATCTCTAAGCGAATCTAAACACACATATAAAGCCTTATGCCAGGCTTAGTTTGCAGCCTTAATTACCTCAAGTAATTCTGGCGTAAGCGCATTTCCGTCAAAAAAGGATGCTCCTTTTGCACCGTTATCTTTTGCAAGCTGAATGGCCGTTGCAAGATCTTCGGGACTCATTTCTGGCACATAAATACCAGTATGCAATTCTGTACCTGTTCCTTCAAGATCTTTTACACCCTGACCGGTAGCAAAGCCAATCCAGTCGATCTCTTCGTTATAAAAATTGTGGTAGATCATAGGTAAAACCACATCGATGTTCCATTTATCCCAACGCTGACGCACCATATGGTCTGCCATTTCAGGATAAGGAAAAACAGCTCCTGTTAAGAGTTTTCCGTTTTTATGCGCAATCTCATAGGCATCGTCAACAACAGCTTTGATCTGATTTAAACGGAATTGTTTCCACTCCATATCGATCGCCGTGTTGTGTGATTCTAACGGATTTTTATGATGCTCTTCTTCAAACTTTGCAATACAAGCGTCGCAATAACAGAAATCATATTCAGGCAACTCTGTGTCTTGAACGAGATCGTATTTTGGTAAAAGACCTATTGGTAAGAACACATCTGGATAACGAATGTAATCCAGATGGAAACTGCTCACACCTTCTACCTGAGTAAGCTTGTCGATCAAACCTAAAATGTGATTACGCGATCCCTCACGCGTAGGGCATAAAAACTGATAATAATCTACATACGGACGATGGTCAAACGTTGAATTTCCTTCTTTGCTTACCGCATACCACTCCGGGTGTTTAAGCGCTACCGTGTCTCCGGGGCGGTTCATCGTAAACATCCAAGCGTGCACCTCAAGACCTTCAGCGGTTGCTAAAGGAGTAAGGCGGGCTAATAAATCTGCATCTGCATTGGTATTGATCAAAACAGCATCCAGACCATTTTCAGCATACTTCTTAAATTCCTCTACATAAGAATCATCGCTACGCTTAGGATCTGCAGTCGTCCAAGTCCAGAATTTAAAATCGTCAGATGCAGCAGATGCAGCAGCAGTTGTAGGCTCTGCAGCCTCTTCTTTGCTTCCTGCAGGATGCATATTATCAATACAAGAAGTAGCTATTATCGTGAATAGCGCTACGATTACAAGTTTTAGTTTCATAGATTTCCTTAATTAATTTTTGAATATTTGCCATCTTCCTGAATGCGATAGCTCGCATCAGAATATGGACTTTCGACAGTTATAGACCAACCATAGTTATGATTATCCAAAACCGGAGTTATAGTTTTTTGATCTAGCTGAAAGCTTTCAGCCTCAATTGCTTCAAGCGAAGTTGCCCAAGCTTTATGCTCAGAAAAATAGGCTTTTTGAGCACGGTAAAATTCATACAATTTCCAGCGTATTTTTTCCTCCTGCGGAATTTCAAACGTAACTTCGTCTGAAACCGGCTTGGTAGAAAAATACACATAGCCCCAATGCTCGGGTTCGTGCATATTGATCACACCTTGCGGCGACCACACCCAATTGTATTCGGGTAAAAAGTTGCCTTCAGCATCCTTTTTACGGCTGTAGGTCTCGCCGTCTAATTGGTGATCCCAATTCACACGAGAAAAATTAATGCGCCAAAATTGATCTGTGGGCAGGTCATTGCTTCCGCTAGCTTCTTTTAAGACTTCCCAAGGCATCGCAATCTCAACACTCCAACCCGCATCTGTATCTGTAGGATCGTTCAAAGTTCCATCAATAGAAACTGCAGTTTGCAAGCCTTGAATATCCCAACTGTCGAGTACAGGAGCCGACTCGCGATAGGGTTTTACCAGAAGTAAATCCCAAACCGTATTGAGGGCATTCATCTCAAACTCGTAATAGTTATGCGTGTCGCCGTCAGGATCTATAAAAATCTCAAAATCATTATTGTAAAAGATTACCGTATCACGTTGCTTTAGTGTTGCCCACACGTGCGGCTCTTTAAGTTCGGCATAGAAATATAGGTTTTCATCATCCCAAAGCATTTTTACACGCGTATCATACTTGGGTGTTTTTACACCTTCTATATCGATGAACGATGCAGAAAATGGTGCTTTCTGCCAGACTTCTTCATCGGCCTTGCCATCAATCTCAAGAGGTGTTTCTATATGATGTGCCACATAAGAACGTGGCACTTGTTCCTGAGCACAACTCAAAAAAGACACTAATAGAAACAGTAGTGAAATTGTGTTCTTAATCATATTATAAGCTGTTATTTTTAACGAAATCTATGATCTCGCTCAGTTTTCCAAAAGCTACCGAAGTTACGGTATCTGCCGCTCCGTAATACAACGCCACCTTATCTTCTTCTACAGAATGCAATGTAGCACAAGGGAACAACACATTAGGCACATCACCTACCAATTCGTAAGGCGCTGCAGGCGCTAATAAATACGGCTGACTGCGATACAATACTTTATCCGGGCTGTCTTTATCTAAGATCGCCGCTCCTACCGAATATCTAAATCCGTTGCAGGTATTGATCACCCCGTGATAAAACAGCAACCAACCTTCATCAGTTAAAATAGGTACAGGACCTGCACCAATTTTTGTACACTGCCAAGCGCTGTCTGTAAACGGCGCGACTTTCATCACACAACGGTGCTCGCCCCAATATTTCATATCTGGGCTGTAGCTGATGTAAATATCTCCAAAAGGCGTGTGACCGTTATCACTCGGGCGGCTTAACATCGCGTATTTCCCGTCTATTTTCTGCGGAAGCAATACACCATTTCTATTAAAGGGGAGAAAGGCATTTTCGCACTGAAAGAATTCTTTAAAATCAAAGGTATACCCAATACCAATGGTAGGACCGTGATAACCGTTACACCATGTGATCCAATAGCGATCCTCGATAAAACAAACACGCGGATCGTACTTGTAATCAGACTCGATCATCTCTGTATTTCCGGCACCAAACTCGATCGGATCGTGATTGATCTCCCAGTCGATTCCATCTTTACTAAAGCCTGCAAAAATATTCATTTGCACCGCTTTGTTATCACATCTAAAAACCCCGGCATACCCATCTTCAAACGGCACTACCGCAGAGTTAAAAATGCTGTTAGAACTAGGAATTGCATACCTGTCTATAATAGGATTTGCATCATAACGCCACATTACATCTGTGCTGTTTGCCGGTCTGTCTTGCCAAGGGATTTGCGTTGTACTCATAAAATATACTTCTATTATTCACCTGTTACGGTGTCTTTTTTCTTGTTTAGTTTTTTAATTTTTTAACCTTGTCTAACCACGTAAACTTTAGAATAAGCGAGGTTACCCCAAATACTAAAAAGCTTACTGCAGTTTTCTCATAATCTCTAACCACCAAATAAATAGGCAGTAAAATCATACTTGATTGCCATACTATACCCACGATACAGTTGAACATATCTAAGCCAAAATCTTTATTTTTTCCTACTTGCTCTTCTTCGGTTAATTGCTCGCGCACCGGTTTCCACCAGCCCCAAGGATGTACCGAAGTGTAAAAACGCTTTAAGGTTTTTGTCGCCGTTGGTGGAGTCAGATAGGTTCCCAGAAAAGATCCTAAAAGGGAAAAGCCGAGAATTACCGGAAATAAATAAATTGCCGGAATATGTGCATACCAGTACAAGAAGCTTCCTTCTGCATACGTTGATGCACCTTGATCTATCATAAACTGAAGCGTCGCAACTATCAAACCGCTCAACATCCCCCAAAAATACCCCCAGCCGTTAAAACGCCACCAGATCCATTTTAAGAAATTGGCAGCTACATAACCACCGTACAACGAACTCGTAATCCAAAGGGTGATCGAGTTGATCGAATCTGCAAAGAATCCCATAATGACCCCTAGAGTTACCACTGCAAAAGAAGCCACGTGACTTGCTTTTACATAATGCCTATCTGAAGCTTCAGGTTTAAAATATTTCTTATAAATATCATTTACGATATAAGCAGGACCTGCATTTACAAAAGCCGAAAACGTAGACATAAAAGCCGCCAACAATCCTGCAAGCAACAGCCCTTTGATTCCTACCGGAACGTGATTATTGATCACCTGCGGAAGAATCACCTCAAGATCATTACTGGTTACACCTCCTGAGTTTGCCAACTCTGGTGCGATGTAAACCAGACCCAAAAGTACAATTGCAGCGATCATCAAATACCGCGGAATGAACAAAACCAAGTTGGTAAATCCGCTCATATAGGCTGTATCTTTGGCGGTGCGTGTAGATAAAATACGTTGCATATCATAACTAGGCGTTGGCCCGGCAATACTTGCAAAGAATCCTTTAAACAGACTCATCCCCACAAAAGCGCCAAACATCTTATAACCCTGCGTATCAATGAGCGTGTTGAATTCTTCAAAATCACCTGCCCAGAATCCGGTGAGCTGGCTACCAAAAGTTACTGTAGTCCATTCTTCAGGAATCAAGGCTGTAATTTCAGCATCGGTAAAGGAGAAAAAGGTGTATCCGGCTACCAAAATTCCCGCAAGAACCATAATCCCAAACTGCAATACTTCGGTAGAAACTACAGAGAACATTCCGCCCTTGATCGTGTAGATCGTTGTAAGTAAAATAAGAATTAGCGCATAGACTTGTTCCGCATTTAAAAGTGTGACATCGCCCAGAACCAAACTTACATCCCAAGGTAAGATCACCGTCATAAATTTACCGGCTCCTTCAAAAAAGTAGGCAATAAATCCTACCGAAGCTACCACCGCAAAGATCGCTACGATCAAATGCGAAGCACGGCCGGCTTTGTCATCGCCAAAACGCGAGAGAATCCATTCTGAACCGGTCATCACGTTAGATCTACGTATCCAAACGGCCAAGAACATCATCACAAAAACCTGATTAAAAATGGGCCACATCCACATAAACATGAAGCTCTTAACCCCATATAAAAAGAGGATTCCTACCATCCAAGCCGTTCCAGAAACGTCAAACATTCCCGAGCCGTTACTCAAGCCTAAATAGTACCACTTGATACTTTTACCTCCTAGAAAATAAGAGTCAAGTCCTTTTGAGGCCTTCTTTGCTACGTAAACTCCAATCCCAATAGTAAGCAGCAGGTAAACTGCAATTATAATTACATCAATACTATCCATATTACTCTGCCTGTGCTGCTACACCCCAATTTTTATTAGGTGTTGCTCCCATTACTAATTTCAACTCACCACCAGCTGTGATTTGCTCGTGCGTGATGCTGGTTTGGTTAAACGCCTCTCCGTTAAGTGTAGCCGACTGTATGTAGAAATTGTCTTCTGAAACACCTGCTGCACTTATGGTAAAGGTTTTTCCTGACGGAAGATTGATCGTTGATTTCTCATAAACCGGACTTCCTATTTCATACGTCGCACTTGCAGGATTAAAAGGATACAGTCCCATCGAGCTCCAAACATACCAGGCAGACATTTGACCGGCATCTTCATTACCACTCAATCCATTAGGCGTAGTGTTGTACTGCGTTTTAAGAATTTGATTTATCCAATATTGTGTTCTCCAAGGCTTACCCGCACGGTTGAATAAATAGGCTATGTGGTGACTTGGCTCATTACCGTGTGCATATTGACCTATCAAACCTGAAATATCATTAGAGATATGCTCTCCAGTAATTTCTGAACTCTCTGTAAACAACTGCTCGAGCATCTCGGTAAAGGGTTCGGCACCGCCGTGAAGCGCTATAAAATTATCGGTGTCGTGAAGTACAAACCAACTGTGTTGCCACGCGTTCCCTTCGGTGTAATCTGTATTCTCGCGGTGTCTTGAAAATTTAGGATCAAAAGGCTCGTGCCACTCTCCTGTTGAAGACTTCCCACGCATAAAGCCGGTTTCGGCATCGTATAATTTTTCATAAGACTTGGAGCGTTCCTTGAAATATTGATAATCTTCTTCGTGGCCTAAAGCTTTTGCCATTTGCGCCACACACCAGTCGTTGTATGCGTACTCCAGATTAAAAGTGACGCTCTCATCTATTTTATCCCAAGGAATATACCCATACTCTTTAAGGAATTTGAGTCCGCGTGCGTCACGCATCTGCGTGTTTTTCATCGCCTCAAAAGCCTTTTCTGCATCAAAACCTTTAATCCCTTTAAAATAAGCTTCTGCAATCACAGGAATCGCGTGATTACCCGTCATAGTGTTGGTTTCATTTCCGTAGAGTGTCCACACCGGCAGACTCTTGTTCACCTCATAATACGTAAGCATCGAGTTTACCATATCACTTACTTTTTCTGGTTCCAAAAGCGTAAGTAATGGGTTTTCTGCACGGAAGGTATCCCACAAAGAAAGCGTAGAATATGCCGTAAAATCGGCCTTAGCAATGCTGTCATTTTCTAATCGAAACTCCCCATTTACATCTCCAAAAGTTACCGGAGCAATCTGGGTGTGATACAATGCTGAATAAAAAATCGTTTTTAAAGAATCGGTAGGCGTTTCAACTACGATATGTTCGAGTTGCTTTTCCCAGGTCTTTTTAGCTTCAGCCTTAGCAGTCTCAAAATCGGTATCGGCCGCTTCAGCAAAATTCGCTTTAGCGTTAGCCACACTTACCGAAGAAACCGAAACTTTTACGCTCACATCACGGCTCCCGTCAATATTGAAGAAAAACTGGGCGGCTGTGATTTTTCCGGCAACGCTATCTGTTTCGATCACTTTTTTATCCTGAACCAAAATATGTCTGGCAATCGGTTTTGAAAATTCGGCTACAAAAAACACTTTCTGATTTTTTGCCCACCCTGTGCTGTGGCGATATCCACTTATTGTAGTTTCATTTTCAATGTTTATCGCAGTTTCGGTTGGCGCATCCCAGTTGATCGCAAAGCCCAGATCAAGTACAACTGAAGCTTCTCCCGCTCCTTCATAATTGTATTTCTGAAAGCCAGTGCGTTGTGTTGCGGTAAGCCCCACTTTTATTTGCGAATCTTCAAGATACACCGAGTAGTAGCCTGGCTCGGCACTCTCGCGTTTGTGTGAATATTTTGAAGCATAAGGTCGGTCTGCAGGCTTCTCATAGCTTCCGGTAAGATCTACCTCCTTGTTGGTAGGCATAAAAAGAATATCGGCAAGGTCGCCAATTCCGGTTCCGCTTAAGTGCAAGTTGCTAAACCCTGAAACGATAGAATCAGAATAATGATAACCGGAACACCAGTCCCAGCCGTTTGTACCGTTATCCGGACTCACCTGCACCATCCCAAAAGGCACGGTAGCACCGGGATAGGTATGCCCATGACCTCCTGTACCGATAAACGGATCTACACTGGAGGTAAGGTTTAAATCTGTTTTTGCTTCAGCTTGAGGTTCTGCATCATTTTTACACGCTGCAACTCCAAAAATTAGAAGAATATAGAAAGTTTTTTTTAACATTTGTATGCCTGTTTGCGCCTCAATGGGCGTATTCTGCTAAGAATTTTAATAAATATGTAATATCTTATCCCGGATTCTAGCTTTTATTAGACCAACAACAGTTTTCAAAAGCTAAACAGCTTAAAAACCGACTTTTGACCTATGCCCCTTCGCCATTCTTTTAGAAATAACTTTTTGCTCAATGCAAATACGGGTTATAAAATTAATCTTACGCACCATCTGATTTTTTGGATTGTCTATTTTTTATTCAATTTTTTGCGTTGGGGAAGTTATTACAATGACTACCTATACTCCTTTAAAGCCAACATATTAGGGTTTCCTATTCACATCTCACTCACCTATTTTACGGTGTATGTATTGATCCCGATGTTTATCTATAAGCGCAAATACATCCTTTTTAGCCTGAGTCTTATTGGTGCGATTTTTATTATGGTAATCATTAAATATGAACTTACCTATTTCTTGATCAGTAACAATGTTTGGCCAGAAGGGCCCGAAGAAACCACAAGTCTTGGAGTGAATTATGTCGTGGTCATGATGCTGGGCGAATTGTATGTAATCTCGTTTGGAGCTGCTATCAAAATTACGATAGATTGGCTGCGCGAAAGACAAATCGCTGCAAATCTGGCTAAGTCAAATCTGGAAACCGAATTGCGTTTTTTACGTTCACAGATCTCTCCTCATTTCTTCTTCAACACCTTGAATAACATTTATTCCTTAAGTCTTGAGAAATCTGAAAATACGCCGGAAACCATTTTAAAACTTTCTGACTTGATGCGGTATTTGTTGTATGAAACCAAAGAAAAAAGGCAACCGCTGGCCAAAGAAATCAAGTTTATTCAAAATTATCTTGATCTTGAGCACATCAGGTACAACAAAAAACTGGATTTAAAGTTTGAAGTTACAGGCAACCCCAAAGGCAAAAATATCGCCCCTATGTTGCTCATTCATTTTATTGAGAATGGCTTTAAGCACGGTGCCAGCAAGAATATAGGCAAAGTAAAAATCAACATTCATCTCGATATCAAAGATTCGTTTTTATATTTTAAAATGAGCAACACCCTGCCTCAAAAAGAGTTACGCAATAAAATACCTGATGCCGGCGGTATTGGGATTGAAAATGTTGAAAAACGCCTTAAATTGGGCTACGGAGCTCAGGATTATGAGTTGAAAATTTATGAAGAGGACAATGAATATAAAGTATATTTAAAATTGAGATTATTATGAGTTTAAAATGTGTGATCATAGACGATGAACCCCTAGCCATCAATGTGATTAAAAATCATATTGCACAACTCAAAGGCTTGGAAATCATAAAAACATTTGACAACGCTATAGAAAGCTTAGACTTTTTACGCAGCAACGAGGTAGACCTTCTTTTTCTAGATATCAATATGCCGGTGCTTGACGGCCTTAGCTTTTTAAAAAGCCTAGACACCAAGCCTATGGTCATTTTAACCACAGCGCACGAAGAATATGCTGTTGAAGGTTTTGAACTCGAAGTTCTGGATTACCTCGTTAAACCCATCTCGCTCCCACGCTTTTTAAAAGCCACCAATAAAGCCCTTGCAAAAAAGCAAGAAAGCCCAAAAACTACAACAGAAAACGAGTCGATCTTTGTTAAGGTAGATAAGAAGAAAATGAAAAAAGTATATCTCGACGATATTCTTCTCGTAGAAAGCCTCAAAGATTATATCAAAATCATCACTATTAACGGCAATTATGTCGTGCATCAAACACTGGGCAGCTTTACCGATGAATTACCCAGCAATCAGTTTGTGCGTATTCATCGCTCGTACACGGCAAATATCAATAAAGTAGAAGCTGTTGAAGGCAATAGTGTCGAGATTGCAAACAAGCGTTATACCATAGGCCGCAACTATCTCGAAGATGCTAAAAACGCTATACTTCACAAGCAATCAGGAAATTAAAATGTTAAAGCCCTCGTGTAACTCCTAGATTATGAACTAGTTTAGGCCTTGAAATGTTAACAGTTTACCAAAGGTTAATTCGCTATTTTTGGTTTTAAACTATTAACTGTATGAATTACATGAATCGAATTTTCCTGATGATTTTTGGTGTATTTGCCATTACAGGCAGCTACGGTCAAGATCAGGTTTCGGAACAAATTATAAAAGAGCGTGACTCCTTACTGCTCAACCTCAACAAACAATTAGAAGATAATGCGATCAAACTAAAATCGCTTCAGGGCGAGTTTTCAGACTTAAACCCTAATCGCACCAGTCAGCGTTTGGGAAGCCTGGATAGCATCATTTCTAAACAGGAAAACCGCATCACCCTTCTTGAAAATTCAAGAAAAATTCAGCTTAAACTGAATGGTCAACTCGCTTTTACCGAGTTGATGAGCATTCATCGCGATATTAAACCCAGCAACTTGCTACTTTCTTCTCAGGAATTCTTCAGCAAAGTAGCTGCGATAAATAATCCTATGAATTATCCTGCGTATGAAGCCTGGTTTAAGGAATATCAAGAATGGTACGAGCGTAAAAAAGGCAAGGACAATTGGCTTGATCTCATCAATAAAAGCATCACGGTTTTAAATGAGCCTGCGAGCAACGTGCCGCTTTATGGTTCGCTTTTTCAAACTTTTTCTACAGGAATCACTTCAGCAATGGAAATCGTAGGAGGAACCGGTCGCGATCTGCGTGATCAAACTCCGGCAATGCTCAACGTGCTCAATACTGCGAGTCAGTTCAGCCAGCAACAGAGCATTATTGACAACGAGTGGACCAGCATCAATGAAGAGCTTAATAAGCTTGAAGACGAATACAAGCGCTTGCTAGAAGAACAAGCAAAATATTACGGGCTAGATATGAGCGCGGTTAAGCAATATCAAAATGCAACCTTAGACAGTGAACGTGAAACCTTAAAAAACAACTTTAGAAAGGCGATAAACGACCGTATTTCAAAATGGGAAAAAGAAGGAAATAAAGACTGGCTTACCGAAGTAGAACGCTTTATGGTAAAAACACAATCGCTACGCCAGCGTTTTGGTCAACTTACCTTACGTATGAAAAGTAACATAGGCAAGTACCAAGAACTTATTACGCAGTTTTCTAAAAATGACGCCTTTGCTGATGAATTCAGAACCAAACTACTCGAGTTGCAAAGCAGCATCGATCAAGTAGATTCTAACTTTAATGCCGTTTTTAACCCTTCAAAATATATCGAAGATTCTGCCGTGATGTATATAACGCAATAACCTAAAATAATCTGAATATGAAAACGCTCAAAAAAGAAGACATTCAACAAGAAGTTTTTGATCTGTATGACGCTTATGCGCATAATAAACTAGAACGTCGAGAATTTGTAGAGCGTTTATCGCTTTTTGCAGCTAGCAGCATCACTGTGCCTGCGCTTTTAAGTTTTTTGATGCCAGATTATGAAACCACGAGGCAAATCGCACCTAACGATCCCAATCTGGATTCAACGTTCATCACTTACAATTCTCCTAAGGGCGGCGGAAGCATAAAAGCTTTACTTTCAAAACCTAAAGACGCCAGAACAAAATTAGGCGGTATTGTAGTAGTACACGAGAATCGCGGACTCAACCCCTACATCGAAGACACAGCCCGTATCGCAGCACTTGAAGGTTTTATCACCATTGCACCCGATGCGTTGAGTCCGTTAGGTGGTTATCCCGGTAATGATGATGACGGTCGTGCGATGCAGCGCAAACGTGACAGCAAAGAGATGCTTGAAGATTTTATCGCTGCTTATGAGTATCTTCTAAATCACGAGGACTGTAACGGAAATGTAGGCGTTGTAGGCTTTTGCTTTGGGGGATCAATCTCCAATATGATGGCGGTAAAAGTGCCTACTTTAAAAGCTTCCGTTCCCTTTTATGGCGGGCAACCTACGGAAGATATTGATCAAATTCAAGCGCCGCTTTTATTGCAATATGCCGGTCTCGACGAGCGTATAAATGCCGGATGGCCGGCTTATGAAGCCAAGTTGAAAGCGCACAATAAAGAATACGGGATGTTTTTATATCCTGATGTGAATCACGGCTTTCACAACAATACCACACCCCGTTACGACAAAGAAGCCGCTGAACTCGCCTGGGAACGTACCATTGCCTTTTTTAAAGAACACCTCAACAATTAACTTTCACAAAGTTCCAGATAATCCTGAGCTATTTTATTTGTACTGCTGCGGAAGCTTTGGGCAATTATTCAATTGCGTTGTGCGCAGCGCTTTGCGGCAACTAGAATATCTTTTCAAAGATAGTAGAGCTTTGCGCTATTTATTTTTTCGGAAGCAAGAATGTTTTCTTGTACTTCATTTGATATTAAGAAATCAACGTATCAATTTCTCCATCACCCCTCTTGATGTTTTTATATGTGTACAATCTACTAAAAAAATCGCCTTTTTTTAAACGCCTTTTCGACGTTTCCGTATAAAATAAAAGCAAACAAGCCCCAACAAAATTCCCACTATAGTATAAATAATTACGTGAGAAATAGTGTTTTCGGCGGGCTGACCTACCAGAATAAAAGCGCTCCAATAATACGGGTGTGCATAGGTATCATCCTGTTGATCCACAAAATTTAATTTTGCCTTGTGGAGTGCATCTGCATAACGATTATCTTCCAGATTTTCATAAAAACCCGTCATCAAGGCACTAGAGGAAGCATCGGGAATTTTCCAAAGGGTCATCATAATATTTGGGATTTGAGCCAACTGAAATCCGCGAGCAAGACTCAAAACACCTTCTCCTTTTTGATATTGCCCTAAACCGGTTTCGCAAGCTGATAAGCAGACTAGATCAGCATCCAGATTTAATGTAGGAAGTTCATAATTGTACAAATACCCGTCGTTTAAAGAGTCCTTAGCAAAAATCAATTTGGAGCTCATAGGGTTTTCACCATCAACCACAGCGTGTGTGGCCAAGTGTAATATAGCAAAGGCTTTTGTTTGTTCTTTGACTGCAGTTTCGGTAGCATCGAAGGCTTTGAATATTTTAGCCTCTTTTAAATTATAAATAGCCTCGGCTTCATCATTTGTAAAATCAAGCGCTCCCAAACCATGGGTGCTAGCCAAACTTCTCATGGTTCCTGATTGATCTGATACAAATGCAAAAGGAGCAAAAACCATCACCGATTGGGAGACCTGCTCGCGATTTTGATAGGTGGCTTCTAAGAGAGAATTGAGGTATGAAAATCGATGCTCTTTAATCAAATATGCATAATCACTCCAGGCTCCAACATTTTGCGGCTTCTTAGAAATGAGACTTTCAAAAGGGAGGAAAGACAGCGTCCCATCTGGAATTATGAAATAATCCCGGGCTGACAGAAAACCTGTACCTAAAGGTGCTAATAACCGACTGTAAATGGCCAGTCCTTCATTTGCAAATTCTATTTCTCCGGGACTGGAAATCGCAAGTAAAAACTGATCTATATTCTTATTGAATGCCTCGCTTCGATCAAGCTTTAGAAATTTAAAGTCTGCTCCTTTCCTTGCAATAACAAACCACGACGTTTCACTCTCAAAAAACTGAATAGTCAACGCATCTGACGAAGATTCCATCCAAGAATCAATTTCATTTTGAATAGATGCAATCCAGTCTGTGTTTTTATACTGCAATTCATAGTATTCCGGGTATTCCTTCTTGATTCGCAGAAGCCATTGATGCATAGCCTCTTTTTTGGCCAAGACACTTGCCTTAAGCGCAGCATGTTCTTTAACCAATGCAGGCACAAGAGAATCATAGGGTTGCTGCAGTTGCTCTTCGAGAATATTAATTTCTGCCTGCAGCTCCAATTCTTCAGATCTCACCTTCAAAGGAATTAAATTATCAAGGTATTGCCTGCTGTCATTAATAAGAGAACGCAGGGTGGCATTTTTATGTAGTTCCATAATCACTAACGCTCTTCTGAGGTGCTCTTTTTGTTGCGTTTTTGCATAGAGCTCATGGGTTATACGAATGGCATTATCAAAATAGTTCCCTTTTAGTTCATAAAATCGTGATTTGCTTTTGAGATTAAATAAAGCCTCTTTACTCTGATTAACAGCTTTTAGGCAATCAAGCATTGCCTGTGAAGCTCGATCAAGCAAAGCTAGGTCTTCATTTTCTTTATAAAGGTTTTCTAATATTTTAGATTGTAAAAAAAAACGGGAAGCCAGCTCAGGGTGTGCAGGGATTTTAGAAAAATCTATATTTTGCAAAATAGAATTGAGCTTAACACCCACGCTTAGCGAATTTAAAGCAGCCAGTGTAAGGTCTATCGCTTTCTGTCTTTCACCTTGTTGTGCGTAAAACAAAGCCACTTCAAGTGCCACCTCTGAGAAACGATATTTATTCTCTTCGTCTTTACTCTTTGGAAAAAAGGAAAGAGATTTTTCAAAATAGATCCGCGCAGAATCTATTTCATGTAAACGATTGTAGATACGTCCCTGCTGTACGTAGGATAAAGAAAGGTCTGGGTTTGATATGCCAAAATTGTGTATTAAAACTTCAATACCCTTTTTATTTTCTTCTAATGCCTTTTTATAATCTTCTAAAACAAACAGGTTCTCAGAATAAAGGATGTTTAAATAATATGCATTGTAGTTTAAAGGATTTATAGAATCGAAAATAGCCAGTGCCTCTCTAATTTCTTCTATTGATGCTTTTGAAGCCTGCAACGTGCCTGGGCCATTTAACACATAGGAATTGTACAATAAATAGTTAACCCTTCGAGAAGGTATGGTATGATAATTCAATGAATCATAAATCTTATTTGCGCGTTGCATTGCCTCTCTGGATTCTTGATAGGCCCCTGTAGCCCTTAAACTCATGGCCTTATTAAACTGAATAAAAGCTCCCAAATTAGTATTATCTGCAAGACCAGATTCTTTAGTGTGTTGATATGCGCTGTCGTTATAGATTAAGCTCAGCTCCCTGTTAGAAGATTTAGTATACATAGCAGCGAGGTTTAAATATGTTCTGCCCACCTCCTCTTGATAGTGTTTTTTATTAAAAGCCAGTAGTTCTTTAGTTATTGCGATCCCCTGAAGATTTTTTCCGGCCTCGTATAAAGCACCTGCATATCGGTTTAATAGTTTATTGACTAGCCAGGTGTCCTTAAGGGAAGATTTTCTAAAGGCCTCAAGAGCCAACTCGTATTTTGGAAGTGCCTCTTTTATGGTCCTCTCACGCTCATAATATAATGCGGTCTCCATCAGGGTGGTAATATAAGGTTTACCTTGCGGAACCTGAGAAAAATAGGATTTTAGATCATTGAGCTTTTCAAGAGTTGCTCGCTGGTAACCACGATCTGCAGCCTCTTGTTTTTTCCAGGTTTTTAATGCTGCTACTTGCCTTTTATAGTCCAACGAACTGGTATCTATTTGTTGTGCAGAAACAAAAGAAATGCTACAAAAGCAAACGAGTAAAAATCGGGTAAATGCTAGTTTTAAAACCATATATACTATTTATAAAAGCAAGTCATTCTAATTTACTTAATAGGGTTTCTGCAGCTCTATAATTAAACGCCTTTTGACTTACTTGTTCTTTAAGCAATGTAAGAGCCATTTCGGGCTTATTGTGTTTTAGATAGGCCAGAGCCAAATACCACCTGGATTTATAGTAAAAATTATCTTGGGTTTCCTGATGCGACTCAAAAACAGTAATAGCTTCTTCTACACGATCCAAAGCCAAAAGAGCATTACCCCGGTAAAAAAGTAAATACCGGTCCCCGCTTGCTTCATAAAGGGTTTCAAATGCTTCTTCGGCCTGCTCAAAGTTGCCCCGCTCATAGGCCGCAAAGCTTTTTTCGAGTAGACTCTCAGCATTTCCACCACGTACCACGGGTGCAATGATATTGCGGTAGGGTTCAAAATTTTCTGTATACAATTCTTCTGGAGTGGCATTGTTACCCATATATAGCGCCCCAAAAATACTTAGACCAATCACTATAGCAGCTGCCGCCACATACCGCAACCAATTGGAACCTTGGGACGACTGATCTTTAAGGTACTTATCAGCCTCTAAATGAGACAGCCTCGACTTTAAATCGTTTTTGCCTTTGGATACCAAGACTGCCTGTAGCTCTTTTTCCAACTCAAAGGCTTCTGAAAAAGCAGCATCCTTTTGTAGCTCCTTCTGGAGTCGGCGTGCCTCATCTTCACTTAGAATTCCTGAAAAATAACGTTCAACAAGTTCTTCTTTATTCATGATTAGGGGATCATTTTTTCTTTTAATTGTTTCATACACCTAGACTTTGCCGCCTTTACCGTATTGACGTTTTCATACTGTTCTGCTTGCTTGATCTCCTCCAGACTCATGCCTTTGAGATAAAAGCAGTTCAACAGTGTTTTGCAGCGTACACCTAAGGTTTCAAAATGTTTACGTAACGCGATCTGGCGTTCTGTAAGCTGATGTTCTTCAAAATAAGATTGCTCAAAAGTTTCAGTCTTAAAATCTGATTCTTCCCTACTGACTCGCTTCTTACGGTATCGCAACTGTTCATAAATCTTAAACTTCCCAATACTAAACAAATAGGTTTTTAGGCTACTGGTGAGCTTGTTAAGCTTTCTGCTCATCACATTTTCATAGAGTTTTACTACACTATCCTGATAAATCTCCAAGACATCTTCCTCTGAAAGCTCATACTTTCTGGCATAGCCAAGAAAGCTATCTCGATAAGCTTCATAAATTTTAGTATAGGCCTCAGAATCTCCTGTTCGTAATTGTTCTAGAGTTGGTTCTTCAATCATTAATGAAGCATATGGAAAAATGTTAACACGTAAACTTAAAAATACAATTTTTTAAAAATGATGTTAACCTTTTCCTAATGAATACATAAAAGAGTGAATCTTAAAAACTAAATATTATGAAACACCTTACATTTTTATTGGTACTGATGGCCTTTTGCTACACTGGTACTATTGAGGCCCAGTTCTTAAAAAAGCTTACCAAGAAGCTAGAGCAAAAACTTGATAAAACCACAAAAAGTCTGGAAGACAAGGCCGACAAACAGGTTGATAAAATATTAGGACTCGAAGATGAGGATGAAGATGAAGAGTTTCCTATGACTGATGATATGGAGATGGATGAAATGGAGTATCCTCAGGATACTGCAGAAAGCTATGAGGAAAAGGGCTTTGAAGCTTACAGCAAATACGACTTTGTACCAGGCACAAACCTTGTGGCTTTTGAAGATTTCTCTGAAGATCTCTTGGGTGATTTACCTCAAAAATGGAATACCAACTCGAGTGCAGAGGTAGTTACACTTTCTACACTACCGGGTAAATGGTTGCGCATAGGTAATGGTTTGGGAACTTATGTTTTTGAAGGAATTCCTCAGGATTTACCAAAAGACTTTACGCTAGAATTTGATATGCTGTATGACTTTAATGCAGAAAACTATGCCTTTAAACGCTATGTAAATGTGGTACTATCTGAACTTGAGAACCCCAACATGTATATGGATAAGTTTAGTTACGGAAAACAAGTGACCACCATAAGCCTGAGCAATTCGTCATCAACTCGCGCGGTAGTGCTAAATAAGAAAACCGTTCAAAAAGGCATGAATGTTTCAGGCAGCAACAACCATCCTGCATTTTCAAAAAACGGGAAAAGTGGTGTCCCCTATCACATTGCCATTCTTAAAAAAGGCAGTCGCATCAAAGTCTATGTTGATCAGGATAAAGTGCTCGACATTCCACGTGGGGCAGAGAGCGAGATAAACTACCGCACGCTGCGTTTTGAAAGTAACGTGAGTCCTAAAAATGAATACTTCTATCTGGGCAATGTCAAGTTTGCCACAGGTGTCGAGAGCGGTGAGCGCCTTTTTAAAAATGGAACCCATACTGCTTATGGAATCACTTTTGACAGTGGTAGCGCCAGCATTCAGCCTGCTTCATATGCCAGTATTAAGCAAATCGCACAAGCCATCCAGAGCGATGCTACCGGCAATTATCTTATTACAGGACATACTGATTCTGACGGAGATGTTGCTTTAAATATGCCTTTGTCTGAAAGCAGAGCCGAAGCGGTAAAAGCGGCATTAGTTAGTGAATTTGGTATAGATAGCTCAAGACTTCAAACTGCCGGCAAAGGATCTTCTGAGCCCGTTTCAACAGAAAACACTGTTACAGCCAAAGCCTTGAACCGTCGTGTGACCATTTCTAAACTTTAATCCTAAACATATGAAACGTATACTATTACTTCTGTTTATGACAGCTCTGTCATTGAGCCAGACACATGCTAAAGACACCAATACAGCTACAGATTGGACTGGCACTTACAATACTAATTTTGGCCAGATCATCCTACATCAAAAAGCCAACTATGTAGTGGGTACTTACCGTGATTTGGGCGGAATTCGATCAATGTACGTTAGTAATAATCAACTCATTGGGGTGTTTTACAATAATGGAAAAGAAGGCCATTTCAAGTTTACCAAAACCGCCAAAGGCTTTACCGGAAAATGGGGATGGACATACAAACTCGAAGGTGGTTCTTGGGACGGTAACCTTGTGGCTGATGTGAAGCAACACTATCTCAAAGGGCAATGGAACACTGATTATGAAGACCTCTTCTTAATCCACAGCCCTACGGGAATTGTTGCTGGACATTATGGAGATAAAGGTGGAATGATCTGGGGAAAATATGCTGGCACAAAAATTTTTACCGGCAATTATACCAACGCACTAGGCCGTGAACCCCGTACTTGCAGCTTTATTTTCACAGACAACAACACGTTTAAAGGAAAATTTGACGCTAACGAATACGGCAGCTGGAACGGTACCCGTGTCAGGGAAAATACCACAACCTCATCCACAACAGACAGAAGTACTGCACCCCAACCTAAATTTAAGCTCAAAATCACTTTAAACAGTTTTAAGTGTAATGGGGCTGATAACTTATTTAACCGAGAGCAGGGTTTTGTATATGTTGTCCCTTCACTTCAAACAATGGGAGTTGATGTAAAACCGGGCAATTTTAATATACAGACAGGAGATCAAAAAGTATCAGAACACCGGTCAAGCTTATATACCCCAGATGCCAGATTTAAAGAAAATTATCCGGTAGGTACTGCCATACAAATAAACAACAGCGCTGTTTATCCCATTATCTATCCTATCAATTTATTTCAGCCAGGCCGGTACGCTGCAAAAATGCAATTTGTTTTTCGCGAGTTTCCGGTTATTTCTAAAGGAGGTGCTTTAGTTTTTGCCGAAAACGAAAGAATAAACGCCAAGAGAAATATTGAACTCAAAGAAGTTTTAAAGTTTTTAAGCGGCCAGACCCGTGCTGAAGATTATCCTCTGGTAAACGGGACAAATGGCAGAAGACGCCTACCCAATAGTAATGACACTTTTTGGCTGGAGAGCATTGGCGGTAAGCGCTATGTACGTGGCTATGGCGATATTATCGAACCTAAAAAAGGTAAAATACGCTTCGGGTATCACTACACAATGGAGTTGCTTCCTCTTTAAAAAAGAAATTATGAGAACTCTTATCAATCTACTTTTTGTTGTTCACTGTTTCGCTTTCGCAGAAGCACAACAGGTATGGGACGATTTTACAACCGGCCCTCTGAAGCAAATTACAACGCTAAAAGCCGAAAAAATAAAAATTGAACAACCCGGAAAAAACATTCTGGGAGGCACACGCTACATCACGTATAATGTGACCGAAAATCCTTATCAACAGCTTTTTCAACTCACTATTCAAAAAGGTACTCTCATTAGCAGTACCGGCTTTGGTACTGCAAGTTCAATGAACATTACCTATGGTGGCAACCGGGAGCGAGCGCTTAATATGGATTTATCCCGTTACAAAACCATCAAAATCAGCTTGAAAGGCAAAACCAATTTTGCCCGGGTCTATCTCAATATGTGGTCTAATGGTGCAAACCGGGCATTCTGGAGAGGTAACAGAGAAAATCACCTTCCCTTTCAAGGTTCTATAAATGCTATGGGGGTAAACAGCAAAAAAGTAATCAGTATTCCGCTTGAACAGCTAACAGCCAAGAAAGCTACGACCGATAGCCCATCTGCTTTTGACATTGCCGATGTAGATAGTGTCCTGATCCAATTTTATGGTTTTCCGGCCACCGGAGTGAATTATGCAATAGACAAAATATGGGTCGAATAATTAACTCCAAAAACACCTAATCACTTTTAAAACTTTTATTAATTCCATTTTTAATCATGAAAAAAATAACTCTTCTTTTCGCAATCGTTTTTAGCGTCGCTTTCGCCCAAGCGCAAATCTCAAAAACCAGTTTAAACCGAAGCATCTCGCCTAGCCAAAAAGCTCAGGTTGCAGGTCAACTGCTCGTTAACGGAAAATCTTCGGTCGAGCTACGCCTCAATCAAGGCAACGTTGTAGATCTATTTAAGAATTTTAAAACAAATAAACATCAGATTCAATTTGTATTTAAAGGAGCAGGCTTGCCTAAAGATCAACAAGGCCGTGGCGTGGCACTCTTCTCCTTTGTGACCGAGATCTACAAAGACGGAAAACTGATGCGCAGTGTAAAACGCGAACCGCTTACCTTTTTTCCCGGTGAAATGCTCGAACCTGTAGAGGCCTTTGACGTTATCCCACTACTCACTTTTGCGCAAGGTAATCCACTTGAAAAAGGCGTTTATCCTGGTAATCTCACCAAGGGCAAATATTTGGTTAAAATTAAAGCCATACCCATGGGTAGCAGCGGTAAAATTGAAGAGGCCAACCTTATCGTCTGGATTTAAATCATTAAAACTAAATCTATGACAACAAAGAAATCATTTGCGGCAATCGCGCTTTTGCTGCTGATAATCGTATCTGCCTGTCAAAATTCAAAAGCAGGTAAAAACTTGTCCAAAAATAGTTTTACGGCGGTCGTTAACGGCAAAGACTTTACTGCAAAATTTGCAGAAGGACACATTACAGAAATCACCAATACATTGTTATTAAGCGGCAGTATGGGTAACGGTGAGGATATTCAACTTTTTTTACCACAGGATACTGGTGCCGGCACATACAGTTACGATATGGGTATTCAGGGTAAATACCAAAAAACAGACGAAGATTTCTCATTTGCAAATGCCGGCCAGCTGATAATCGAGTCCCACGATACTAAAAACAAATACATCAAGGGAAGTTTTAATTTCACGAGCAAACCTATGAACTCTGAAGCAGCCAGTTACACCATAGAAAACGGAAGTTTCTCCGTTCATTATTGAGACAGGAAGTACAAGAATTTTAAGTTTTGTGAAACGCCTTTTTTAAAGCTCCTCATTTGAGGGGCTTTTTTTTACACACCTGCCTTAGCTAAAACTTCTTATAGTTGTTCTTAAGATATTAATACATGCCATGCAACCTACGGAAGATATTGATCAAATTCAAGCGCCGCTTTTATTGCAATATGCCGGTCTCGACGAGCGTATAAATTCCGGATGGCCGGCTTATGAAGCTAAGCTGAAAGCGCACAATAAAGAATACGGGATGTTTTTATATCCTGATGTAAATCATGGCTTTCACAACAAGACCACACCCCGTTACGACAAAGAAGCCGCTGAACTCGCCTGGGAACGTACCATTGCCTTTTTTAAAGAACACCTGTCCTGATTAATCCGTTTTGATTGAAGGTTTAAATACGTGCTCTCAAACTTTAACCTCAATTTAAAACAGAAGAACCCCGCGCTGCATAACTTTAAAGTAAAATTTAAAACATGAAATTCAATTATGTAGGCGATACCGGTCTCATGGTATCTGAACTTTGTTTTGGGACGATGACCTTTGGCGGAGTAGATGCAGGAACGTGGAGCCAGATCGCATCGGTACCTCAGAAAGAAGTGAACCAGATGCTCAAAGCGGTTTTTGACGCCGGAATCAATTTTATTGATACGGCTAATGTGTACTCCTTTGGGCAATCAGAGCAATTACTAGGACAAGGACTGAAAGATCTAGGAATCAATCGCGATGAAGTTGTGGTCGCAACTAAAGTTTTGGGCCCAATGAGCGAAAACCCTAATGATGTAGGTCTTTCTCGCTATCATATTTTCAATTCGGTTGATGCGAGTTTAAAGCGTTTACAGCTGGATCACATTGATATTTTATATGTACACGGTGTAGATGCTAAAGTACCTGTAGAACAAATTTTACAATCGCTCAATGATATCGTTGCTACCGGAAAAGTGCGTTATATCGCCATTTGCAACTGGCCGGCGTGGATGGTTGCTAAAGCACAAGCCATCGCTGAGCACAAAGGCTGGCAAAAATTCATTGGTTTGCAATATTATTATTCGGCTGTTTCCAGAGATATTGAGACCGAATTGGTACCGATGGCTCAAGATCATAATCTGGCGATTTTTCCTTGGAGTCCGTTAGCGGGTGGTTTCCTTACCGGTAAATATTCTCGAGAAGGCAGCAGTGAAAAAGGATCCCGAAGAGCCGATTTTGACTTTCCGCCTATTGATAAAGACAAAGCGTTTAGCTTGGTTGATGTGATGCAAGAACTCGCAGCTACACATCAGGTTTCGGTAGCAGAAATTGCATTGGCTTGGGTGCGCCATCAAAAAAGCGTTACCAGCACAATCATTGGTGCAAAAACTATAGACCAACTTCAATCAAACATCAAGTCTACCGAAATCAATTTAAGCAAAGAAGATCTAGAAAAAATAGATGCGGTGAGTCCAAAACCGAAACTTTATCCCGGCTGGATGGTGCAACGCCAATCTAGGTATAGACAGTAATTTTAAAAAAACAAAAAACCTCTGATTTTCATCAGAGGTTTTTTGTTGAAATCTCGAAGGCTATTTATAGTCAATACGATCTAAAGTCACCTTAGAATTCAGTGTATTTAGCTGAATAACTTTAGTCAATTTGGTCTCGTTTTTGGATCCGTAGTTTTTATAAATCGTATATTTTAAAAAGTTGGGATTATTCGAATCCTCTTGATCAAAGGCTTCCAGATTGATGATCCATTCTCCAGGCTCCTCGTCGTCTATAAGATAAGCTTCTGCAGCATACTCTTTATTCACTTCGTTGAGAAGTCGGTCTCGATTATCAAACAGCGTATGCGACCATTTAAAATACTTTTTCTGAGGATTTACGAATTGTAATTCAAAATCTGTGTTGGGATCGTTCCATTCAAAAACTAAACGAATATCTTGTTTAAATCCTGCTTTGAGTAGGTCTGCAGGTAAGCTTTTAAAATCAACTTTACTGCGGTGTAACGCGAGCAAATGCTTCAACTCATCAATTATCACTTCACGTAATCCTGAGAAATCGGCTTCAGGTATGGCATTTGCAAGCATTCGCTTATATAAATCAAAAGCTTTCTCATATTTGTGGGTTTCCTGATAATTCATTGCCAAATCCCGATACGTTTGAGCATCACTAGGACGTAATTCTAAAATACGCTCAAGGACCATCTGTGCTTTATCAAAATTCCCTCGTTCTTCAAGTTTAAAAACCAAAGTTTTTAATGCTTTTAGATTGTCACTTGCTAGTGCTGCAATATTGGTCAAGACAACATAGGAGTAATCAGCGTCCCATTTTTTAAAGTAATCTGAAACATTTAAAATATAAGGAATAGTCATCTGCGTCACAGATTTCTGCTTTTCATAAATACGTTGAGCTTCCTTAAAAGTTGAAGCCATTTCTAACTCTTTTGTGTAACTCGACGTATTGTTGACCTCTTCCCAGAGAGATACCTCTTGCTCACGATAGTCGTTACCTTTAATAAGTGCACGGTTTTTGTTTGCCTGATGCTTATCTTGAGTATTTACTACGCCGTCCTGTGTTATAATTTCTATCGCACCAAAAGCTGCAATACTACCATACCGATTAGTTCCTGCAAGAGATTTTATTGCTCTGATGCTTTTTATATTCTGCACGTTAATTGGAGGCAAATTGCTTAAACCGTTTCCCTGAGAATATGGAGTGCCATCAATCACAATAGCAGGATTAGGATCTACAAACATCCCTGTAGTACTTGTAACATTATTGAGAAAACTATAGCGTTTATTTGTTCCAACCCCCGAGATCAAAACTCCCGGAATTCTGCCAATGATATCATCGAGGCGCGTATCAGTTGGTAAAATTTGATTCTTTGTAAGTTCATCTACCGTATACCCAATGGCATCAACTTTTTTCTCTCCATACGGAGTGAGTCTAGTTTCTGACTCTTGCTTGATTTTTGTGTAAATATTGACTTCGTCTAAAACTGTAGTGTTAGGCTTTAACGCCACCTGCAGGTTTGTATCGGCTTCAATCACTAGTTGTTTTTCATACATACCTAAGGCATCAATGATAAGAACATCACCTTTATCAGCAGATATACTGAAATTACCCAGATTATCACTTAGTGTTTCTTTCAATGTATTTTTAACTCGAATGGCCGCTTGCGGAATAGCAATAGTATCTTCGGTATAGATCCCTCCTGTGATGGTATTTTTGTGATTATCTTCAAATGATTCATTGTCTGCCTGAAACGTAAGCATCCGCTCAAGCGCTTCGTTAACAGATAAGCTTTCTAAATTGATGTAATGTCCTTCGCCGTAAAAACTAGCTTTTTGTAAGCTTTCATGATTTGCCTCAGGGCTAGAGCTTATGCTATAGGTTGGCAGATATACCTCTTGATTCAACGCTGAAAAAATCGTGTTTCCGTTTGAAAATAATAATGCGGCATCGGCTTCAGTTGTATTGTCTTTTAAAATAGTTGCAAAATCTACCTCACCATCATAGGTAACACTTTCTAAGAACTTGATAATATTTTTTGAATCTCCATCTTTCACTGAAAATGCCCTCTCTTCCATCTTAAGCGCACTAAAAACGATCACATTTACAGAAGCATAGTTCAGATGATCTAAATATTTTCGCAACAGCTTTAATTCCTCATCAACATCACGACTGTCTGAACTCATTTTTATTGAAGCATCCCAATACACCGTAAGGTTTTTAGGTGTAATTCGAGTTCGTGGGATCACTTTGCCATTCTCGCTAGGATAAGACACTCTCAGACTAAACATCAAACCTTGGTTCACGCGTTCCCAATCATCTTGGTTATAAAGTCTGGTAAATGAAAATGTTTTATAGTCTGAACCTCCAACTTCAAAATCTATATATCTACCGTAAACCTCAATCAATTCTAAAGAAACCACGACATCTTGATCAACTAAAATATCATAAGGCTCAAGGTTTATGGTCTGCACGCCATCTCCTCTGATTTCATAAATGATATTTTGAGTTAAGATATTCTCTGCCGGGTAACCTTCTTTATAGTTATAGACATTAACCCGCACTTTAATACCACCCGAATTATTCTTTGTGATGTTGAATTTGAGATCGTGAAGCTTGGTCTTTTTATTTTCAACCTTAAACCTTGTGGCAATCTCACCTCCTAAGGCTTCGGGATTAAGCCAATAACCTGTCACGCCTTGCTTGATCCTTAACGAACCAATATTCTTTTCTTTTCGTAACTCGTTAGTTAGGACAACTTCTGCTAAACTGAAAGGCTCTGGCTCTAGATAAAATTTTGAATCTCCCGCTGCTTGCGAGAAAAATTCAGCAGCAGAAAGCGTTAGTGTTTTATAACCGATATAAGAAATTTGCAAGCTAGAATTTTGCCCAATAGTGGTTGCATCAACAGCTAAATGAAACTCTCCGTTTTCATCAGAAACAGTACCTATACTTTCCTTTAAAAAGCCAATATTCACATAAGGAAGTGCCTTTTTGGTCTCTGCATCATAAATGCTTCCGCTTATTACGGTACGGTTTTGAGCTTCAACAAGAATAGGCTGAAGCAAAATCAACAAGAGCGCAATAAGTAGTTTAGCTTTCATATTTTGAACACACCTTCTAAAGTACACATTTACTGAGGTATAAGTTCAAAAAAAAAAAAAACGTTTTAGGCAAATATTCAATCAATATTCCCTCTTATAGCTTTAAAAGCTCAAACAATTTTACATTTAAATACAGGTTTTCAACTCCGACTTTTTGTGATTTTAGGATTCCAATTGCTTCAAGCGCATTAAGGTACTCCGCTGCAGTTTGACGTTTAGCAATTCCATTATCCACCAGGTATTTAACTTTACAATAGGGTTGTTCAAATAACAGTTCTATCAACTCTTTAGAATACACTCGAGCAGGAAGTTGCTCTTTTGCGAAAACAATGGTTTCATGCATCAAACTATTAATGGAGTTAATCTTTTCTAAAGTGTATAATGCCGTTTCTTCTATTCCCTTTAAAATAAAGAGAATCCAGGCTTCCCACGCTGAATTTTCGGTTACACCTCTAAGGTTTGTATAATAGGCATTCTTATGTTCGATGATGTATTTACTTAGATAAAGTATAGGAGTGTCTAAAAGCCCGTTCTCAACCATAAAGAGCATGTTGATTACTCTACCAGTTCTCCCATTTCCATCGAAGAAGGGATGTATCGCTTCAAACTGGTAATGCATTATTGCCAATTTTATAAGAAGATCAACATCATCATCTGCATGAATATAATCTTCCAGATTTTTGAGAAGACTTCTAATTACAGTCTCACCTTCAGGTGGCGTATAAATAGTCTTACCATTACTCGTAATTTTTGTTCCGGGTGCATTACGTATGCCTGAATTGTTCTCTTTAATAGTCTGTACGATTTGAATAAAGGAATTTGTAGAGAGTGGTCTTTTACTTAAATCAGTATATCCTTCCCATAATGCCTGACGATATCTTAAAACCTCTTTTGTCTGAGCATCTGTAGTAGAAATATTAGACGAAAAAGCTTTATACAAAGTGTCCTGTGTCGTCACTATATTTTCAATTTCAGAACTATCCTTTGCTTCCTGCAAGGTAATGGCGTTTACCAGCATAGATTGATTTGGTATTTCATCTGCTCTACCCTTCAACTCCGCTAATATTTTATTAGATACAATGGCTTGCTTTAATATTTTCTTAGTTTCAACCTCAACAACTGGAGGTAATAAAGGAAGGTCGTTATAGGCTTCTTCAGGATTGTACATGATATCGACATTTAAAAACAATTATGTCGAATACATCGACATACTGTAAATATATGTCGAAATATCTACAATATATCGACATATCGCAAAGAAGACACATTGCTTTTGCTACAGTAAGTTAAGAGGTAGCTGTTTGATAATAGTTTCACCCCATAGAAATACAGAAACATATTCTTTTGCTTCCTGTCAAAACCTATAAAATAAACAGACTAACACAATTGAGAAAGAAATGTATTTAGAATAGAAAACAAAAAAACCTCTGATTTTCATCAGAGGTTTTTTTTGTACAGGCGGAGAGACTCGAACTCTCACACCTTGCGGCACTAGATCCTAAGTCTAGCGTATATTGCACCAAAGAAACACAAAAACGCTCATTTTCAATGAGTTAGTCATTTTTTCATTTTCTTTAAAGTCATTTAATATCAGTTGATTTCAGCATTTGTTGTACCTATGTTGTACCTAAAAAGCCCAATAAATTCGTATCTTTATAGAAATTGTACAGCAAAAATTGAGCAAAAAACACAATGTTGTACCTATGTTGTACCTGATTTGACTTTCGTACTCAAAACAGGTCAATTATGTCATCAAATGCAAAAATAGTTCTACGCAAAAAACCGAACACCAAGGGGCAATATCCGTTGGCTATTCGAATTACAAAAAACCGTCGTTCCACCTATCAATATGTAGGTCATTATATTGATATTGAGGAATGGGACGAGAAAAACCTTCGGGTAAAAAAATCAAACCCAAATGCTGATAGCCTAAACAAGTTGCTATCACAACAACTTTCTGATGCCAATAAGGCACTTATTGATTTACAGTCCGAATATAAAGATGCTTCAGCAAACCAGATTAAAAAAGAAATTTATGCCTCAGGGAATTCCTCAACTTTCTTTGAACTGGCACAAGAACATCTGGACGAACTGGAAGTTGCAGAAAAGTTAAACCGTCTATCTACGGACAGCGCATTGATTAGTTACATTGTAAAATTTCACAAATCTAAACAGCTTTCATTTCAAGAAATTGACGAGCGTTTTCTTAAAAAATTAATGATATACCTCAAAGTTAAACACAACCTTGCAGAGACTTCAATAATGAATATTCTTGTCCTAATCCGCTTATTATTCAACAGAGCTATAAAGCTAAAAATAGTCAGTAGGGAACTATATCCTTTCGGTGGTGACAAAATTAAAATCAAGTTTCCTGAGACTACAAAAATAGGGTTGAATATTATTGAGGTAAGAGCTATTGAAGCTTTAGATAATCTAACCTGTAATGAAATCCATACAAGGAATGTTTGGCTTTTCAGTTTCTATTTTGCAGGAATGCGGGTTACAGATGTACTCTGGACAAAGTGGTCAGACATATACGACAATAGGCTTCATTATAGAATGAATAAAAACTCAAAACTACTGTCCTTAAAAATTCCAGATAAGGTTCTAAGTATTTTAGATTTCTACAGAGATGATAAAAAACACGCTACCGATTTTGTTTTTCCTGAATTGAAAAAGGCCAATCTGGATGATGCAAAAGACATTTATAATAAAAGAAAAACGGCAACCAAAAAATTTAACGATAACTTAAAATCCATTGCCAAAAAAGCAAAAATAGACAAGAAGATTACAATGCACATTGCCAGACATACTTTTGGCAATATTGCCGGTGATTCTATTCATCCTTTAATGTTACAAAAACTATATAGGCATAGTGACTTGAAAACTACACTGAATTATCAGGCAAATTTTATCCATAAAGAAGCAGATGATGCTTTAGATAGCGTTGTTAACTTTTGAATTGTCCTACAGCAAACTTTACCTCTTAAGGTGTACTATACTTCAATTGAACCTATAAGTTTCTGATTAAAACATTTAACCAACATCTTGTATAATTCGGGATGTTTCTTTTTGAGTAAGTCTGGACGCTCGAAGAAATATTCTGAAGCTACTGCAAAAAATTCAGCTTGATTTGTACCTCCATATTTTCGGATATCAGAATGATTGTCGTTTATGGCTTCCATTTCCTTATGAATTAAATTCAACCAAGGTAATGCATATTGATGTTCTAATAATCGCTCTGGAACTCCATCTGTACTATCATCCAGCTTATCAATAAGATGCACAAATTCGTGTATGCCAGTATTACTTTTATCGGTTGTGTTTTTAAAGCCGTGGTACAATGCTTTTTTAGATAAAATCATTTGCTTCTCAAAACGTCCATTCCCAACTATTCCACCAATATTTCTTGAGTTATCCTTACTACTAAATTGCATATCCTCATTAAAATAATCTGGATATAAAAGGATACCGCTTAAGTTGGTGTAATGCCATTCTTTAAAACCAAAAACAGGGATTACTGCGCTTGCCGCAATTAAAATCTTATCCAATTCTTCCAATTCAAACTGCACAGCATCGATATAGACCTCACTTAAAAATTGCATCATTTTTTGCTGAAAAATAAGCTGCCTATCTTTTGAAAGGTTTCTGTAAAACAGCACATTATCCATCAGTAATTTGTGCCAATCCTCTGGAAATGGCTTTACACTATGGCGTTTCGCTTTTCTATAAAAATGAACAGCAAAGAGAACAATCACAACTAAAATTAAAATGTAAGCCATATTAAAAAAACGTATTAATCTACAGGTTCCGCCTTAAATCCTACTTTTTGCAAAGTTGATTTTACGTCTTCTTCGGTTGCACCATCGCTTTCAATGGTTAGGATTTTATCAGGATTAGAGGTATCTACTTCCCAACTTTCTACACCTTCTTGTTTGTTTAAAAAAGGGGTTACTTTCGATACACACCCACCACAATTGATATTTGTTTTAAATTTTAAAGTTTTCATAGTATTGAATTTATTTATTATTAAAGTTTTACTCGTTTAAGTCTTAAGCTATTTGCAACAACGGATACACTACTGAATGCCATTGCTGCACCTGCAATCATCGGGTCTAATAAAAATCCATTTACGGGATAAAGAACCCCTGCTGCGATTGGAATACCAATGATGTTGTAAATGAATGCCCAAAATAAGTTCTGACGTATGCCCAAAACAGTTCTTTTTGATAATTCCAATGCTTTTGGGATGGATTGTAAATCCGATGTTATCAAGGTCATTTTCGCTACATCCATTGCTATATCCGAACCTTTACCCATTGCAATACTCACATTGGCTTGCGCCAAAGCGTGCGAATCGTTGATACCATCGCCTACCATTGCGACTATCTTTCCATCTGTCTGTAATTTTTCAACAAAAGCGGCTTTGTCCGAAGGCATTACTTCGCCCTGGTAATTTGAAATCCCCACCTGATTTGCCACGGCGGAAGCCGTTTTATTGTTATCTCCCGTGAGCATATAGACCTCGATGCCCCTTTCTTGAAGCGTAGCGATGGCTTTTTTTGAAGTTTCTTTAATCCTGTCCGCAATTGCCAGTATCGCAAGCACTTGATTTTCGTTACCCAAGAATATGACTGTTTTTGCCTTCTCTTCCAGACTTTCTGCTGTTTGTATCAAAGAAGCGTCGATTTGAATATTCTTTTCGACCATAAGTTTATGGTTGCCCACATAATATTTTGAACCATTCTCTGATTTGGCCTTTACACCTTTTCCCGTGATACTTTCGAAGGAAGTAATTTCTGCTTGTACAATATTTTCCTCTTTTAAATGATTGACTACCGCTTCTGCCAAAGGATGTTCTGATTGTGATTCGATAGCCAAAAGAATTTCCTTGTATTCATTTTTATTTTCAAGCTTATGCTTCCAAAAAATGTCGGTTACCAATGGTTTTCCTTCCGTAATCGTACCCGTTTTATCAAGGATTACTGCATTCACTTTATGTCCAAGCTCTAGACTTTCGGCATCTTTTATCAAAATATTATTTTCCGCTCCCTTGCCGATACCCACCATTATGGCAGTCGGCGTTGCCAAGCCCAGGGCACAGGGACAAGCGATAACCAATACGGCTACCGAGGTCAATAAGGCTTGTGAGAAGGCATTATCGCCTCCTACTGACATCCAGACAATGAAGGTAACAATGGAAATCCCCAATACGATAGGAACAAATATTCCAGCAATTTTATCGACCAATTTTTGTACAGGTGCCTTGCTGCCCTGTGCTTCCTGTACCATTTTTATGATTTGGGAAAGCAGGGTTTCACCTCCCACTTTTTCTGCCTTGAATTGAAAACTTCCTTTTTGATTGACGGTACCGGCAAACACCTTCTCTTCTTTGGATTTTTGTACTGGAACAGGTTCTCCCGTAATCATACTCTCATCTACATAAGAGCTCCCTTTTGAAACTTCACCATCAACAGGAATCTTCTCTCCAGGGCGTACCAAGATGGTCTGACCAACTTGGACTTCGGAAATCGGAATCTCCTTTTCTAAGCCGTTCTCAATAATCTTCAACGTTTTGGGCTGTAATCCCATCAGTTTCTTTATTGCGGATGAAGTGTTCGATTTTGCCCTTTCCTCCAATAATTTTCCAAGGGAAATAAAGGTAATGATGACCGTGGCCGCTTCGTAATAAACGTGTGGCTCAATAGCACGATTTAACCAAAATTCCGGAAATAAGGTATTGAACACACTAAACAAAAATGCAATGCCCGTACTTAAAGCCACCAAGGTATCCATATTCGCCTTGCCACGTTTGGCCTGTTTGAAAGCATTGATAAAAAAACTACGCCCAAACCAGAAGAGAATGGGAATAGCCAATACCAAAGAAATCCACTTACCAGGTTCCCATTGCATAAAAAACATTCCAAGTACGAAGATGGGCAGCGTCAGAATAGCTGACCAAATGGTTCGGTTTTTAATGTCTTGGTAATGCTTTTGCTGAAGCTCTTGTTGTGCTTCCACTGGGTCGTCTGCATCGATAATGATATCATAGCCCACTTCACGCAGTGCGTTCTGAAGTTTTTCTTCAGAAATGGTTTCATCGTAATCGACTAAAACCGAATTGCTGGCAAAATTTACGATGGCCTTGTTTACGCCATCAGTATGGGAAAGAATCGACTCAACACTACTGGCACAGGCCGCACAGGTCATACCCGTAACTGGAAAGGATTTTTTTATGCCTGTTTTTTGTTCTTTGGGTTTGGTTTTGAATATGTTGGTTGCTTCCATTTATTACTCCGTTTTGTATTTCACAAATTTCGGAATAGAACACGGGAAAGCTGTTACGTTATTCGCTGAAAGAGTTGTTAAATTTGCTGAAAAATTGACTTGTGGTTCCTGTAAAGAGCTTTTTGCAGGCTGGCAGTTAATTTTTTTTTGAATCCATCGACCTCTAAAAGAAAAAAGATTTTCAACCTCTAAAGCCATTCCCTAATTGGAAAGATTATTTAAGGTAAATCCTTTTTCTCTTAATCGATGATGTATACTTATGTTTTTAATCGTTTAGATTTTTTGTTTCCTCATCTAGTTTACCTTCAAATTTTGGCACAGGTCTATTTTGCCTTTCACTTTCTGTTTCCACTATTCCATTTTCCTTGATGTCATTGATTAACCATTGCATTTCCATTATTTCCCTACGTTGCGCCTTGATGATTTCATCGGCAAGTTTCCTTACCCTGACATCTTTTATTTTAGAACGTTCGCTAGTTAAAATTGCTATAGAGTGATGGGGTATCATTCCTTCCATATAGTCAACACCTGTAACTGTTATTTGACTTCGAACTAGCCAAATCCCCCCTGCAATCAATAAAACCCCTAGACTCAAAATCATAATATTCTTGTTTCTCTCTTTGTACATATTTAACATATACAGAAGCATAATAATGACCATCGACCCACCCATAATCAGGGTCATAAAAAAACGGGTCTCACTGTACCAGAAATGGTCAATAATCTGATATGAATGTGTGTACATCAAAAAGAACATCGCAACCATTGAGGTGCCAATCATTGCGAAAAACTTTAAATAATTATTTGGCTTTTTTTCGTTGTTTTCCATAGTTTATATTTTTGGTTATTTTAATTAGTTTAATTTATTAAAATTTGGTTATTTTAATTAGTTTAATTTATTAAAATTTGGTTATTTTAATTAGTTTAATTTATTAAAATTTGGTTATTTTAATTAGTTTAATTTATTAAAATTAAGATTTATAGAAAACAAGTATGAACTACAATGGATAATATTTTAACTCATTTGAAATGTTAGAAAATATTAAATTATAATAGTTTAAAACACCAGAAGTATTACTAAACAATAATGATTTGAGCAATCTGATTTAGAACAAATTTGTGCTCACAATATACTATCATTTATAAAATAATCATTTATGACTTATCCTTTATGTAGACAGGACCTATAACAAGATGCTCTAAAAAAAATCTTAGAAACGTCGGTTCTCCCATAACTTCTAATTTTCTGTAATACTATTAGTTTTCCTGTTCGACAAAAGTATAAACTTGATTTACGACCTCAGTGACTCTAAAAAATCCGAAGGCATAATTATCTGGGTTCTGAAGATTTATGAAGTTTCCTCTTAGTCTTGTTGGTATGGTTGCAAAAGGGTCACCAACGTTATCACTTTGTTCTATAAGTATATGCAAAAAGTCATAATAGAGCTCAGAAATACCATACAAGTTGATATCCACCATATCTCCAGGTAATATTTCGTCTTCTGCATCGGCCTCATTTTCTTCATAAAAAATAGATACTTCATTGCCATTGGTAAATTCATCTGATACAACCACCCTTAGAGGGAATAAATCATCGCCTTCTAAAAAGGTAGCATAGTAAAAATTTGTTTCATTCTCGGGATCGTCAAAATAAATAGTAAGATCTAACTCCTCTTCATCTGAGCCACCTATACGTGATTGTTCTATCCTGTTTATTTCAGGAACTGGCATTAATGTTTCTTGTGCGATATAGGTTTCATCGTTATAGATTATCTCCAAATTATAGACATTATTAACAATAGGCTCAAAATCTGAAATAGTATACCTTCCATCTTGCTGATCCTCGAACACATAAACTTCTCCATTTGTGACATTTTCAACGCTTACAGATGCACCGACTACCGGATCTAGGGCTGTATCAAAAAACGGTGTGGTAAGACTAAGTTTAATTGTTTGATCATTTCCTGAAGTGCCTTTTTCCCAATCCAGAGACGCCTCTATAACAAGACGAGAGGCTTCAGTTGGCACAGCCACATCTACTACATCTGTACAGGAAAAAACAACTGAACTTAGAAGTATAATCGTTACCGCTGCTTTAGATCTTAATTTGTTGATTATTTTTTTTATTCTTGAATTCATGACTAAAATTTAAAGTTATACGTTATTGATGGGATAATACCAAAAATCGAAGTTCTTAAGGCTTCATTTACACCAGTATTATAATTTTGATTGAAAGTAATCGACGCCGCATTCATTCTGTTATATAAGTTATAAATGCTAAAAATCCATTCTCCTTTCCACCGTTTATCTGGTTTGCGATTGGGTTTGTAGGTTGCTGCAATATCTAACCTATGGTAGGCAGGCAGGCGATTAGCGTTCCTCTCGTCGTAGATGACAATAGAAGATCCTTCGTATTCAAATTGACCGGAAGGATAGGTAACCGGGCGACCCGTTTGATAGACCAAGTTTGAACTAAATGTCCATTTATCGGATAATTTATAGACTCCTGATAGAGATATATCGTGTGTGCGATCATAAGGTGTATTGTACCAATTGCCGTTGTTAATACCAGGACCTCCGGCATTGCCCCCAAATGAGCGTTGTTCAGATTTAGCTAGTGTATATGCCAGCCAACCGGTAAAACGGCCTTTGTTTTTTCTTAAAAGAAACTCTAAACCATAGGCTCTTGCCTCCCCATTTAAAATTTCCGTTTCTATGGTATTATTTCCTAATAGGTTGGCTCCGTCAATATAATCAATACGATTATCTGTTGTTTTATAGTAGGCTTCTACTTCAAATGAATATTTGTTATCGTTGGAATTGCGGTAGTACCCCAGGGCGTATTGGTTTGATAGCTGTGGTTTTATGTAGGGTCCGCTGGGTGTCCAAACATCTAAAGGGGTTACAGATATTGTGTTTGACAGTAAATGTAGATATTGAGCCGTACGCGTATAGCTTCCCTTTACTGATGATTTATCGGTTAATTTATATGATAATCCCAATCGTGGTTCTAAATTCCCAAATTTCCTGATTGTTTGCCCCCTTGAATACGGTGTGCTACCAACCGCTGTACCGCTTTGATAAATCCCTAATTCTTGATTGTAAACTACGGGCTGGTTATTGGCATAATTAGTGATAGTCTGCTGGCCTAGTCTGTTGAACGTACTATATCTCAATCCGTACCTTGCGGTAAGCTTATCTGTAATTGTATGCTCTGCACTTACATAAGCGCCAGCCTCAAAAGCATTTTTCTGGTCTAATATCAAAGGGTTAACTGAAGAACTTGGGGTAGACGGCACGATCTCTCCTGGATTTAAATTATAGGAAATACCATTTAGGCCAAAATCTATTTTTAATTTATCGGTTGCATAATAGTTAAGGTCGTACTTTACATTGAAATTCTCTATATCTGAAATCCAATCCAATTGATCAAAATCTAGTATTATTTGATAATCATACTTACTGTAAATAAGCGATAAATTAGAGAAAAGTTTGTCATTAAAAATATGATTCCAACGCAGGTTGGCAGAGGCATTGCCATAATTACTGTCTAAAAGACCAGAAATATTAAATACATCCCTACCAAAATACCCCGACAAATAGACTTTATTGTTTTCGTTAATTTCATAGTTGGTTTTGAGATTTAAGTCGTAAAAACTAATATTACTATTTCCCAAATCGTCCAACAAACCAGAAAAAAGCTGAGCATAAGTGGTTCTTCCAGCCAAAAGAAAGGAGCCCTTTTTATTAAACATTGGGCTTTCTACTGCAAGCCTACTTGAAATTAATCCAATACCACCATTGAGTTCCAGGTCTTTATTATTACCTTCTTTCTGTCTTACATCCAATACCGAAGACGTCCTGCCTCCAAATCTTGCAGGAATGTCGCCCTTATAAAGCTTCACATTTTTTATGGCATCATTATTAAAGACAGAAAATAATCCGAAAAAGTGAGATGTGTTATAAATGATGGCTTCGTCTAAAAGTACCAAATTCTGGTCTACTGCGCCACCTCTTACGTTAAAGCCTGCTGAACCTTCTCCATTGTTTGATACTCCCGGCAGAAGCTGGATGGTTTTTATAAGATCTACTTCACCCAATACAGCAGGTGCTAATTCAATTGTTTCCGCTTTTAAGGCAACAACTCCCATCTGCGGTTTTCTTACATTAAGTTTCTCTATGCCTTCATCTGCTGTAATAATTACCTCTTCTAAAGTGTTTGAAGCCTCTTCAAGCTCAAAATTTAACTTTATATCCTCGGTAAGTGATATTTCTTTCTTAATCTCTTTGTAACCTAAATAGGAAACGATTAGTGTATATGTTCCTTTTGGTGCTGTAATAGAATAAAAACCATACTCGTTTGTGGTTGCTCCTATAGTGGTTCCTTTTAAGTAAACCGATGCTCCCAATACTGTTTCGCCATTAATTACATCACTGATACTTCCCCGTATGGTATATTTCTCTTGGGCAAATAACGTGGTGTTAATTAAGATAAAAAGTAATGATAAAAATGGTTTCCTGAATAATTGAGTGGGATGTTTCATTTACAGTTTAATTGTTTTAAATTAGAATTATTTTACTCTGACACTAATCTCAATAAGGATTACTCTCGACTTAAATGACTAGCTTTACAGACTGTAAAAGAACGAATTGTAAATGCACAAGATTATTTGACTGTTGTGCAGAATGCTTATTCTGTACCAATTACTTTTTTTCAGAAATGGAATTCTTAAATAAAGAAAGAGATATTGCTTTGATTTTTTTGGATTTAGCACAAAAACAGAACTTGGAACTAGAATTAACCTTCGTAGTCATCCCAAAAAAGGTATAATGAGTATATTGGTCTTTTGCTGGAGCTTTTTTTACAGAAGTTTATTTTTTTGTCTTTAGTATGAAAATTGCTATTAACTTCATATATCCTGGTTGTAAAATATTGACTCCTTAATTTTTGTGATAATTTCACTAATTTTAAGAGAGTTAGTTTTTACAGATTCATTTTTATCCCCATATGGCTCATAGGTTTTTGAGTTAGTAACATTAAACAAACCAAATGTAGTTGTATTTGTAGACGATGATAAATGCATTATACCACTATCAGCCCCAATGAAAACAACAGAATTTTCAATTACAGAGGCAATTTCCCTAAGATTATTACTATAAAAATGCACACTTTTAAAATTTATTTGAGATACATTTTCATTGGGTAATATTTCTAAAATGTTATAATCGGTAAACTCAGTTTTTAGTTCTTTATAAAATTTTAACCACCATTTTTTTGAGAGACATTTATTTCCTGTGGCAAAAGTGAAAATGCAAATAGTCTTCTTTTCGCCATTAAACAAGGCTTTAATTAGTTGATCCCCTTTTTCTATTTCTTGCCTAGATAGTTTTATGGATAGCTTCGGATACCTATGGGTACTACCTTCTGATGGATTCATAAATTTTCTTAGATTATATACAGGGATTTTTGCAATATGTTCAGGTTTATTCAGTTTATTGGTGCCTGAGTTGTAAATTTTTAATTTAGCTCTTGAAAGCTTAACAAAAATTTTGCTTGAATTTGAATCTTCACATCCCACAATGGCAATGTCATATTTATTTAAGATTAGGCTTAAAGACTTTTTCAAATAGCCTATAATATTGTTAAATGGCTTTTTAGGAAGGTTAAAAATTGTCTCTACACATTGGTAATTGGAGAGCAATATGTAAGAAAGGTTACCATTAACTATTAAATGTATTTTACAGTTAGGAAATTGTTTATTAATCTCTTGTATTAAAGGGGTTAATAAGAGTTGATTACCTAGCCTATGATTTGGTCTTGTAATTAAAACTTTAATTTCTGAATCTCTAGGAAGGCTTTCTATTAGATTGATTCTTTCGGAGTTTCTAAAAGAACCAGTCATCATACTAAATAATCTATTCTTTAGTGGATTTAACTTTTTAATCAACAATTCTAGAAGGATTTAAATTCCTTAAAAAAACGAAATGAAATTGTACTAGATTATTTGCTTGTTGTCCAGAATACTTATTATGTACCAGATGAATTTTTTTTAGCAATGGAATGCTTAAATTGTGAAGGTGTCATCCCCTTGATTTTCTTAAAAGTGGCATTAAAGGAGGACTTAGAGCTAAAACCAACTTCTGAGGCAATTCCGAAAAGGGTATAATGAGCATACTGGTTGTTTTGCAGGTTAACGACAAAGGCTTCAATCCTATATCCATTGACAAAATCCTGAAAACTGATATTCATATGTATGTTCAGAACTTCAGAAATATATTGCCTTGGAATATTTAATTTATTTGAAACCCTATGGATTGATAACCTAGAATCCATATACAGCTTTTCCTTTTCCATTATTTGGATCAAGGCTTTTTTATAGTTTTCAATAGTCTCAGGTTTTAAGCTTGAAGATTTGTATTTGGTAATTTTGGCGTTAGGTATAAGCTCCTTTGGCCTCAAAATTAAATAAAACGTTATGAAATAAAATAGGAACGCAACGATAAGAATCAGATAGGTATTAAAATCATCATCATCAGAAAACAAAATGGGCTCCATCTCAAACAAATCGAGAACACCGTTTATGTATGAAATGCTCATTGTTAAAATAATAGGAACAACTAAATACAAAATCCTATTAGCCCTTTTAGTTTTAAGCAGATTGTATAAGATATGGATTAAGTAACCCAAAAACACAAACTCGATCAATGTCTCAGCAATCTCTAAAAATTCGTTTTCCCGTTCTGAAAAAATCTCCAATGTTTCACTTAAAAATAAAAATATACTAGGCAAGAAAAACAAATAATCCCTCTTTAAAAAAGCCACTTTGTCCGAATTAAAATACTTGAAGTATAAAAAAAGAAATGTAAGAAACAATGAACTGTCGAAGAAGAACCAATCTGCATCTTCCACGAAAAGGTTATTATCATCATCGCCAACTATGTATAATATCACCGATATGATACTTCCACAAAAAAGTCTAAAGGTTATTTTTCTATAATTTCTTTTGCTTTTCCAAAAAACAAGGAGGAGGAACAGGCCTTGTACCAAGGCAACTATTTGTATAACTTTAAGCATATATTATAATTTGATTATATTACATTCGAACATTTTCCAGCAGAGGCTTTTTAACGAAATTTGGAACAAGATGCCCTTCACAAATAATTATGAATGGCATCTATTTTGAGAAATAAAAATGTACTCTGAATTTCAATCTATTCTATGGTTATGTTAAAAGGTGCTGCAATGTCTGTATTGCCCCCTGCATCATCAAGACCAGTATTTGGTTTCGTAGGTAAATGACGTAATGTGAACGTTAAGGTTCCAGAACTTGCCGCACCTGCAGTTAAGGTAAATTCCGTTCCAAGTGGATTGCCATTACTATCAAAATTGCCGTACTCCGTTGTCACATCGAGACCGCCAGCCGCGGTATAGAAAAATTGATGGTCCACATCTTCAGCTTCTACTTCTTCCGTTACTATTTCTGGAGGACTCACAGTTTCGTTAAGAATTACAATGGTACCATTGTAGGTAACCCCAGAAATTAGATTACCCGAAACAGTAACGACTGGTGGCTCTGGGCCATCGTCATCTAAATCACGGGTCTGTAAGGTAATGGTTGTTCCACCACCCTCAGGTTCAAGTGTAACCGTTAAGGTAGTTAGCGGTTCTTCTTCATTTATTGGCTCTGGTGTATCATCGTCATTGGAACAGGACACGAATAAGAATAGTGCGAAAATTGTAGTGGTTAAAAATTTCAGATTTTTCATAATTTTTGTTTTTAAATAATTAATAATTGATTTTAAGGTTTACTATAAAATTTCTGCCCAAATCATCTGCATAGTAGCGCAAACGGTTCAGGTAGTTTCTAAATGAATTGTTCAATAGGTTTGTAATCCCTAAGCCTACCGTTAACTTCGATTTCTTGTTGATATTAAAGTCTAAGCTCGCATTGAAATTGAGCAAATGGTATGCGTCAGGGGGTGTACTTACATCAACTGTTTGCATTGTTTCGGTCTCTGGTATGAAGACCACAAAATTGTTGTTAGGAAATTCATTTTGTTGAAAGTTATACTCGCTCTGTAATGACAGGCGAATGTTATTTAATTCCGGGTTTTGATAAACGATTTCGTTCTTGGTATTTACCGGTGGCATACTAATCAATGGCTCGTCTCTAGAACGGTCATAGCCCTTTACTAGGGAAAACTGACTGTTAACACGAATGTTTTTGGCAAAGGCGTAGGATGCATCCATATCTATACCGAGTAATTGTGCGTTGGTTTGACGATATTCCCATACTTGAAAGTTACCTCTTATAGTTTGCCGAATCTCAGTAGGTTCAATAACGATAAAGTCTGAAATTGTGTTGATATATGGGCTTATCGAAAACCTAAAGAGGTCATTGTCTCGCTGAAATGTCAATGATACTTTGTGTCCTATTTCAGAATTGAAACGTAAATCGCCAAGTTCTATGCGAGAAGCGGAATGATGTAAGCCTTCACTGAACAATTCCGAAGGATTAGGTGCCCGTGAGGCAATGGAATAATTAAAATACAGCTTGTAATCCGTATCAAAAGTGTAAGTTGCTCCCAATGTTCCAGAAGTATTATAAAAATTCAACTGTGGATTGGTCAGAATCTGATTTTCGAGTTCCTCAAGCACAATTTCTGGGAATAGTTGGTCATAATTACGTGATTCCCAAAAGGAAGTTCTGTAGAATTTAAAAACGTCCATATAGACATAATCAAAACGTCCCCCTGCTTCAAGAAGCCACTGGTTATTCAATCTATAATCTGCTATAGCATATAGTCCCAAATCATATTTGTCATAGTCGGGTATTAATCGTCGCACGCCAGTATCTGGGTCTGCAAAATTATTTTGAAATCTTCCCATTACGCCCACCTTTAGATTCAATGCATCAGTTAAAGGTGAATTTAAGTCTAGCAACAGAGTGTGGGTATCGAGTTGCAAATCCAAAGAGGCCTTTTCCCTGTCCTCACCACGTCTGATATCAAATTCCAAACGATTGTTTCTTTGAAAATCATACTGCAGGCTCAATTTTCCCAATCCGTCAATCCTTTTAAAGCCCTTAATTCTTGCCAAATTATGGGTAACATCTTGTCTGGGCTGATTGATTTGATAGGTAAAATCATTGATGATTAACGGCCTGTCGCTGTTTATAGCTCGAATTTGGTCTCTAGCACCACCCAAAACTGAAGCCCTTAAAATGCCGATTTCATTTCTAAATAGTGAATAATAAGCCTCTATGCCATAGTTAAAACGGTTAAGACCCACTTGTAAAGAAGCGTTGCGTTCAAAAATACCTGTGTTACTCAAGACATAATCAGGTGCTTCAAAATCTCCGAAGCGTTTTAACGTTCCCTGACCCGAAGCATACCAACCATTTTGATAACTTTTGGTTAATTGGGATGTGATAGACGACCCGCGTCCATTACTTACTGCGGTAAGAAGCGTTTTGCCATAAAGGCTATCTTTTACAGGAACTTTTAAAGCCTCAGCCACAATTACACCACCTACGGCATCGCCACTATATTGTAATGCACCAGCTCCTTTTATCAAGGTTAGGTTACCTACCGAATTGATATCAACATTTGGGGCGTGCTCCGCTCCCCATTCTTGGTCTTCCATTCGCACGCCATTATTAATGATAACAATACGACTGCTGTGAAGACCGTTAATCAGTGGTTTTACAATGGTGTTTCCTGTATTTAGGGAAGAGACACCGCTTAAACTGTTAAGAGCGTCGCCGAGGGAACCACTGCTAAAGCGTTCCAATTCATCTTTGGCGATAGTATTTTCAAAAGTTGTTTTGGATTTATCTCTGTAGGCTTTCCCTTTGACAATAACTTGGTTGAGTTCTTCTAAATGATGCTCTAACTTAAATGATTTGGTCGTGCTACCAGAAACTTTAACTGTAAAACCTTTAGTCAAACAATAAGGATGAGACACTTGTATGGAATAGGTCCCGTCGCATAGATTTGAAAAAGTAAATTTTCCATCAAAATCTGTTTGCACAGCCTGTTCAGTACCTGCAATAATAAGGGTTGCGCCGATAAGTAAAGAGCCGTCGTGAAGGTCAGTTACTGTACCAGTAAGTGTATTGTCACAATTTTGTGATAAAGATGTAATACTGCTTAATAGCAATATCAATAGTGCATATTTGCGCATATGATTTCTTAATTAAAATGAAATGTATCAGTTTGTCCATTAAGAAAACAATGGGGGTGCGCGTAGTTGTTTGTTATTAATTTTGAAGGAATGGAAGTGTAATGGCGTGAAGGTTTCATCAACCTTTACATAAATTCTAGGTAATAATAAATCAGGGTACTCGACTATATCATAATTGATAGGTGTAAAATGGAAACTACATATCTCGCATTTTGTAATGGATTGATGAATATGCGTAACCTCTTGTGTACAACTGGTATATTCGTGACCTTCAAGCATATGAAAAAACTGAATGACAGAAGGTGTCATCAATGCCACAAAGAGCAATAATGCCCCTATATTTTTACCAATCAGTTTTTTATTCTTCATTGTTCTTTCTATCTGTTAAGACATAAAAGCTTTTACTTTAATATCAAAGAAGCTAACAGTATTTCCTTTTATTCTATAAAACAGTTTTGTGTTAGACATCATCCAAAAATTTTCTGTTATGAATGGTACTCTTCTTAAATTGCGTTGGCGTCATTCCCGTTACTTTCTTGAATTGGTTACTCAAATAAGCAACGCTGCTATAATTTAATTGAAAAGCTATTTCACTTAATGTTAATTCATCATAGGCTATAAGTTCTTTTATACGCTCAATTTTTTGGTTGATGATGTACTGCTCGAAAGTGATGCTCTCGACCGAAGAGAATAGCGAACTTAAATATTTGTAATCTAGATGCAATATTTCACTTATAAAGTCCGGCCATTTAACATTCAATCCTTCTGACGAGTGATAGATTTTACCTACCACCAAATTCTTCATTTTCTCAATAAGTTGGCCCTTCCGATTGTTTATTAAACCAAACCCTTTCTTTTTAAGTGTGTTAGATAAAATTTCCCTTTTTTCTTTATTAAGCTGCGATACTAATTCTACCTCACCCAACCTTATACTACTGTATGGAATATTCAACCCTATTAAAATACCGGAAACCGCCTCTATACATCTTGGACAGACCATATTCTTTATGTGAATTATAGAGCTCATTTTTTTAAAATAACTTTAATCCAGCTTTTGAAAGCGAATAATAATATGCAGCAATGGCGGCAATAAGGAATACGATAATAATGGCCAATACACCAATAATTTTATCTTTTCTAGAAATATTATTTTTGTATATGCGCTTATTCCTTTCTGCTTTTCTTCTATTTCTTCTACTTTCACTCATCATCATTCTTCTTACCATTGCGTTTATTTTTTTATGGTATTAGGTAAATATTGATTCAACCTATGAGATTATCTATTCTATAGTCTCCCTTACTTCACCGCATTTTAGCATTGCTTCTCCGTAATACGGATTGCGAATTTCTTCTTCGAGACTTAACCAAAATGCACCTTTATTGTTATCTGCCATAGGGCAAAAATCACGGTATACTTTTTGGTTAACTCCAAAAAGCTTTATACCACTTGTTATATGAGCAGAAAGATGCTTAAAATGACCTCTTTGTGTGGCTATATCTGAATTATTTTCAATGGCATTTGCAGAGTTTTTCAGTTCTTTTTGAATCGTCATCCAATGGTTATGTGCTTCCTCATTAGTCAATAATTTCATATCTACCTTTGCTAGATTCTGACCTATTTTTTTTGCTGCAGTCTGTGCTTCTGTGGCATTGTCATTAACAAGGGCATCCTTTAGAAGAATATAGTCTTCAAAAACCCTTTTTAATTGATTTTGAAATTTGCTGGCAACTTCTATTCTTTTGTTCATCTCTGAATGACTTGTGTTGTTCATTTTATCTCCCGAACCATCATTTTGCATCCCCAAGTGCCCTTCGTGTCCTGTCATTGTTTTGCCCCCTTCAGCATTCATCATAGATTTCTTTCCTTGCAATTGAGCTGCAGCGTCTACAGTAAATGTTCCATTTGTTACGATTTCATCACCATTTTGCAACCCTTCGATAATGGTATAGGTGTCTCCACTAGCATTACCAAGTAATACGTCACGCATTTCAAAAACTGGCTCATTAGGGTTAGTCTTAACGTAAACCACAGAACGTTCTCCTGTCCACATTACTGCACTTGCTGGTACATTGATGGCTTCGTTCATCTGCATTTCAGTCCCTTCAACCTTTCCTTCTACAAACATTCCTGGTTTAAATTTGTCTTTTCTATTATTTAATACAGCACGTACAACTATGGTTCTTGTAGCTGAATTAAGAAGTGGGTCTATAAATGAAATTTTAGCATTAAACTCTTGATTTGGATAGGCATTAGTAACAATTTTAATACTTTGGCCTTCTTTTAATGAAGCTATTTGGTTTTCATACGCATCGAACTCTGCCCAAACAGTATTTAAATTTGCTATTTTGTAAAGCGGTTGACCCAGTTTTACATAATCACCTTCTTCCACCATTTTATGAGTAACGGTTCCTGAAACAGTGGCATATACAGGAAAGTATTCCTGCACTTTTCCTGCCTGCTCAATAGAATTAATTTGCTTTTCTGAAAGTTTCCATAATTTAAGTTTGTTTCGGACAGCTGAATATAATTCTGGTTGAGATTCCTTTAGGGAAGCAGCTGTTAAGAGTTCTTGTTGAGCGGACACCAATTCCGGCGAATAAATAGTTGCCAAACGCTGCCCTTTACCAACTCTTTCACCCGTAGAGTTCACGTAAAGCCTTTCGATTCTTCCTGCAAAATAAGTTACCTGAACAGCATTGGACTCTTCATTTTCCCTTATTTTTCCCGATAGTTTAAGTGTACCCGCTTCAATGGCTCCTGACCCTACTACGGTTGTTTGAATATTAGCCAATGCCATTGCGTTTTCAGTCATTTTAAACTGGTCTGCCAATAACCCATCGGCACCTGTTTCTGCAGGTATTAAATCCATACCACATATCGGGCAATCACCCGGTTCAGGTTGCATTATCTGTGGGTGCATCGAACAAGTCCACATTTGACCTGATGCAATTTCCTCTGAATGATTGTGGTCGTCTTTTACCTTGTTTGTTGCAGTATCAGCAGAACCTCCACCAAAGATTAGATAGCCCCCTAGCAGGCCAACAATTAATGCAACACCTATGTATATGATGTTTTTATTCATAATATTATTTATTTTTCTTTTTTATTATCTTTCTGATTGTAGGTGATGATGTATACCATAGTAAAAACCCACTCAATACTGTTATTAATCCCAATAATGAGAATGCCCTTAAAACGGTGGTGTTAAAATTATCTCGACCTTCATAATCCATTGTATGTGTCATCCATAGAAAATCGAACCAACGCCAACGGCGATGCCTAACAGTTTGGAATTTCCCATCATTTACTGACACATAGGCTTTTAAAGCTTCATTATCTGCATAGGATATCACATAAGCCGGCAATAGCCTTTCTCGATACTCGTGCTGTTTGCCTACTTCTGTGATACGCTCCACATTAATAATTTCTAATTCTTTCTTCATATACTGTTTTGCTACATAAACTGCCTCGTCTTTGCTTATTTCTGATTTTAGTTCTCCATTTAAGGCATTGAAAAGCTGTTGTTCATTTATCCAGTAATAGGGTATTTTATTTATATCTCTTAGTTCTATTGTGCGTATGCCTTTTGGCACGTCTAATTGAGCAGGACTTAAAAGGTTTTGAAATGCCTTTGGCTGATACTGTAAATTCTTAAACTGGTCACCGTGTATATCATCTATATCGGTCCAACTAAAATATAAACCACTGATAGTCCACATTAGGAATTGGATGCCAATGAAAAGACCTAAGTATCTATGAGTCTTTCTAATTTTTAGTGCCGTTTTTCTACCTATCATTAGCCGCTATTTTTTATTTCTTGATGATGAATGTGTTTTAATAATTTTCCATTTTCCTTCCACCTTCTTTAAAATTGATGTTGCAACTCCTTTTTTCTTTATGGTACGGGAATTACCCTTATCGTCAGGGATTAAAACAATGGTATAGATGTAGGTTTCTGTAGTAAAGGCATATGGCGCATCTACTTGCACATCAATTTCGTAATCTGAGAATACAAAACTTTTAAAGTGCCCTAATTCTGGTCCCAAATGATGTTCTATATAGTGAGTATAGCTCCCTTCTACACCTCCAGATTCATATACCTCAGAATCTTTAGCAAACAACTCGAATGTGCCTTCAGTTGTAAGATTCTGTAATGCATCTTTGTATGATTTCATTACCTTAAGGACAGCTTCTTTATCTGTTTGATTTTTTTCCTCTTGTCCATTCATTGCATTTACAGTTGCAAAACATAGTATTATAGTGGCTATTAATTTTAGTGTTTTCATAATCATCGTTTATAAGGTTATTTATTGACGTGTATTCTATTAATGTTGGCAATACCAAAAACAAGTACCAAAAAACTCAAGAAAACTTCCATAATTACCAAGAGTTTACCAGAAATGGTTAAAGGCACTATATCACCAAAGCCAACGGATGAAAAAGTGATCAGACTGAAATATGTAAATTCAAAAAATTCTAGAAGGAATGAACCATTAATTGATGTTGCTGACTTAAAATTTTCTGAATTCAATCCGTACAATGCTAAATAATCTGCTGAAAATGATAGGGTTATCAAAATTATTAACACAGCAAATAATGTTAGAACGTGCGTAAGCTGATGGCTTTCTCCTATTATTTTACTTAACTGTAGAAAAGTGAGCCTAACAATAAAAATCGTTTTGACAAAGGCCAACCCAACTACCAATATTGGTAGAAACAAGCTGTCGGGGTTTTCATTAACCCATAACACATAACTTAATGACAAAACGGCAACTACGCTTGTGGTGAACAATACTTTTTTAAAGAGCTGTTCGTAAAAGCCTGTGCTTTTAGATGTTTTTGTTATGCCTTCCATAATCTTTTTGTTATTCCTCTATTCAAATAGTTGAACTACTAACGCGCCACCAATTATTGTAATGAGTATTATATATATTATGTAATTGAACCATTTTTTAACAACAGATTTTTTTGCTTTGCGATGGCATCCGTCTTTACAACAATCTTTCATCTCCTTAATTAGGTCAAATTTTTATTCCATATTTAATTTGCACTTGAAAATGAGAGTCAAACTCTATCCATCAATCAAAAAATAGGTCATCCTCTCATAGTCAAGCACTTTTCTATGAACTTCTCTTCTTCACTTTTTTTTATTTTGCCTGACATAGGAAGAGAGATACTAGTAATCTAGGGGGATTTATTCCCTCTCCCTTATGCAGGCTGCTATTAACCAAATCAACCTTTCTTTTTCAATTATCTTGTGCCTGACACGGGAAGGAACTAACACTAACCATCATCTATTTTTCCTTCCCACGACAGGACTTAAAGACCAATCAAGTTATCCTCTACATCTTGTGTGCTTCTGTTAACTAATAAACCAGAAAAAAAGATGCTTGGCGAGGGATTATCTAATGAATAGTCTTTTGAACTTTTCCACATTTTAGCATTCGGCTTCCATAGTATGGGTTTCTAACTTCTTCATTTGCACTCAACCAAGCACTGCCTTTATCATACATTGGGCAAAACTGCTGGTAAAGCATATTCTTTGAACCTGTGATAGCCACCATATCCGTTATATCCTTACTTAATGTTTTAAAATGCTCTCTTTGATGACCAATATCGCTTGTTGCAATATGCTCTGCGTGCTCCATAGCATCGTCAATAATATCAGTCAATTCTTTTTGCTCCTCTTCGGTATAATTTGACGTATCAAATGCTTTTAGTGAAGCCGCCAATTTAGTACCTGTCGCAGCTGCTTTCTTTGAATCATCCGCTACCAATGCGTCTTTTAGATTGAAATAATCACTTAAAATCGCTTCGGACTTTAAATCACTCTTCATATTCATCATTTTATCGTGATGATGTTTGTGACCCATTTTTTCTTTTTCCTGTGCGTTGGTAAAAGAAACTGCTAACAATAGCATCACTGCTATATTCATTTTTAAATTTTTCATCTTATCTGTTTTTTTTATTTATAAACTATCTTTTAAATTTTCCATATACTTAACAACCTGCTTAGTTTCTTCTTCTGAAAAAATGGCATCCTTGTGAATTAAGGTGTAAGAAGCTAAAGGCATCTCACCACTTTCAATTTGTTTAATGATGGACCTTAGCTTACTGGCTTTTCTACGGTTTGATAGAGCATCCCACTCGTTAAAATTTAGCTCTGATTTTCCTTCTTTTATATGTCCTTCAAGAAACCAAGCCACAGGTTGCACCTTGTTGTACCAAGGGTATTGTGTATTGTTACTATGGCAATCATAACAAGAGACCCGCAACTTGTCCTTGATATCACTTGGGACATCATTCACCAACATAAAGTCGGTTTTTGGGACACTGTCGCTTTGATTGCGGTCTACAGGAATAAACTGTATGACCACAAAGGCAACCAACAATACTATTGCTATGATTTTTACAGCCTTCATTTAATTGATTTCTTTTTGAACTTTTCCGCAGGTTAACATTTTGCTTCCGTAGTATGGATTTTTGATATCCTCACTCATACTCAACCAAGCGCTACCCCCATCGTACATTGGACAGAATTGTTGATATAGAGTATTCTTTGTTCCTGTGATTGCTACCATATCAGTCATATCCTTGCTCAATATTTTGAAATGCTCTCGCTGGTGTGCGATATCACTTTCTGATATATGCTCTGCGTGTTCTACCGCATCCTCAACAATGTCCTTTAAATCTGATTTCTGGGCACCCGTATATTTTGAAATATCAAGCTTGCCTAAGGATGTTGCAAGGATTGCTCCCAGCTCTTTGGCTTTGGCATTATCATCTGCTACCAAGGCATCTTTTAAGTTGAAGTAGTCATTTAAGACTGCTTGTGGATTGCCATCTCCACTCATTGCCATTTCCTTTTTCTCTCCATCGTGGTGACCATCACTATTGTCGTGATTCATTTTTGAATGGTCTCCATCCGCATTCATCTCTGAATGATGCTCTGTTGAATTATTCTTGTCTGTTTTAGCGTCCTTACAAGACACTACTGTTAGGGTTACAAATGCTATTGTAACTATCCCTAATACTAATTTTAATTTGCTCATTTTGTTTTTGATTTATGTTTGTATTTATTTTTAGTGTTCTATAGCTTTTCAATGACGTTTTCCAACATTGCCGAAATCTCGTCCGCAATTTTCTCTAAATCTTCATTCTCTACAGCCTGCATAGATGCCATAGGATTTACTGCAGCAACTTCAAAAACTCCTGCTTCAATTTCCTGAACTATAACATTACAGGGTAGCATCGTTCCAATCTTATCCTCAGCTTGTAACGCTTTATGGGCATAGGGTGGATTGCACGCTCCCAAAATCTTATACTTCTTAAAGTCCACGTCTAATTTATTCTTCAGGGTTTCTGATACGTCAATTTCTGTGAGTATTCCAAAACCTTCTTCTTTTAATTTTTGTGTAACTTTATCAATAATCCCTTCAAAGGTTCCATTGATTGTCTTATTAAAGTAGTAGCTCATATTTCTATTTATTTTTGAATTAATTATTACTTCATTTTTTTTGCTATCATTAGGTAGTATTAGTTTTTAAAAACAATTTCTCGCCGAAATAGATTAACACCATCAATATTGCTGCAACAACCACAACTAAAATGTCACTACTCGCTTTTATCCATAAAAAAGCTCCGAGAACGACTACATCGAGAAAAATTGCAGTTATCAATATTGCCGGTTTAGCATCTACATCTTGCCTTAAGTTTCTTAGTACGCCCCAATGAATTCCGATATCCATTATTAAGTAAAATATTGCTCCCAATGAGGCAATTCTTGTTAGGTCAAATAAAATGGTAAGTGCTAATGCTAAGACAACCGTATACACCAGCATATGCTTTTGTAACCGACCTGGCATCCCGAAATGCTTATGAGGTATCAGTTCTTTTTCGGTCAACATTGCCGTCATTCTCGAAACAGCAAAAATACTGGCAATAACCCCTGAAATTGTTGACACGATAGCGATACCGACTGTAAACCAGAGTCCATACTTTCCAAAAGCAGGTCTAGATGCTTCCGCCAAGGAATAGTCTTTAGCTTTTATTATTTCATCAATAGAAAGGTTAGATGAGACTGCAAAGGCCACCAACATATATACGACCGTACAAATAAGCAATGAAATAATGATAGCTCGACCTACATTTTTATTAGGATTGATAATTTCACCACCACTATTGGTAATTGTCGTAAAACCTTTATAAGCTAAAATTGATAATGCCAGAGCACCTAAGTAGTTGGTTAACGGATATTCAGTTAGGTTTTCTGAAGGAACAATTTCTGAAAACGAGAATCCTGCTGCCCAAAGTCCACCAATGGCAAATATGGCTATACCACCAATTTTAAGGATTGCCATTACCAAAGAAGACTTTCCTATGATATTATTACCAGAGATATTAATTAGAAAAGCAATTACCAATAGTATTACCCCTAAAATGGGCACCCATACACTATTTTCCCCTACATCAAATAACTGCAATGTGTACGAACCAAAGGTTCGGGCTACCAAACTTTCATTGATTATCATTGAAAGAGCCATTAATAAAGCTCCTGAGGCAGTCAATGCACTTTTACCATATATCTTTTTTAAATACATAGCAATTCCTCCCGCTGAAGGGTAGGCATTGGACATCTTAACATACGTGTAGGCACTGAATCCTGAAATAATGGCTCCTATCAAAAATGCATATGGGAACCATTGCCCAGATAATTCGGCTACCTGACCCAATAATGCAAATATTCCGGCACCTATCATCACACCTGTACCTAACGATACCGCACCTGTTAAACTGAGACTATTTTTTTTATACTCTGCCATTTTTAAAATCGTGCTAATAGACCGCCACCCCAGCCGTATCGATTGTTATAGTTTCCTTGTATTGAAAAATTTCTAGAGAAGATGTACGAAAGACCTACCAACCATTGTGTTTCGCTCTCATAAGAGCTATCTCCTAAATCATTGACCCATCCAAAGTCTGCTCTGTATTCGTATTCGCCTTCCAGAAAAATCCTAGGAAAAATCAATAGCTCCCTATCCAGGCGTACCCTTGGGCGTAGTTGATGGTCCATACTCACATCTACATTGAACCTGTAGGGCGTAAAGTATTTTACCCCAATAAGACCAACAGTATTTAACTCATCAAAGGAATCAGGTATTTCCGTTTCGGTGTTTACACCTACATAGAGACGTACCCAGTCATTTAGGTACCTATTGTAATTTACTTCCGCCTCAAGGTTTTTGTCATAATCGAATTCTGCTCTCAATCCAAATTCATTGCGGATGTTGCTGGATGTTAAAAAGAGTTCGTTAAAGTTTGAGCCTGCACGAACCAATCCCCAAGAATAATAATGGTCTGTTTCATCGATGAGTTTTTGAACGGGAAAATCTTCCATTCTTTTATCCCTTGGGGTATCATAACTAAACACCCTTGCCATACCACCCATCATATGATATAGGACGTGACAATGAAAGAACCAATCACCGTACTCTTCATTGTAGAACTCTATAACCACTTTCTGCATTGGCGGTACATTGACGGTATGCTTTAATGGTGAACGTTCCCCATTTTCATTGATTACCCTGAAATAATGACCGTGAAGGTGCATCGGGTGGTGCATCATTGTTAGGTTGTTGAGCGTAATACGGGTTACCTCGCCACCCTTGATTTTAATCTTATCGGTTTCGGAAAGTGGCACACCGTTCATACTCCAGATGTAGCGTTGCATATTTCCGGTCAGGTTTAATAGAATGTCGTTTACGGGCAAATCAGCCTTGTAGGTGGTATTTTCTTTCGCTTTTAAGAAATCATAGTTGAAATAGGTTTTACGCGTGCTGTAATCAAAGGATGCGGTATCCTTCTGCATCATAGACATATCGTGACCCATATGGCCAACCATCTTATGCGAAGGATCGGTAGATTTCATTGGCATTGAATCTTTTTTCATTCCTGCCATACCGTCCATCTTTTTATCCATCTTCATTTGCTTATGGTCATCCATCTTCATATTATCGCCCATTTCGCCTTTATTCATTGACATTTTGTCTTGCATTCCCATATTCATCTGGCCATCTTTCATATCCATTTTCATCCCGTAATTTTCTTTCAGATATTCGGGTGTTTTTTTCTTTTTGTTACCCACCATTGCAGGTGCACCCATCTTCATATCCATTTTGGCCATTTGCTTCATCATCTCCACTTTATCAGGTCTGCCAATTCTTTCGGCTGGGTACAAGGTTCCATTACCCAAGCGCAACGAGGTGCTACCGGAACCGTCCTGAGCGGTGGCGGTAACTTCCAAAGTACCTTCGGGAATAGTTACGATAACATCATACGTCTCGGCAATACCGAAGAGGAAACGGCTTTTTGCTACAGGTTCCACATCAATACCGTCGCCCGCAACGACCATCGGGTTGCCACCGCCAAAGTCCAACCAATAATAAGTGGAAGCGGATGCATTGATAAAGCGAAGCCGTACTTTTTCGCCTGGTTTGAATTCGGGATATTCCGCTAACGACTTTCCATTGGTCAGAAATGCAGGATAATAGATATCTGCTATATCGGCTCCTTCCATACGGTCCCTCCAAAACTTGAGCTGAGCGCCGAATGCGCCTTCCTTGATAACCCTGCTCAATGAAACAGCCGTACCCTTTTTTACTTGATACCACTCGTTATTTCTTTTAAGGTTTCGTAATACATTCATTGGTTTTTCATCGGTCCAATCTGACAAAACCACCACCAAATCTTTATCATAATCCAACGTTTTTTCTTTTGGGTGAATAATAATAGACCCATAAACACCCTTTTGCTCTTGTAACATTGTATGGGAATGGTACCAATACGTACCCGATTGGTTGATGGGTATTCTGTATTGGAAAGTTGTTCCGGGTTTAATAGGTGGCGTGGTTAAATAGGGTACACCATCGTAAAAATTGGGAAGTATCAAACCGTGCCAATGCACTGAGGTTTCTTCATCCATTTTATTGGTTACGTTGATTATAGCAAGGTCTCCTTCGTTGAATTCCAAAACTGGACCGGGAATTCCGCCATTGATGGTCATTCCTTTAGCGGTTACACCAGCGAGCGTCATTTCATTTTCTTCAATAGTAAGGTTGTACTCCTTAACCGGTCTTCCTTCTTCTTTTCTATCTTGTCCGTTGGTGCCTACTTGGGCATTACCCATATATGTTATGAGCAGCGCAAATAGTATTGTTATTTTTCTAATCATAATTTGTAGTTTTAACTATTTTTAAATTTTTTTTCTAAACTAATTCGTTTTAGCTGTATACATTGCCTGTTAAAAATTTAATATTATCTTATTAGATAATTTATGTTGGCATACTCTGTATAGTATCCTTTGATAGATTCGATTAAATTGATTTGAAACTTCAACTGTAGTTCCTGTACATCCAGTACATCGTTAAAATCGATGGTTCCCGTTTCATAATTCTTAATCAGGATTTCTTCGGCATCATTCGCCTGTTTTAAATTGTCCGTCTGCACATTAAATTTGATTCTCATTGTGTTCCTGTTATAAACTGCTTGTGCGAGGCGTGTTTCGAGGCTGTTGAGCCGCTCTTCTTTCCGGGACTTTATCTCCAACTGTTTCAGTTCATTCTGTTTGGTTACAGATTTGTACCTATTGTTGAATATAGGTATGGACAGGGATACCATAGGCATCACGATATCCTTACCGTTATCGCTAAAGTTCATATCCGGGCGTTCTGAAACTGGTACATAATCCAGCCCAAAACCAATATTGGGTGCGCTTTCCTTTTGGTTCAATAACTCGGCCTGCTCAACAGATTCATACAGCTTATCGTATTTTATGAGTTCTGGGTTCAGTTGAAGGTTCTCATTTAGGACCTGAGGGTCAACATCTGGAATCATCATATCCTCTATAATGTCTACGGTCATCGTTTCATCTCTATTTAAAAGATTGTTGAACAGCGTCTGTTCGGCCTGATAATCCTCTTCCAATACTTCTCTTTGTTGAACGAGTTCGTTTTGTCTTATCTGAAGCCGAAGAACATCTACGGCTGATGCTTTACCCACTTCCAACGAGGTTAACGCCAAACGCTCATAGGTTTCCAATAGTTCGATATTCTCATCGAGCACGAGTTGCTTCGCCCTTATGGCATAGAGCTTGTAATAGGATTGAGATACCGATAGTGCGAGTTTCCGTTTGGCAATGGCAATTTCAACAAACTCGGTTTCGGCCATTGAACTGGCATAGTTTTCCCTTGCCGTTATGGTACCGAACCAGGGCAACATCTGCGAAATAGAGAATCGTGCCCGTTGCGCTCCTGTACGGGTTTCGGGTTCACTTATAAAATAGCCAGCACTAATTTGTGTATCTGGCAAGGTATTAGCTTCATTAACTTTTTCTTCTGCTATGTTGTAGCGTAATTCAAAAGCTTGAATCTCGGGATTGTTATCTTGAGCTTCCTGAATGTAAGAGGCTAATTGTTGTGCATTAATCTTCGCGAAAGCGAAAAAGACAATTCCCAATAGAATTATATTTCTCATTTTGTAGCTTTTTTTAATTGAAGTTCGTGTTTCAAACTAAATAATACCGGTACAACAAATAAGGTTATTAGTGCAATTAACATACCTCCGAAACTTGGAATAGCCATTGGTATCATTATATCACTTCCTCTACCTGTTGAAGTGAGTACTGGTAACAAGGCAAGAATGGTTGTTGCCGTCGTCATCAAACAAGGACGGATACGCTTTTCTCCAGCCTCAATTACTGACGCTCTTATTCCTTTTCTGTCTTTAGGCTTGTTTTTATCAAAGGTCTGTGTGAGGTAGGTTGCCATTACCACTCCGTCGTCTGTAGCAATACCAAACAATGCAATAAACCCAACCCAAACGGCAACACTCAAGTTTATAGTGTGCATTTGGAACAGGTCTCGTAGGTTTTCACCAAAGAAGCTAAAGTTCAAAAACCAATCCTGTCCATAAAACCAAATCATTAGAAAGCCTCCTGCAAAAGCCACGGCAATACCTGTAAAAACCATAAGGGATGTTGCAACAGAACGGAACTGGAAATAAAGAATGAGAAATATAATTAGCAATGCGAGTGGCACAACTACACCAAGTGTTTTTTCGGCCCTTAATTGGTTCTCATAGGTTCCTGTAAATTGATAGTTAATTCCTTTTGGCACAACAAGCTGTCCATTATCAATCTTCTCTTGTATGAGTGCTTGGGCGTTTTCTACCACATCTACCTCGGCATAACCATCCAACTTATCAAAGAGCACGTAACCTACTAAAAAAGTATCCTCACTTTTTATGATTTGTGGTCCTTGCTCATAACGAATGGTAACCAATTCACTTATGGGTACTGGGTTGCCCTTTTCTACCGGAACATAAATATCTTTTAAATCATTTGGATTTGCACGTAGCTCTCTTGGATAACGTACGCGTATTCCATATCGCTCCCTGCCTTCAACAGTTTGTGTAAGCACCATACCACCTATAGACACTTGTATCACTTGCTGTACCTGCTGTATGGAAATACCATAACGAGCAAGCTTGTCTCTATCGATATCCAATAAAAGGTAAGGTTTACCAACTATTCGGTCTGCAAAAACGGCTTCATCCTTAACACCGTCGGCTTGTTTTAATATATCCTCCAATTGCACTCCAAAGGCTTCTATCTCATTTAAATCTTGCCCTTTCACTTTGATACCCATTGGTGCTCGCATACCCGTTTGAAGCATTACCAATCGGGTTTCAATAGGTTGTAATTTAGGTGCTGAAGTAACTCCGGGAAGTTTAGTTACCTTTACAATCTCTTTCCAAATATCATCGGGCGATTCAATTTCTGGTCGCCAGTTTCTATAATACTCACCATCGTCGTCTGGTATAAGTTGTCTATCAGTAATGTTAAAAGGGTCTTTTAATAAGGTGGCATCATACTTGCCTTCGTCTACTTCCAATTCAACATTTGGATTTGTAACCAAGCTACCATCCTTTAACATAAAGAGACCATCTTCATTAACTTTAAATCGTTGTCTTTCTCTTTTATCATTTAAAATGTATTCAGACTTGTACTGAATTACATTTTCATACATTGACAACGGTGCTGGGTCTAAAGCCGATTCTGTGCGCCCTGATTTACCAACCACCGTTTCAATCTCTGGGATGCTAGCAACGGCCATATCTAGTTGTTGCAATACGCGCTTATTCTCTTCAACTCCAGCGTGGGGCATTGATGTGGGCATTAAAAGAAAAGACCCTTCATTAAGTGATGGCATAAATTCCTTACCCGTATTCCGCATTATCATAACACCGAAGACAACAATAGCAGTAGGTATCGATAGAAACAAGAGTTTATTGCGTAACGCCCAATTTAATATGCGCACGTAATAGCTCCTAAAAAGCGTAAATATACCCAACAGGCCAAAGCATATTAGGCCTACAAATATTAAGTTCCAGAAAATGCTTCTATCTACACCTAATGGTCTCCAATATTCCGCCAACAAGAATACAATGGCAAAGGCTGAAATAAATATGTTGATTATATTGGCTCTATCTGCCGATATTTTTTCTTTAATAGACAGTAAACCAACAATACCAAATGCAATCAGTATAAGCCCAAGGGTAAAGCCAAAAACTACTGCTAACAGACCCATTATTACTAAAGCAATATTGAGAATATATCTAAAAGAAATTTTCACATTACGCTTTCTGAAAAAATAGGCTGCAAAAGGTGGTATAAGAAATAATGCCACTATAAGAGATGCTGTGAGTGCCGCTGTTTTTGTGAAAGCCAAAGGTCTAAATAACTTACCTTCAGCTCCTATCATAGTGAATACAGGAATAAAGCTTATTATTGTAGTCATAACAGCAGTTAGAATAGCACCAGAAACCTCGGCTGTGGCGTTATATACTACTGTATTCATTGGTAGGTTCTGGTCATTTTCATCTATGTGACGCAATACATTTTCAGATAGAATAACTCCCACATCTACCATTGTACCAATGGCGATGGCGATACCAGATAAGGCGACAATATTGGCATCTACATTAAATAACTTCATTGATATAAAAACCATCAATACCGCCACAGGTAATAGTCCTGAAATCAATACAGATGCTCTAAGGTTGAATACCATAATGATAATTACGAAAATGGTTATCAAAATTTCTAGAGTCAATGCTTCATCAAGTGTTCCTAATGTTTCCTGTATGAGTTCGGTTCTATCATAAAAAGGAACAATGGTCAACTGCGATGTCCTTCCATCGTTCAGTGTTTTAGAAGGTAAGCCCGAACTTAGTTCATTTATTTTCTCCTTAACATTATTAATAACCGCCATAGGGTTAGCGCCATAACGGGCTACTACAACACCACCAACAACTTCAGCACCTTCCTTATCTAAAAGCCCTCTTCTTGTCGCAGGGCCGTGAGAGACGTTGGCAATATCCTTTAAGCGTATAGAGGTAAAATCTTCTGAAGTAACTACTGCATTCTCCAGGTCTGAAATAGACTTAACATACCCTAAACCACGGATTAGATATTCAGCCTGATTGATTTCTAAGGTCTGGGCGCCTACATCTTGATTACTTTGTTTAACTGCTTTAACAACCTCATTTAAGCCAATTTTATACTGTTTCATCAACTCTGGGTTGACATCTACTTGGTATTCTAAAACGTAACCACCAATAGAGGCTACTTCTGAAACACCACTCGCCGAGGACAATGCATATTTCACGTAAAAATCTTGAATACTACGAAGTTCCTGTAAATCCCAACCACCAGTCACATTTCCATTTTCATCGCGGCCTTCCAAAGTATACCAGTAAATCTGCCCGAGACCTGTAGCATCCGGACCTAGTGCGGGATTTACTCCGTCGGGCAATAATCCAGCAGGTAACGAATTTAATTTTTCGAGAATACGGCTTCGACTCCAATAGAATTCTATGTCCTCTTCAAAAATGATGTAAATGCTGGAAAAACCGAACATTGAAGAACTCCGTATGGTCTTTACCCCAGGAATACCAAGAAGTGAAGTGGTAAGCGGATAGGTTATTTGGTCTTCAATATCTTGTGGCGAACGCCCATCCCATTTAGTAAATACAATTTGTTGGTTTTCCCCAATATCAGGAATGGCATCCACCGCTACAGGATTGCGTGGTAAGGAACCGGTATTCCATTCAAAAGGTGCGTTTACAACTCCCCAAGCCACGAATAAGGCTAGTAACAGAACCGCTACTAGTTTATTTTCTATTAAGAATTTGATGCTTTTATTTAGCATATAAATGATTTTTAAGTAATTATAATTTTGTTGTCTAAAACAAAAACCAAGCAGTTTAGTCCAATCAATTTAATGTTGGACTACAGTACTAATTACTTAAAAATCAAATAAGGAAAGTTTGGTCTAAAACTTGAACATCCCTGACCAAGGGAGGCGGAGAATAATCCGTGAAAGTAGGTTTTTCTGTTTGTTGTTCTGCAAACAGATTTACATAGGTGTAAATAAATGTAGCAACTAATTTCTGTTGCTCTTTATTTAATTTATCAAAAGAAAGTTTTAAGTTATCTTGACCATCAACAACTAATTGCTCGTTACTGCAACAGTCTTTTTTAGCCAAACTGCATTCCGAAGAATCAGTTTTTTGTTGGGTTTCCATACCACAGGTATCTACAGCATCTAACATTGAAGTATCCACTAAAACATCCCCACAATAATGACTTTCAATTGTGAAAGACAATGTAGATAGGAACACTAAAAGTGCCATACAAAAGGATACTATTTTATAAAAAACCTTCTTCATTGGTTCTGCAAAGCTACAAAAATTTCAACATTTTAATTTTGTTTAACATAAATTTAGATTATTTTTTTGAGTAAAATATCAATCCTTTTTACCTGATTGACTTAATGAAATAATATAATTTACAAGGTTTTTAATCTCCAATGGCGGGTTGCCGTGGTCAAAGTTAGTAGACGTGAATTCATTCTCGTTTTTAATCACTTTCAATTTTGCAATGGCAGCACCATCAATTTCCCTTCTCTTAGATGGAGCCTTAAATAAGGAAAGACTTTCAAGCTCTACTTTTTTAACCAATCCAACTAATTTTTCCCATTGCTTTTCATCTATTTCAACAGTAACATCTTTACTTTTATTTCTGTTCTCCTGAAAAAAAAGTATACCTTTTTCAACTTTAATTCTTTGATAGAACCCTCTAGAAGACGCTTCATATTCAAAAGAAAGTTCAGATATTCTCTCTTGAGAAAATATTGACTGTACAATTGTAATTGCCAGTATCGCAATCAGTATCTTCTTCATAACTAAGTATTTAATTCTACAAACATATCAATCTGTATTTTACTGAAATATGACAAAAGTCATTATTCTGTTTAATCTTTAGATTTATATTTGTATGAATGGAAATTTGTTTAACATTCATAAAATATTAATAATGAGCGTATTGAAAGCAAAACTTATTTTACTTAAATGTTAAACAAAATTTCTTAACTTTACCTAGTGAAAACATTTTTTACAAAAATATTGTCTTTCTTTTTGGCAGCATTTATTTGGCTATCAACCTCTTTCTTTACAGTAAATATGCATTTTTGCTGTAATAAGTTAGTGGATATGGCATTCTTCAGCAGAGCTGAAGCTTGCAAGGACAAGGTTCAAAAGGAAAATAATCCTTTTAAAAAATGTACATCATTACAAGAAAAGGATTGTTGCGACAATCAGACTATACTTAAAGAAGCTAATGACAGCTTCAAAAAATCAACTACGGTTTTAGAAGCTGACCAATTAGTATTCTTAAAAACATTTATTTACTCCTACATTAACCTTTTTGAAGGGCTAGATAAAAATATAGTTCCTTTCGAGGCCTACAGGCCGCCCTTGTTGTCTAAGGACATCCATACTCTATACGAGATTTACTTAATTTGATTTTCTACATAGCAGTAAAAGCCCTTTTACTGCACAATTGGTTATAGCCAGCGCTTAGTCTTTGGCTGTAAACTGTTGTACCCTATTCCCTACAGTTTTATTTGCAAATTACCCTGTAAACATACAATTACAGGATTGGCTATTGAGCAAAAGCCCAATAACAATACCCTATTAGATATGACACAACCAAAAGAATTTTGGGTTAAAAATATGGTGTGTAGTCGTTGCTTAAAAGTAATTAAGCAAGAACTACAAGAACTAGGAATAACGGTCCTTTCCCTAGAGCTAGGAAAGCTTTTAGTAGAAGCACCAGACCTAAGCAAGGCACAAATTAACCAAGAGGTTACCCAAGTGCTGCACGCAAATGGTTTTGAGATAGTAAAAAGTGAAGAAGATATGCTTGTTGAAAGAATAAAAATTATTCTAATCGAACAACTTGATGAGCTACCGCTAACGCTAAAAGTTAAGACCTCAGAACATTTATCATCAACCCTTCACCGAGATTACAAGGCATTGAGCAAACTGTTCTCATCTAAGGAAAAGACCACCATTGAAAAGTACTTTATAAAATTAAAAATTGAAAAAGTCAAGGAACTCATACAGCTAAAACAGCATTCCTTCTCTGATATAGGGTACTTATTGGATTACAGCAGTGTAAATCACTTATCCAGACAATTTAAGGATGTGGTTGGAATGAGTATGACAGATTACAAAAACACAGAAAATTGGAAGCGAAATTATTACGATGAAATTATGTAGATAAGAACGAAAGTTATGCAGATAAAGGCTAATGTCATTCGCTATTTTCATCAAACTAAAATGTATAAAAAATGAAAACAATCTTCCTCACATTATTAATTATCCCAATACTGGGAATTGGACAAACCATAGAAAACATTGACTTTGTATCCCCTTTTCACGATGGTCTTTCAGCAGTAAAAAAAGGAAATAACTGGGCATTTATTGACCAAAACGGCTCTATAATCATTGATTTTAGACAAGACTTGGTAAAGACCAAAACCGACAAAGGCTACTATCCTCTGTTCAGTAATGGAAAATGTATTATAGCGCAGAAAAAAGATGATATACTCCTTTATGGGTTTATTGACAAAAAAGGAAACATAAGTATCGAACCACAGTTTCTAAATGTCTTAAACTTTCAAGGTAACAAGACCTTGGCATTAATAGTACATAAAGAGACCATAGGCTTTAATGATATTTTTAAAAAAGATGTTGTTAACTACCATTATTTTGAGGTGGTCATCGATGAGAACGGAAATTCTCTAGACCACCTTACCCAATTGGCTTTACATATTTCCCCAAAATACTCTAAAAGCAAAGAACCACCTGTTATCACATCTAAATTTATTTCTGATAATCTGATAGCAGTAAAAAGCGATGAAAATAAATGGAACTTAAGAAAAATCAAGTAGTAAGATGTATTCACTTAAAGAAAAAATAAAAAAGTAATAAAACTAAAGATTATGAAAAACAATCACTGGATATGGATGATTATAGGCTGTGGTTTACCGCTTCTGTTCATCTTTTTAGCACCTTCTTTTGGTATAGGAGGAGGCTCTTCCCTTTTCATCTTCATATTATTTATGTTCGCCATTCACCTGTTTATGCCTCACGGGTCTCACGGCCACGGAGGACACAGACACAACAATGGAAACCATAATAATCACGAACATAATGAAAAGCAGTCTGATGATGGTTCAACAGAGAAAAGAAAAGGACATCAACATCATTAATAGCAAATGTTATGAAACAAAAATTTCAAATAAGCGGAATCAGTTGTGGCGGATGCGTTGCAAGGGTCAAGAAAACCTTGGAGAATCATCCTAATATCGAAAAAGCAGAGATTTTTTTGGCACCAAAAGGTGCTACAATTATCACTATGAACGAAACGCTCTCGGTTGAAGACATACAAAAGCAACTTGATGAACTCAACGGATATACAATTTCAAAAATAAATCAATAACAATTTAAAACTAAAAATTATGCATTTATACGACGGACACTTTGGGGGTATGCACCTAATATGGTGGATTATATGGATTATTTTATTGGCTTGGATATTTTTCATTCCAACAGATATACCATATCAAAAAACAAAAAAAGAAGATCCTTTAGACATTCTTAAGAAAAGATTTGCTGAAGGCTTCATTACAAAGGAGGAATATGAAGAATCAAAAAAGATTCTAAAATCAGATAATTAATTCAAAACTATAAAATTATGTACCGATTAAACGTAAAAAAACTCGGGTTTGCTTTTGGTCTAACCGGAGCATTAATCTATTTGGGCTGTATGATAGTGATGTCAACTGCAGGTAGGGAAGCCACAATCGACTTTTTCAACAGCCTTTTGCACGGATTGGACACTACAAGTATAATCAGAATGGATGTTCCACTGTGGGAAGCTGGTTTAGGAATCATACAGACCTTCATACTGGGTTGGCTGGTTGGTGCCTGTATTGCGGCATTTTACAACGCACAACTTAAAATAAAAAAATAAAAGCTTGTAACATTTTATGCAATACGTCTGGTTTATATGGTCATTAATTATCCTGGCGCTTTGGGCAGTAATATATCTCTTCAAGAAAGATTCTAGAAAAGAAATGCTCAAGATGAGCCTGATTACATTGCCTTTTGGCTTAACAGAACCATTGTTTGTGCCAGAATATTGGATGCCACCTTCGCTTTTTGATTTGGCTGAAAAAACAAGGTTTGATATCGAAAGTCTCATTTTTTCTTTTGCAATCGGTGGTATAGGTGTGGTACTTTATAATCTTATTTTTAAACAAACCTTTCAAGAAATAACACATACAGAGCGAAATCACAGAAGACATCGCTTGCATATATACATCTTATTTGTACCAGCAATCGTGTTTTTAATATTAGCACTATTTACATCATTAAACCATATTTATTGTGGTACTATAGCGATGTTCCTAGGTGGTTTAGCAACATTATACTGTCGCCCAGATTTAAAAAGAAAGATATGGGTTGGGGGCATCTTGTTTACGGTATTATACTTCATATACTTTGGAAGTATCCTTCCATTTTATCCGCAATATGTTGAGCTGTACTGGAACCTTGACAGCCTAACCCATATTCTGGTTCTGGGAATCCCCTTTGAAGAATTATTGTTCGCCTTCACCTTTGGAATGTACTGGTCTGGATTGTACGAACACATCTATTGGCGAAAACTTATACACTTAAATAAAGCACGTAATTAATTTAAAACTATATAAAATGAAACAAATCCCTTTAAATAAAAAAAACAGTAAGATGCAAGTCATAGTCCGTAAAAACCCAGTGGAAAAGATTTATCGATTGTCCATAGGTCTTGTAATGCTTTTATTGCTCTCAATGTTGCTTCTATCTTGTGCCGACAAGAACAAAGAAGTTACTGAAAGTGCACTACAGTTAAATACCGAAGTCTCTAAAAAGATAAAAGAAAACAATTCTGCTGCCCAAAACTATGAAATTGTCCCAAACGACAAAGTGTGTATGGTAAACGACAGGTTTATGGGCGTAACGCAAATACCTATTGAAGCCAACGGAACTACTTATTACGGTTGTTGTGAAAATTGTGTTGAAAAATTACAGAAAAATCTGGGTGATGTCCGTTTTGGCGTAAACCCTCTTAATGATTCAAAAGTAGATAAAGCTTCGGCAATTATTGTTCAGGATAAAAACAGCGGAAGTGTTTTTTACTTCATATCGAAAGAAGATGCCCAAACATTTATAAACAAGAATAAGGCATAGGACATCTCAATTAATAACACCTTCAAATTATGAAAATTGTATTGGCCATAGATGGTTCAGATTTTAGTAAAGTAGCCATTAACGAGCTTAAGAAAATGACTTTATCCTCAAATAGTGAAATTCATATTATAAATGTTTATGAAGTTCCTAAAACAACCAGTCTGGGATTGCATACTATGGGCGGCAAGATAGGAAATTACATAGAAGAAATTAAAAGTAACGCTCAAAAATTGGGAAACAAAATCGTTTCAGAGGCTTCCGATAAAATCAAGGCCGAAAACAAAGCACTTACCATAACCACAAGCGTTGTTAGCGGACTACCCAAAAGTATTATTAATGAAAAAGCAGAAGATTGGGGTGCAGATTTAATTGTAGTAGGCTCTCAGGGTCTCGGTGCTTTTTCTCGCTTAGTATTGGGCTCTGTATCCCAATATTTGACCACAAATGCCAAATGTTCAGTACTGATTGCAAGAGATAGAAATAAAAAATGAAAGAAAAGCAAACACATAGCATTAAATTAGAATCCACTTGTAAGATAACAGATGAGATATGTCTCCCCGATACTAAATTACCTCGTGTGGTTATCGTTGGTGGTGGGTTTGCAGGTTTGGCATTGGTTGAGAAACTGAAACACAAAGAAGTTCAAGTGGTTTTACTCGATAAAAATAACTTCCATCAGTTTCAGCCTTTATTGTATCAAGTGGCAACGAGTGCCCTGGAGCCTGACAGTATTGTATTTCCATTCAGAAAACAAATCAATGGCTATAAAAATGTTTTCTTTCGTTTGGCTGAAGTTGAGGAAATTCAACCTGATTCAAATACTATATTGACCAATAAGGGAAGTATTTCTTATGACTATTTAGTGTTGGCTACTGGCACGACCACCAATTTCTTTGGGATGGATTCTGTGGCCGAAAATAGTTTGGGGATGAAGGATATTCGCGATTCCCTCAACATCCGTCATATGATGTTGCAAAATTTGGAACAGGCAGCTATTACTTGTGATGATGAAGAACGCGACGCGTTGACAAATTTTGTAATAGTAGGTGGTGGTCCAGCAGGCGTAGAAATGGCAGGAGCTTTGGCAGAGTTTTGCAAATACATCCTTCCCAAAGATTACCCAGAGTACCCTTCTTCCATTATGAATATTTATCTAATAGAAGCCATTGATGAGTTGTTAGGCACAATGTCAGACAAGGCATCATCGAAAACCCTCAAATATTTAGAGGATTTGAATGTAAAGGTATTATTAAATGAAGCTGTAAGCAATTATGATGGAAAGGAAGTCACTACCAAAAGTGATAAGACCATATTGGCTAAAAACCTTATCTGGACGGCTGGCGTAAAAGGACAATTCCCAAATGGTATTGATGGAAAACACGTAGTCAGAGGCAACCGTATTAAAACCAATGCCAATTTAAAAGTAGAAGGCTACGAAAATATTTTTGCCATAGGTGATATCGCAGCACTCATTTCCAAAGAAACCCCAAAAGGACATCCACAAGTAGCACAGACCGCTATTCAACAAGGTAAATACCTGGGCGATTCGATATTAAATATCATAAATAACAAATCCATAAAACCTTTCAAATATAAAGATAAAGGTTCCTTAGCAACCGTAGGTAAACGCAAGGCAGTTGCCGATTTGGGCAAATTTAAATTTGCAGGCTATTTCGCCTGGTTGCTGTGGTCCGTTGTTCACTTGATGTCCATAAGTGGATTTAGAAATAGATTGATGGTTGGTTTTAATTGGGCGGTAAGTTATTTCACTTATGAAAAGAGCAACCGCCTGATTATTAGAAACTTTAAACCGAAATCTTCGATTAAAAACAGGGAAAAATAATTTTGAAATGAAAAACACCACAGATAAAAATAATAAGCTTTCCTTATTAGGTTCCATATCTCTTGGTACAGGCGTAATGATTGGTGCTGGCATATTTGTCCTTATGGGGCAAATAGCAGAGTTGGTGGGTGATCTATTTCCCATTGCATTTATTGCAGGTGCTGTTGTGGTGGGTTTTAGCTCATATTCCTATGTCAAGTTTTCAAATGCTTTTCCATCGTCTGGAGGTGTGGTTAAATTCCTTAACAAATCCTATGGACCTGGAACAACAACAGGGTTTTATTCTTTGCTGATGTACGTATCAATGGTAGTTTCCGAAAGTCTGGTGGCGGGCACTTTTGGAGCATATACGTTGAGACTATTTCCCGAGTCCTATGCAGGTTATGCCTCTACCCTGGGTGTTGGGCTAATTGTTGTTGCTTATATAGTGAACATCCTGGGCAATAAGGTTATTGGTGCCACCGCGACATTTACCGCTATTATAAAGGTAGTGGGAATAGCAATTTTAGCTATTGCCGGCCTTGCAATTTCAGGTTTTGCCGATATTACGGGAAACTATATTCCCAAAAATACTGAGACATTACCACAAGGCTTCGGATTTGTGGCCGCTTTGGCGTTATCTATCCTTGCTTATAAAGGCTTTACCACTATCACGAACCAAGGGGCCGATATTAAAAACCCGCATAAAAATCTTGGTAGGTCTATCGTGTTTTCCATACTTATCTGCACACTGATATATGTAGCCTTGGCATTAGCTGTTGCGGGAGGTTTAAGCATTCCTGAAATAATCGAAGCTAAAGATTATGCCCTTGCAGCCGCCGCAAAACCTGTTTTTGGGGAATGGGGTTCCTGGATTACCATTGGCATTGCCATTATTGCCACGGTTTCTGGGGTCATTGCCAGTATCTTTTCCTCTTCACGCTTGTTGGCAATGCTCAGCAATATGAAACAGGTGCCTTCTTTAACCAAACTTGGTAGCTTAAAAAATCCAGCACTAGTATTCACGTCTTCCCTCGCCATTTTACTGACCGTGCTTTTCGATTTGACAAGGATAGCATCCATTGGGGCTATTTTTTACCTTATTATGGATATCGCTATCCATTGGGGGCTGTTCCGTCACCTTAAAAACAAAGTGGTTTTTCAGCCTATCATCCCATTAATAGCCATCGTATTGGACATTGCGGTATTGGCAGCTTTTCTTTATATAAAATATCTGAACGATCCTTTGGTGCTTATCGTAGCAGCGATTGGGATTGTTCTAATACTTGTTGCAGAACGCCTTTTTATGATTTCACACACAGACGATGAAGGTAATATGCCAATGGGAATGAAGAATACAAGTGACAAAAACAAAAAAACATAATTAATTAAAAACAATTTATATGAAAAATGTAGCAGTTATAGGTTACGGAGTCATTGGAAAAAGGGTGGCAGATGCCATCAACTTACAAAACGATATGAAGCTTTCGGGAGTATGTGATATCATTAGCGACTGGCGAATTCAAAATGCCGTAAGAAAGAATTACAACATATACGCAGCAACTCAAGATGCAGCTGATAATATGAAATCTGAAGGGATTTCTGTTAAAGGCAATATGCAGGAACTTTTAAAGAAATCAGACCTTGTAGTGGACTGTACGCCTAAAAAGATTGCTGCTCAAAATGTAGCGATTTATAAAGAACAGAATATAAAATTTATTCTACACGGTGGCGAAAAACACGAAACCACAGGGCATTCCTTTAGTGCAGAAAATAATTACAAATCAGCTCTAAACTTGAATGCGACAAGAGTAGTTTCCTGTAATACTACGTCTATTTTAAGAACCTTGACCGCTTTAAAAAGAGCCGATTTATTGGATTATGCCAGAGGTACACTTTTAAGAAGAGCTACAGACCCTTGGGAAAGTCATTTGGGCGGAATTATGAACACAATGCTTCCAGAAAGAGATATTCCAAGCCATCAAGGTCCTGACGCTAAAAGCGTAGATCCTGATTTGGACGTCATCACTTCCGCAGTAAAAGTTCCAGAAACATTAAGCCATATGCACTATTGGAACGTGAAGTTAAAAAAGCAAGTCTCGAAAGAAGAAGTCTTAAATGCTTTTAAAACGTCTAGTCGTATCAAACTAATTCAATATGACCAAGGCCTGGTTTCAAACAACACCATTAAAGAAATGTTCTTGGATATGGGAAGACCTTGGGGCGATATGTACGAAGTAGCCCTTTGGGAAGATATGCTGAAGGTAGTGGGAGATGAGCTTTTTTATGCCTACGTGGTCGATAACCAAGCCATTGTAATCCCAGAAACGATTGATGCCATCAGAGCACTTACAGGAATTGAAACAGATGGTGCCAAATCTATCGCTAAAACAAATGAAAGTTTAGGAATTCATTAATCATTAATACAATGAAAATAGACATAAATATTACACAACTGTTAGGGGAAAAAGCAGACTTCTATTTGAATCACGTTTGTGAAAAAATAACCAAGGATGAATTGCAAACCCCAAGTAGAACGAGCCTAGATAAGGTATTTACCCAAAGCAACAGAAATCCGCAGGTACTGCGAAGCCTTTCGCAATTGTATAACTACGGAAATCTTGGTGGCACAGGCTACTTGAGTATTCTGCCTGTTGACCAAGGTATCGAGCATAGTGCGGCCTTTTCATTCTATAAAAACCCTGATTATTTTGACCCAGAGAATATTATAAAACTCGCCATTGAGGCCGGTTGTAATGGTGTGGCTTCCACGTTTGGTGCTTTGGGATTGAACGCTAGGAAATATGCCCATAAAATCCCTTTTATCGTAAAGATTAATCACAATGAACTGCTCACATTTCCTAATAAATATAACCAAACCTTATTTGGTAAAGTAAAAGCTGCGTGGGATATGGGAGCAGTTGCTGTCGGTGCTACTATATATTTTGGTTCCGAAGAAAGCAATAGACAGCTTAAAGAAATAGCTGAAGCTTTTGAAGAAGCCCACAATTTAGGTATGGCTACCATTTTATGGTGCTATACCCGTAACGAAGCTTTCAAAACTGGAAAAGAAGATTATCACGCTGCTGCCGATGTAACAGGGCAAGCAAATCATATTGGGGTAACCATTCAGGCAGATATCATTAAGCAAAAATTACCTACAAATAACTTTGGTTTCAAAGAAATCGGTTTTGGAAAATATGATGATGAAATGTATGAGACGCTGACAACAGAACATCCCATCGACCTGTGCAGGTTGCAGGTGGCTAATTGCTTTATGGGAAAAATCGGATTGATTAATTCCGGTGGTGGCTCTAAAGGTAAGTCTGATTTGGTGGAGGCAATAACAACTGCCGTTATCAATAAAAGAGCTGGTGGCTCTGGATTGATAATGGGAAGAAAAGCGTTTCAAAAGCCCTTCGGCGAAGGCGTGGAAGTATTACAATCCGTTCAGAAAGTTTATTTGGATACTAAAATTAGCATTGCATAACAATAAAAAAGAATGTTCGACACAGAAGTAAAATCACTTAAATCATTCAATCACTACCTCTCAAAATTGGTAGAAAGTCGTCTATGGCTAAAGGTTATCATTGCCTTATTTTTGGGTGTTGGTTTTGGATTGCTGTTAAGTCCTCAAAACGGGTGGATTACTAAAGAAACAGCAGACATCGCAGGGAATTGGCTGGCATTGCCTGGCGTACTTTTTCTAAAACTGGTTCAAATGATTATGATTCCTTTGATTGTGGCTTCTATCATCACAGGAATCGCAAGTAATGAAAAGGACAGTCTAAAAAAATTAGGTGGTGGCGTTTTATTATATTTTCTAGGCACTACCATAGTTTCGGTAAGTTTGGGTGTAATACTATCTCAAATTTTTAGACCTGGTCGCTTTTTACATCAACAAGCTCTAGCTGAACATAATGAAATTACTGCTGTTCCAACGGAAAATCCCGAGCTTTCCTTCGGCCTTGAAACTATTCCAGATGCCATATCAAACTTACTTCCAGAGAACCCTTTAGCATCTATGGTTAGTGGTGAAATGTTAAGTATTGTGATTTTCACAATCATTATTGGTGTAGCTGTGCTATCACTTGAAAATGCCTTACTGCGCCCAGTAAAGCTTCTTTTAAGTGCCATTCAGGAAGTCTGTATGACAGTAGTAAAATGGTCAATGCTTCTAGTACCTATTGCTGTTTTCGGACTAATGGCGCAGCTTACCTCTAGTGTTGGTTTAAGTTCTTTATCAGGTTTAACGTACTATGTTGGGGTAGTACTTCTCGGTCTTCTTTTATTGGTAATTTTCTATTTGGGACTCATCGTACTTCTCGGAAAGAAAAACCCATTGCATTTCCTAAAAAAAATAAGGGATGTTCAATTATTGGCTTTTTCAACCACAAGTTCTGCCGCTGTGATGCCCTTATCTCTAAAAACCGCCGAAGAAGAACTAAAAGTGGACAAGACTATTAGCAATTTTATCATACCTATAGGGGCGACCGTCAATATGGATGGTACTGCACTATATCAAACTATTACAACTCTTTTTATTGCCCAAGCTTACGGACTGGAAATGAGTTTACTCAATATTATAGTGGTCATTGTAACTATCGTCGCTGCATCCATTGGTACACCTGCCATTCCAGGAGGTGGTGTGGTTATACTCGCTTCTGTTTTGGGAAGTGTCGGCATACCTGCTGAAGGCATCATCATTATCATTGGTGTAGAAAGACTCTTGGGAATGTTTAGGACTGCTGTAAATGTAACTGGTGATTTAACTGCCTGTATGGTCTTCAATAGATTCTATGGTAAAACCCCAATCTTGGTTAGTGAGAAAACGAATAATAAATCAATTTCAAAACAATGACATTACTACTCATATCCATAGTGTTCATTCTTCCTGTTGTGGCTATTGCCAGCTATCAGCATTATAAGATTGGTAAGCAACCAGCTTATGATGCCAAAGAAACACTGTTGAATTATGAAATAATAGGCTCTGGAGAAAACAAACTTGTTTTGTTACACGGTTTAACAGGCTCATTGCATTATTGGAAACGCAATTTAGAAAGTATTACAACTACGCATAAGCTACTTTTAGTCGACCTGCTAGGTTTTGGTGATTCGCCAAAACCACAAAGTGATTATTCCCTTTCAATACAATTGCAAGCCCTTGAATTGATTCTTAACAAAGAAGGATTCAATGATGGAAATATCATTATTGCAGGACATTCTATGGGAGCTATGATTTCATTAGCAATATTGGAAAAGCAACCAACTTGGTTCAAGGCAGGAATTTTTATAAGCATACCTGTTTACAAGAACGCTGATGAGTTTAAAGAAATTATGTCTTCTCATTCCTTTGTAGATAGGATTTCAACAAGCAAATTCTCAAAATACATTTGTATGATTCATCCCATATTTATGTCACGTGCATTCAAGCCTGTTAACCTCACGGATGATGTCTATGAAGATGCAAAAAAGCATCATTGGATGAGTTATTATTATTCTCTTACAAAGGTCATCCTAAAAACAGATTTATATGCAATTGTAAAGAAAATTAAGGATAAAGATGTGCTTTTTATTCACGGAGAAAAAGACACTACTGCACCTTTAGAAAATGCCTTAAAATTATCGAGGGAATTTAAAAACGCACAAATAATTACTTCATCTGAAGGAGACCATCAGTTCTTTCTGAAAGAAGCAGAATTTGTTTGGAACACTATTAAAGATTTTACTATTTCTGAAAAAAAGTTAAAAAAAACCATACCCAATGAGCACGAATAAAATTAAACATATAGGCGTATTCACATCTGGAGGCGATAGCCCTGGGATGAATGCTGCACTATACGCCATTGCCAAATCCGCTGAAGCAAAAGGCATAAAAATAAGTGGTTTTCGAAAAGGGTATGAAGGGTTGATAGATGGTGATTTGATACCATTAAAATCTCACGAACTAAAAAAAATAACCCAAATAGGTGGCACTATTCTAAAAACAGCACGAAGCAAACGATTTCTGGAATTAGAGGGTCGTAAAAAAGCATTGCAAACTTTAAAAGCAAATAACATAGATGCTTTAATTGCTATTGGTGGTGATGGTACTTTTAAAGGGCTATTAGCTTTTTCAGAAATATGCGACATTCCGTTTATAGGCATTCCTGGCACTATAGACAACGATATTTTTGGTACTGATTACACCCTTGGTTTTGATTCGGCTGTAAACACTGCCATTGAAAATATTGATAAAATAAAAGATACTGCCGAATCTCACAACCGTGTATTTATTGTTGAAGTAATGGGAAGGGATTCAGGCTACATTGCTATTCATTCCGGGTTAATGGTAGGTGCCGATTCCATCCTTATTCCCGAGAGTGGAAAGGACTTTATTTATCTATTGGACAAGGTTAAGAATTACGATAGCGAAGATGCTTTCCTTGTCGTGGTTTCAGAAGGCGATGAATTAGGTGCCGAGCTTGTTTCATCAAAAATAAAGGAAGTCAATCCCAATGTCGATTTACGGATTACGAAGCTTGGGCACGTCCAGCGAGGTGGAAATCCGTCAGCTTTAGATAGAATGTTAGGCATTAGACTTGGAGTGGCGGCTGTGAAAACACTTTTACAAGGTAAAAAAAATGTAATGGTAGGAGTCTTAAATAATCAATTGCATCTAACCCCTTTTGAAGTGGTGGTCAAGCAACATCAAGTAGATAATGAATTGTATGAACTTTTAGAATTATTTGGAAAGTAAGAAATGATAGAAGCCTTTAAAAATATCAACCCTTTCATCCTTGGATTGCTCATCAGTCTGGGCATTGGTCTTATTCTGGGACTAGAACGTGAGTACGACAAGTTGAAGGAAGAACAAGGCTTTGCAGGCATAAGAACCTTCCCAATTGTTGCCATTATTGGTTTTATATTGGGAAATCTTTCCACAACCTATACACCTTGGTTGGTCATTATCATTGCGGCAGCATTTCTTTTGTTTCTGTCTTTGAGTCATCTTTCCATAGTACAAAAGCATATTATGACTGGTATTACCACCAATATGGCCTTGTTCGCTACGCTAATTTTGGGTGTTATGGTTGCCAATCATTTGCATAAGGAAGCAGTTGCGACCGCAGTAGTCGTGGTTACGCTGTTATCATTGAAAACGACCTTTAATACATTCATTAAGAATATTACTTCTGAAGAGCTCTTTGCTTTTATTAAGTTTTCAATTATTGCGCTTCTTATTTTGCCTTTCTTACCAAATCAAGATTATGGTCCAGAGGGATTACTTAACCCTTTTGAGATTGGAGCGATAATAGTGATAGTGTCATTTCTGAATTTCATTGGCTACTTTCTTGTAAAATATGTAGGTTCTAAACGTGGTATTTTGCTCACCGCGATTTTAGGCGGATTGATTTCAAGTACCGCTGTTTCTTGGATATATGCTTCCCGAAGTAAGGAATCGCCAGAACTTTCAAAACAATATGCTTCAGGTATCATTATAGCTTCTGCCATTATGTTTCCCAGACTCGCTATTCTGGCCTATATTTTCAATAGTGCCATACTTTCCTATTTAATCATTCCATTTACCATTCTTACCCTTATCTGCTTGATAAGCGCATTGGTATTTATTAAAAAGAATACAGATGTCCCAAAAACAGCTATCAACCTTGGCAATCCACTCAATATTTGGAACGCCCTTGGGTTTGGTGGTATTTATGTGGTCATCCTGTTTGCAGTTTTTTATGGAAATCAATTTTTTGGCGAAAGCGGTTTATACTATTCAGCCCTAATTGCAGGATTGGCAGATACGGATGCAATAACTATTAGTATGGCAAAATTTGGGTCATTGGAAGAAAAACTCACGCTGGCCACCAATGTCATTATAACAGCAACCATAAGCAATATGATTGTAAAACTTGGTATTACCTATTTCAAAGGTTCTAAAAAGACCGGGAAACTCGTGATGCTAATTTTTGGAACCGTTGTCATCGTAGGGTTAGTATATATTTTAATACAGTTAGGAAATTAAAAAAAGTGAAATGAAAACAACAGTATTCAGCACGCATAAGTTTGAAGAGCCGTATCTCGTAAAAGCGAATGATGGCAAGCATCAATTAAAGCTGCTTGAGAGTCGTTTAACTCAAGAAACTGCTATTCTCGCAACGGGTTCTAAAGCAGTAAGTCTATTTACGGGCGATGATGCCTCGGCACACATTCTTGAAAAATTCAATGCTTTTGGCATAAAATATATTGCTCTGCGTTCAGCAGGATTCAATCACGTGGATTTAGCAAAAGCAGCTGAACTGGATATGAAGGTGGCACGTGTTCCAGCCTATTCCCCTTATGCCATTGCAGAGCATACAATGGCTTTAATACTCGCACTTAACCGAAAATTGATTAAAGCACACAACAGGGTTCGTGACCAGAATTTCTCATTGAACGGTCTTACCGGTTTCGACCTCAATGGAAAAACCGTCGGCGTTATCGGGACTGGAAAAATTGGGTCTGTATTGGTAAAAATACTACACGGTTTTGGTTGTAAAATACTTGTTCAGGATGTCATTGAGGATGAAAATTTAATCAAGTTTTACAATGTAATCTATACCAATTGTGAAACTATTTGTAAGCAGTCCGATATCATAAGTCTTCAGGTTCCACTTACAGCTTCAACTAAACATTTGATTGATGCAAAACATATTTCATTAATGAAGCAAGGCGTAATGCTTATCAATACAAGTCGTGGTGGATTGGTCGATACCAAAGCTGTTATCGAAGGATTGAAAACTAAAAAAATTGGGTATTTCGGAATAGATGTGTATGAGGAAGAAGAAGGATTGTTCTTTGAAGACCATTCCGATGACATTTTGCAAGACGATGTCATTGCACGCTTAATGACTTTTAATAATGTTTTAATTACCAGTCATCAGGCCTTTTTAACCGAAACTGCATTGACAAATATTGCTGAAACCACAATATATAATCTGGATTGTTTTGAAAAAGGCAAAGTTTCAGGAAACGAAGTTTCTTGATTAAGAAGCAAAAAATAGTAGTAACACTTAAATCTTAAAATTATGAAACGAGTAAAAAATAAAGTAGCCATTGTCACAGGAGGAGCATCTGGTTTGGGAAAATCAAGTGCTAAACTATTGGCACGAGAAGGAGCAAAAATAGTCGTGTCAGATATAGACGAAGAAGGTGGTAAAAAAGTAGTTCAACAAATAAAAGAAGACGGTGGTGAGGCCATATTCATTAAACAAGATGTTGCCAAAGAAGATGAATGGAAAAACGTTATTGAAACTACCCTTGAAACTTATGGGAAATTACACATTTTAGCAAATTCTGCTGGAATAGGGCTCGGAGGAACAGTTGAAGATGTAACCCTTGAAGATTGGAAAAACCTTATAGATATAAACCTAAATGGCACTTTTTTAGGCACCAAATATGGTATAAAAGGTATGAGGAAAACAGATGAAGGTGGTTCCATCATTAACTTCTCTTCCATTGAAGGACTTATCGGTGACCCCAATTTACCTGCGTATAACGCAAGTAAAGGCGGTGTTACCATTTTCACTAAATCTGCCGCCCTACATTGTGCTAAACAAGGCTATGGCATCCGTATCAATTCTATACATCCTGCTTATATCTGGACCCCAATGGTAGAGAATTTTCTCAAGGCTCAAGGTGACGTAGAAGAAGGCAAAAAACAACTGGAAAGTTTACATCCAATTGGTCATTTGGGAGAACCTGACGATATAGGGTACGGAGTTGTATATCTGGCCTCTGATGAATCCAAATTTATGACCGGTTCCGAACTGGTTATCGATGGTGGCTATACCGCCCAATAAGAAAAACAATAAAACTAAAATTATGAAAAACATACTCGTACCTACCGATTTCTCGAAAAACTGCACTAAAGCAGCAAATCTTGGTATCGAAATAGCCAAACTATACGATGCAGAGATACACTTTTTACATCAAATGACTACCCCTGTTGATTGGGTAAAACTGGATAAACAAAAAGAAAAAAGGTATCCCGAAACTTTAAAGGAAATTGGAGTCGTTAAATCAAAATTGCGGGAACTGGAAAAAAAGGCTGAGCACGAAGGTCTTAAATGTCGAACTTTTCTTCAATTTGATTCGGGACAGAAAGATATTTTAGAACATTCTGGTCATTTCCATCACGATTTCATCGTTACCGGCAGCAGTGGAACCAAAGGTGTCATTAGAGAAATTACGGGTAGTAATGTTGAAAAAATAGTTCGAAAAGCCAATGCGCCCATTATCGTTGTCAAAGAAGAGGATGTCACATTTCCCTTCAAGGACATTCTATTTGTTTCTTCTTTTGAAGAGGATGTCACGCATCCATTTCAAGAAGTATTGTCAATAGCCAAAAAATGCGATGCTAAAATCCATTTGTTACGAGTAAACACAGAAACTGACTTTAATAGCATAGAGCTTGGTTTAAATCCTGTAAAGGAATTTCTTGAAAAATTCCCCAATCTAAAAAACTTCTCAATGAGCGTCCATAATGAGTCTTCCGTAGAAGCAGGCATCAATACATTTTTAAAACATCAGCCCGCAGATTTAATTGCAATGAGCACTCACGGAAAAACGGGATTTTTGAGCCTATTTTCAAAAAGTATTGCCGAAGGCGTTACAAATCATTCCGTGCTTCCAGTAATGACCATACATATTAAAAAATGAAAAATCCAATCAACATAGTGAAGTATTCTGGTGATGTGGTAGCCTTTGATGTAGATAAGCTTATCAATTCCTTAAGGCGTTCACAAGCGAGCGAAGAATTAATTCAGCAAATAGTTGAACAAGTCGAAGGCCAACTCTATGATGGAATTACCACAAAAAAAATCTATCAGATGGCATTTAAAATGCTTAAGCGTAAATCTCGCGTAAGTGCCTCAAAATACAAGCTAAAAAAAGCGATAATGGAATTAGGGCCATCAGGATTTCCTTTTGAAAAATTTGTCGGTAAGATTTTAGAGATGGAAGGCTTTAGCACAAAGGTGGGAGTTATTGTTCAAGGTAATTGTGTACAGCACGAAGTTGATGTTATCGCCCAAAAAGAAAACAAACACTATATGATTGAATGCAAATACCATAGCGACCAAGGCAGGTTTTGTAATGTAAAAATCCCATTATATATCCATTCACGGTTTTTGGACGTAGAAAAGCAATGGGAACACCAAAAAGGTCACGAGGCTAAACTTCATAAAGGAGCTGTGTACACCAATACGCGTTTCACAACCGATGCCATTCAGTACGGGAAATGTGTTGGAATGCTTTTAAGCAGTTGGGATTATCCAAGAGGAAATGGTCTCAAGGACAGAATAGATAAATCTGGGCTACATCCCTTAACCGCTTTAACAACGCTTACTAAAGCTGAAAAAACAAAATTATTAGATGAAGGCATCGTACTCTGTAAAGAGCTTCACGAAAGTCCGAAGCTCTTGGAAAAAATAGGAATTGATAAAAAAAGACACAAAAAGGTTCTCGAAGATTCAAGAGAATTATGTGGAATTCATTAGAGCACTACTTAAATTTTTAATCTAAATAAATAGGACAAATGAAAACAGAAGAACTGAAAGAACAGAACCGTATAGATTTAGAGCCATTTTACCAAGCATTGGAAGATGATTCTAAACTACTTGAAGAAGCCCTCGAAATATTATTGGGTATGGTACACTTCGAGCCTAAATCCGTAAAGAAGTTGGCACTCGTAATAAAAGAGGATTCCCGCAATCTATATAACGAAATAGCGGAATTGAGCAAATCGAACCAAGACAAAGGAAATACGCCTTCCTGTTGTGGTGGACATTAATAAATACTATAACGATGAAAAACAAAAAAATAAACATCCACTTTTTGGGAGCGGCAGGCACCGTGACTGGCTCAAAATATTTGGTGGATACAGGAGATAGAAAGATACTTATAGACTGTGGCCTCTTCCAAGGGTTAAAGGAATTACGCCTTAAAAACTGGGAGTACCCACCTGTTAATGTAGGTGATATTGATGCTGTTTTGCTTACCCACGGTCATATGGACCATACAGGTTATCTGCCCAGATTGGTAAAACAAGGCTTCAATGGTCCCATTTATGGTACGAATCCTACTTTGGACATTGCAAAAATCATTTTGAATGATAGTGCAAAAATACAGGAGCAAGAAGCCGAACGTGCCAATAAGGAAGGCTATTCCAAACATAGTCCCGCAGAACCATTATACGATTTAAAGGATGTAGAAAAAACTATCCCACACTTTAAAGGAATTCCACAATCACAATGGATTCTGTTATTTGATGGTATTAGGGCTCGCTTCCAATACAACGGACATATTCTGGGTGCAACCTATATTGAGTTGGATGTGCACGGAAAACGTTTTGTCTTTTCAGGAGACATTGGTAGAACCAATGATTTATTGCTCTATCCACCCCTTAAACCAAAAAAAGCGGATGTGCTTTTCATTGAATCCACTTATGGTGGAAGGTTTCATCCCGATGAAATAGAAGCACTTCCACATATTGAAAAATTAGTAAATGATACCATCAACAGAGATGGTAGCTTATTTGTCCCAAGCTTTTCGGTAGAACGTGCCCAGCTAATGATGCTCATCTTTTGGAAATTATTGAAAGAAAAGAAAATCCCCAGAGTACAAATGATTATGGACAGCCCGATGGGTGCCAATGTATTGGAACTGTTTCATAGAACTCGCGATTGGCACAGATTGGAGGACAACGAATGTGACGAAATGTGTTCTCACTTTACGGTCGTAAGCAGTTATCGTGAAACAATGGAAATAAGAACAGATAACAAACCAAAAATCGTGATTGCAGGAAGCGGAATGCTCACAGGGGGAAGAATGCTAAACTATCTTGAAACACAGGCACAAAATCCAAATAACACCTTACTTTTTGTAGGCTATCAAGCTGAAGGCACTCGTGGCAGAAAATTATTGGAAGGTGAAAAAGAACTAAAAGTATATGGAAAATGGGTGCCGTTTAAAATGCAAGTAGCAGAAATTGAAGGGCTTTCGGCACACGCAGACCACGCAGAGCTTATGGACTGGATGGACAGTATAAAAAACAAACCCGAACGCATTTTTATTATACACGGTGAAAAAGAGAGTGCAGAAGCATTGCAAAAAGGCATCAAGGAAACTTATGGGTGGGATGCAGAAATTCCGCAATTATACACTATCGAAGAAATAGAATAAATCGAAAAATCACAACAACCAATAATATATGGACACACACTCAAACATATTAAAATACAAACATCTCGGCATCTATACCCAAAACGAGAATGTAGTGTATATGCGCGAAGATTGCCACGTCTGTATTTCAGAAGGGTTTGAGGCACTTACCCGAATAAGAATATCGAACGCAAGTACATCAATCGTTGCAAGTCTTAATGTTCTGAATTCTGATATCCTTTTGCCCAATGAAATCGGACTATCAGATGCTGCTGCGAAAAAACTGAATGTTTCCCCAAATGATACATTATATGTTTCCCATTTAGAGCCTATTGAATCCTTAAGCCACGTTAGGGCAAAAATCTACAATCAAAAGCTGGATTACAAGGCATATAACAACATCATAACCGATATCGTTGAAGGCGATTATTCCAACATCCACCTTTCGGCATTTATTACTGCCTGTGCTGGCGACCGAATGGATATTGATGAAATATCCGACCTAACGAAAGCAATGATTGCTTCCGGAAAGCAACTGAACTGGAACAAGGATATCGTGGTGGACAAACATTGTATTGGCGGATTGCCTGGCAATAGGACAACACCATTGGTAGTTGCCATTGTTGCCGCGTATGGGCTTACTATGCCAAAAACATCCTCACGGGCAATCACTTCACCAGCAGGCACAGCAGATACAATGGAAGTACTGACCAATGTTACGCTCTCTTCCGAGGAAATAAAGACCGTAGTAGAAAAAGAAGGCGGATGTTTTGTTTGGGGCGGTACAGCGCAGTTAAGTCCTGCCGATGATGTGCTCATTAAAATTGAAAAAGCCTTGGATATTGATAGCGAAGGGCAGCTCATTGCTTCAGTACTCTCTAAAAAGGCAGCAGCTGGTTCTACTCACGTGGTCATTGATATTCCCGTGGGAGAAACCGCCAAGGTTCGCAGTACCGAAATGGCAGAAAAACTAAAAAATCATATGGAAACTGTTGGAACTGCTGTAGGGTTGAATGTAAAAGTTGTAGTTACGGATGGTACGCAGCCGGTTGGAAGGGGTATCGGTCCAACATTAGAAGCCATAGATATATTAAAAGTTTTGAAAAATGAGGAAGATGCACCTAAAGACTTAACAGAAAGAGCGTTGCTTTTAGCTACTGAACTATTAGAACTTTCTGGAAAAGTAGAAAAAGGGAAGGGACTGGAAACCGCACATAAAATTCTCAAATCTGGAAAAGCATATGAAAAATTCATAGCCATTTGTAAGGCGCAAGGTCAATTTTCAAAACCAGTTTTAGCACCTTATAAAATGGAAATTAAAGCTGAAAAGTCAGGCGTTTTGCAACGAATTGATAACCGAAAAATCGCAAAACTTGCCAAGCTTTCTGGAGCACCACAATCTAAATCGGCAGGGATTCTTTTGAATGTCCATTTAAATGAAAAAATCGAAATAGACCAATTGTTATATACCATATATGCTGAATCCAAAGGCGAACTCAACTATGCTCTGGAATATAAAAACAACCATAACGACATCATAACTATAATTTAAAAAACTATGAAAACAATATTATTCTGTCTTCCCGGAAATGAAGAACTCACAGAACTAATGGCTACAAAAATGGATGCTGAAGTGGGCAAAGCCATTTTGCGTAAATTCCCTGACGGGGAATCGTACACACGCATCTTATCTGATGTTAAAGATAAATGTGTGGTACTGGTATGCACCTTGCACGAACCAGACGAAAAACTATTGCCCCTTTATTTTTTAAGTCATACTGCCAAATCATTAGGGGCAATGTGCACCTGTTTGGTAGCGCCCTATTTGGCATATATGAGGCAGGACAAAGTATTTAATGAAGGCGAAGGGGTAACTTCTGGTTTCTTCGGAAAATTGATTTCAGGTTTTGCCGATAGCATTACCACGGTTGACCCTCACTTACACAGAATTAGTTCATTAGGAGAAGTGTATCAAATTCCAAATAAAGTAATTCACGCTGCCGATGCTATTTCAGATTGGATAAAGGAAAACATCGAAAACCCAGTACTTATCGGTCCCGATTCTGAAAGTGAACAATGGGTTTCAGAAGTCGCCAAAAATGCAGGAGCACCATTTACAGTATTACAAAAGGTGCGTCACGGTGACCGTGATGTAGAAGTCTCTGTCCCCGATGTGGATAAATATAAAGATGCTACACCTATTTTGGTAGATGATATTATTTCTACGGCGCGAACGATGATTGAAACCGTGGTGCATTTGAAAAAAGCAGGGATGAGACCACCTATATGTGTTGGTATTCACGCCGTTTTTTCAGGTAATGCCTATCAAGATTTGTTGGATTCCGGAGTAGAAAAGATAGTGACCTGCAATACCATTCCGCATCCGTCCAATGGCATAGATTTAAGCGATATACTGGCAAAAGAGGTAAAGAAATTAATGCGCCATATATGAGAAGTCGAATCTTCATAGTACTGATTATTTTATTCAGCATCACAATGACTGGACAAACTGAAATGCTTATTGGGCAGATTTCAGGCAGATTGGTCATTCGTGAGAATTTTGATGAAAAAGGTGCTTTTCTCAATAAACAAACTTTTGAAGCTGGTAAAACAATAGAGAAAAATGGATACTATGAAATTAAGGTGGTTACGGAATTGTTTGATAAAGACAAAAAATCGACCGATAAATACACCACAACCTATCGCTGTAAGCCTGATGAGGCAAGTGTAATGGTAATGGCTTTTCCGTTTTCAAACCCAAAATCAAAGGAGACCGAAATTAATACCACCTCTAAAAAATTTAAAGAGCTCTACGATTTGGACAACCTTGAAGATATAGAATTGGAAATGAGTTTTGATTCGGGCTTGTTGAATTTTTTTGGCTCAAAAAGTACCATAAAAATTTACGACCGAAAATTTAATAATAGCGAAAATAATATTAATTCAAAAATTAACATTAAGGCCTATGCCTTGGGAATTCGCATTAAGCAACTCAATTATACTGTTAACGAGAAATTAAATGCACAAGGTCTATTGACCTTTCAAAAATTTACCGAAGAAGACAACAGTTATTTTACAATGACTTATAAATAAAAATAAATGAAAAATTATAACACCCTTTCAGAAGCTATTAACGATTTGCAGACAAACGAATACCCTTATGATTTCAACTTAAAACCTGAATGTCTGGAATGTGCTTCCCTGAAAATTGAGATTCGACCAGAAGATTTTAAAGTGGATAAAATATATCGCTTTGAAGGAATGAGCAGTACCGATGATAATAGCATTTTATATGCAATATCTTCCAAAAAAGAGCTTAAAGGTCTTTTAGTAGATGCTTATGGCGTCTATGCCGAAAACATATCGGAAGCAATGAGAAAAAAATTACGATAACACTTAAACAATACTATAATGGAAAATCACGAGCAGCACAAAAACAACGAAATGGACCATTCGAAAATGGACCATTCGAAGATGAAACACAAAAAAGAAGACCATTCTAAAATGAACCACAAAGGTGGGGACCATTCGGGTCACAATCCGGGTCACGGTCAAATGGGTCACGACCATCATAAAATGATGATTGCAGACTTTAGAAAACGGTTTTGGGTAACACTCGTGCTTACCATCCCTATATTGTTCTTCTCACCAATGATTCAGGAATTTTTTGGTTATGAATTTTTACTTCCAGGAAATCCATACATCCTTTTTGCACTTTCCACTGTTGTATATTTTTATGGTGGTTGGCCATTTTTAAAAGGGTTTTGGTCTGAAGTCAAAAAAGGTGCACCAGGAATGATGACCTTGATTTCTATGGCAATTTCCGTAGCTTATTTTTATAGTACAGCTACTGTATTTGGCTTAAGAGGTGAAGACTTTTTCTGGGAACTATCAACACTTATAGCCATAATGTTGCTTGGTCATTGGATAGAAATGAAAAGTGTGTTAGGTGCATCAAAAGCCTTGCAGTTACTGGTAAGTATGATGCCTGCGGAAGCGCACAGGGTAAAAGGTGACACCATAGAAGACATTCCTTTGGAAGATTTACTAAAAGATGATGTGATTTTGGTAAAACCAGGTGAAAAAGTTCCCGCTGATGGGATTATAGTAGACGGTTCAAGTTACCTAAATGAATCTATGCTTACAGGCGAATCCAAACCTGTAAAAAAAGATGAAAACGATAAGGTTATTGGTGGTTCTGTAAATGGCAATAGCACCTTAAAAGTAAAAGTTGAACATACTGGAAAAGACAGCTATCTAAACAAGGTCATTAAGATGGTCGAGGAAGCGCAAAAAACCAAATCGAAGATGCAAAACCTATCAGATAGGGCTGCAAAATGGCTAACCTATATCGCTTTGGCTATTGGTTTTGGAACATTAGCAGTATGGCTGATTTTAGGCTTTCCATTTGTCTATGCTTTAGAAAGAATGGTTACTGTTATGGTAATTGCTTGTCCACACGCATTAGGGCTTGCCATTCCCCTGGTGGTTGCAATTTCTACGGCAGTATCTGCTCAAAATGGATTGCTTATCCGAAATAGAACTGCGTTTGAAGAGTCCAGAAAAATTTCAGCTTTGCTTTTTGATAAAACAGGAACACTAACCAAGGGTGATTTTGGTGTCACTCGAATTGAGTCTGTTAACGAGACTTATTCAACAGAGGAAATTTTAAGACTTTCAAGTGCATTGGAACAAAGCTCAGAACACCCTATTGCAGTTGGTATTATCAAAAAAGTAAAAGAAGATAATATTACTATCCCTAGCCCAGAAAACTTCAATGCTATTACTGGTAAAGGTGTAGAGGCAAATGTGGAAGGCAAACAAGTTAAGGTAGTAAGTCCAGGCTATCTAAGAGATGAGAAAATTACTATTCCTGAAGATGCTTACAGCGATGCAGCGGAAACTGTAGTATTTGTTTTAATTGATGGAAAATTGGCCGGTTACATCGCCCTTGCTGATGAAATAAGACCAGAATCTGCCGAGGCAATCAAAATATTTAAAAAGAATAACATTAAAGTTCTAATGGCAACTGGTGATAATGAAAAAACCGCTAAAGCTGTGAGTGAAAAACTTGGATTGGATGGTTACTACGCCGAGGTATTGCCACATCAAAAAGTTGAAATTGTAGAAGAGTTACAGAGCAAAGGTGATTTTGTAGCTATGACGGGTGATGGTGTAAATGATGCGCCCGCGCTCGCAAAAGCCGATGTAGGAATTGCAGTAGGCTCAGGTACAGATGTAGCAGCTGAAACTGCCGATATTATTCTGGTCAACAGTAACCCACAGGATATTGCCAACCTAATTTTATTTGGAAAAGCGACCTACAATAAAATGATTCAGAATTTGATTTGGGCTACGGGATACAATGTCGTGGCTATTCCTTTAGCAGCCGGTGTATTATATTCTTCAGGCTTTGTTTTAGGTCCTGCGGTTGGTGCGGTATTTATGAGTTTGAGTACAATTATAGTGGCTATTAATGCGCAGTTATTGAAGCGAAAAATCGGTAAAAAATAAATGGATAGAAAAGAAAAACTCAACAGGATATCTTTAATCCTGTTGAGTTTATTTGTAGTGATGTTGGGTTATGGTATTTTATTGCCAACCCTTCCCTACTATACCGAAAGATTAGCTTTAAAAGACAATCTCGACACCGATTTAATCAACTTCCATATTGGGTTGCTTACCAGCATTTATCCACTATTTCAATTAATTTTTGTTGTCGTTTGGGGAAAGTTATCTGACAGATATGGTCGTAAACCCGTCATTATTACTGGTTTGATTGGCTTTGTAATAATGCAATTGCTAACTGGGCTTGCAACATCACTAACGATGCTATATATCGCTCGGATTTTTGGCGGCATATTTACTTCATCAGTTATTCCTGTCAGCAACGCATATTTAAGTGATATTACTTCAGAAAAACGTAGAACGAAGATAATGGCCTGGTCTGGTGTAGCCATTAGTTCAGGGGTTATTTTTGGACCCGTTATCGGTGGCTTTCTTTCGCAATCAGACCTTCATTTTGAGTATGCAATTGGTCAACTACATTTAGGTAGATTTTCCACGCCGTTTCTATTTGCTGCATTATTAGGTTTTATTGTGTTAGTCATTGTTGTAAAATGGTTAAAAAATTCCGTTCGCATCCATAAATTTACAACTCAAAAATTCAGTTTTCACTTCTCGTTCAGCCAATATTTCCTTATTCTATTGGCCTTGTCATTTGTTATCCAATTTGTAGTGACCTTGTTTGAAACTGTTTTTTCAATCTACGGTAAAGACGAATTAGGGTTTAACAGCAATCAGGTTGGTATTGGTTTTATGCTGTGTGGTTCAATAATGGCTGTTTTGCAGCCTGTATTTGCCAGTTATGGGGAAAAGATTCTATCTACTAAAAAGCAAATCGGCTTTGGGTTATTCATTTCAGGAATTTCATTAATTGTCTTTCCTTTTTTCAAAAATGAATTTGTTGTGTACGGTTTAATTGTGGTGTTTGCTGCTGGTGGTGCTATGGTTACACCTAATTTGCTGTCTGCGGTATCCTTGTTATCCAAAACAAATACAGGTCGAAATATTTCAATACAAAGTTCAACAAACAGTATCGGTCAGATTTTAGGTCCCATTTTAGGAACTTGGTTGGTTACCGGTGGTTTTTATTATCCATTTCTAATTGCAGGAAGCATTATTTTAGTTGCTATTGGTTTTCTCATTTTTCTAAAAAAACCACCTATTTAAAGAATACTGAATTATTACAAATTCTTAAAAAAATAATCTAACCAATAAGCCCCAAATCTATTGTGCATAAACTTATTCAAACAATTTTAGAAAATTATAAAGAAGAAATAAAAGTAGTTGAAGAATCTAATTTAGATGATTTCAATAATGTAGAAAAAGGAATTTCCATTTCCAGGCAATACTTACAACAACTACGGATATGTGTTCGGGAAAATGAATTCGTTGATAAACAGAACGAAATTATTTTCTTTAAAAAACATAAACCCTATGTCTACAGTAGATTAAAGTTTTATGCAAAACTCTATAATTTCTTAATAAACAGACCTGCTGGAACCATAAAATCTCAACAGGATTTTATCGATTCTGAAATAAACAGACTACAAGAAAGTAATAGACGTAATATAGATTTCATCAAATACTACAGAGAGGGTTCTGAGCTTTTGGATGAATTTTATTTTCTAAGAGGTAAGGACAAAATCAGTTTGGTCTCAAACACCTCTCATTTTTACACGGATGCTGAATTTTCCACAAGCCACGATAATGCGATTGCTAAAATTATGGCATATGACCTATTAATTAGTCATTACTCTGAGGAATTGAATAATTTGAGAGGATTATCCTATGGCATTCCAAATAAACTAAATACTCTTTCCAATGGCGAAAGATTAGGCTGGACAGCGTCGAAAACAGACCTTATCGAATTGATTTATGCCTTACAAGCATCTGGGGCAATAAAAAGTGGTACAGCAGGTATTAAAGAAATGGCTTGTGCCTGTGAAGACATTTTTGAACTTAAACTTGGTAATGTATATAGAACTTTTCTGGAAATAAGGGAACGCAAAATCGACCAAACAAAATTTATTGATAGACTAAAAGCAACACTTTTAAGGCGAATGGAAGAAACGGACGGTTAACATTCTGAATTTAAACAGTGTTAAAATTTTTCCCAAGTTGGGTCTTACTTGGGAAAAAATAAAATTAATTTTATCTATTATCATTTGGCATAGATGATTTAAAGTGACACCTCTAAATCAAACCAATTTAAACCATTGAAAATGAGCAAATAAAAACACCCTACTTGGGTACAACTTGGGATTAAAATCCAATAAACCATCCCAAATTTGTAGAACGAAAGTCAAATCGAAGATTCACGAACTCTTATTTATTAAAATATTAAAGTTTGTGAGCTAAATCAGGTCAGGGACTATCAAATTAGTTGAAATCGATACGATAGTCCCTTTCTTTAAAACCGTTCTATTATGCCAGCAAATATTATTACCACCGACGACCTTCGGGAATTCAAAATGGAATTGCTCGATGACATCAAACAATTATTGACCAGACAATCCAGCGGAAAACTCAAAAAATACCTCAAATCTTCTGAGGTTATGGACTTACTTCAAGTAAGTCCTGGCACCTTACAAAACCTTCGTATCAATGGCACATTGCCATACACTAAAGTTGGTGGTATCATTTATTATGACACAGAGGAAATTCAAAAAGTGATGGATGCCAACCGCGTGCAACACGGTTTAAATTCTTAAGCGATGAACTATATAAAGCTACTTAATGCGGCTTTTGAAAAGTTCTATTTTGATGACCGCCTAAACCCTACCCATATCAGTTTGTATATGGCACTGTTCCAGGAATGGAACAGCTGTCGCTTTATGGATGAGTTTTACGTGAACCGACGAGATTTAATGCGTTGTGCCAAAATAGGTTCTAAGTCCACATATCACAGATGCATCGTTGAGTTAGATTCTTGGCAATATCTCTCTTATTTCCCTTCCAACAATCCCTACAAAGGCAGCAAAATTAAGATGGCCATTATCGGGACAAGTGATGAACCACTTGTGGGACAGTACAATCCCATATTAGAACAGCTTGCGGAACAGTACCTTCCTAGAGGTGTACCGCTTGAGGGACACCACCATCCCAAAAATGGACAGGTTGTGAACCAACACCGTCCCATAGATGGACAAGCATTGGTATCTAATACAAACAATATCAAACAAGAAAACTATATAAAACAACCAAAGGGCTGGCAGGCCGTTTTTATTTTTTTTGAAGAAAAAGGTTTTGATGCTGATGAAGCTAAAAAATTCTATGAGCACTATGCAGAACGTGAGTGGCAAACAAGCGATGGCAAACCTATTCGTGATTGGCGAGCTGTGGCCATCAACTGGATGGACAGAACCGAAATATTCGACGAGGAAAACAAACCAAACAAAAAGCAACCGTCCCAAATCAAGGACAACTTGCGAACCACTAAAAACAAAGATTATGGACAACCCCTCTAAAATAACCGAAGGTGGCGTGGAATATTCGCTCGGAAAATTTGATGGTAAAAGTGTGATCTATGATTTTCCAAAAATCTTGATTTACCTAAATGCCAAAGGCAAACTTTTGTTTGGCGAAAAGTTTAGGATATATGATGAAGACAAGGATATTTTGCTGAAGCTCTGTTCCTACTTCATCAAGGATAAAGACAACTGTGAGACTTATGGCATTGACATTGACAAAGGCATTCTACTTTCCGGACCAGTTGGCTGTGGCAAAACCAGCTTAATGAAATTATTGCGCCATTTGGTTCCGTTGCAACGTCCTTATGAAATGATTCCCTGCCGAAATGTTACCTTCAGTTTTAACCATTTGGGTTTTAAAACCGTTGAAGAATATGGTAACACTAAATTTTACTGTTTTGATGATTTGGGCGTGGAACCTTCTGGCAGATTCTACGGAAAGGATTTGAACGTAATGGGCGAAGTACTTTTATCTCGATACGAGCTGTACTTACAAACCAAACACAAAATCAAGACCCACGCCACCACCAATCTCAACGCAGAAGAACTGGAAGAACGTTATGGTAATCGTGTCCGTAGTCGAATGCGGGAACTTTTTAATTTGATTGCTTTTGATACTAAAGCTGGGGATAAGAGGAAGTGAATTTATAGTATGGCTTTTTAACAACAATTTTTATTTTCTTGAATCGGCGGACAAGCCACAGTACCATAAGAACAGAATACACAACAATCCCCTTCTTTTGGTTTTAGTGTTTGTTTGCAATTATCACATTCATAAAAGAATTGACAGGCCGTGGTTGGCATTTCTTCTTCTGTTTTGTGGCCGCATTCAGGGCAGGTGATCGTAGATTTTAATATTGTAGTTTCCATAAATAATAGTTAGAGCATATAGGTTAGGTCAGATGCCATTGTAGGATATGAAAATACCATTGTCCGCAAATCGCTTATGGTCATCTTGGTCTTTATCGCCATTGCGAAAAGATTGATGGTTTCCTCACAATGAGGTCCGATCAGATGCGCGCCCAAAATGGTATTATTATTTTTATCGATGATTGTTTTATAAGCATATTCATCCACATTCAGGCGTCTCGCATTGAACCAATTATCCACTTTTTCAAAATTGACATTGATATCATATCCCTTTTCTTTGGCATCATCTTCCAATAGGCCAACGGTTGCCATAGTGGGCAAAGTGAAAACTACTGAAGGCATTGGGGGATAACTGACTTTTTTCTTATTTCCTTTAATGATATTTGAAGCTACGACGTGTCCTTCCAAAACAGCTACGGGTGTTAGGGGCAATCCTCTTGAGTCCGCTGCATCGCCAGCTGAATATATGTTCGCGTTCGATTTGCTCTGAAGGTATTCGTTGACCTCTATCCCCTTTTTTGAGAAGGATATACCTGCTTTTTTCAATTCTAAATCAAAAATGGCTGGGGGACGACCAGCGGAATTAAATACTTCTGCCGATTTGAAGTTAGTTTCCTTTCCGTTTGAAATTCCTGTAGTAATGTAGTTGTCATCTTTATGTTCAATTTTAGAAACTTCAGTTTCAAGAACGAGCTTAACACCTAAATTACCTGTGGCATCGACCAAATGTTTTACAATATCCTTGTCAAAGTTTTCCAACGGACGTTTGCCTCGATGTACTATTGTTACCTCGGCACCAGAACGTGCGGCAATATGCGCGAATTCAAAGGCGATATATCCACCTCCGATGAAAAGCAGGGATTGGGGTAATTCCTTAAGGTTTAGAAAATCCGTACTCGTTTTCGCAAGCTGTCCGCCTTCAAAATCTAAAACTTTTGGTTTTGAACCTGACGCAATTACAACTTTATCAGCTTGAATGGTCTCGTTACCTACACTTAAGGTATTCTCATTTATAAACGTAGCGGAATTGTGAAAGGTGTCGATTCCGTTCTTCTTATACCCCTTTTCTATTTTCCTCGGCATTTCATCAACAAAGGTCTGTTTGAACGCCATTATATCCCTCCAGTTGATATTCGGAATGGTATCAATGCCTTTCCCTTTAAGTCTTTTAGCGAAGTCGCGTACTTCCGTGGCACCGATAATCACTTTTTTTGGGTCACAGCCTCGTAGGGCACAGGTGCCACCATAAGGCAGTTCATCAGTAATGCCCACCGAAAGACCTTTTGAAGCGCATTTATTGGCGATTGTCATACCTGACATACCCGAACCAATAATGAAAACATCATATTTTTTCATCTACTTATTTTCTTTAGTGGTTTTCTCGACAACTTTATAGCCGGTGCTTTCTATAGCTTTTCGGATTGCAGGCAAATCGGTTTTGGTCTTGTCAAATTCCACTATGGTATTGGCATATTCGTAGCTGGCTTTGACCGAAATAATTCCATCCAGCTTATTGACTTCGTTTTCTACGTGTGCCTCACAGCCTGCACAGGTCATTCCAGCGACTTCAAAAGTCTGCTTTTTGATATTCGATTGAGAGACATAGACAATATCCTTGGTGGGCTGTGCATAAAATAGATTGGAATAGTACGGGAAGGCCAGCATCAATGCGGCGAATAGTGTTACTATCAATAAGAACCGTTTGGATTGCCAAAACGATGGTTTCGCATCATCTTCACAGGCGCAATCTATTTCTTCCTGTGTTTTCGGCCGCAGTTTCTGATACCAGGCAAACACCAAGACAATAATGGTCAAGCCGATAAGATAGGGTCTAAATGGCTCGACCCAAGAAAAGGTAGATGCAATTCCGCTTGTTCCAGCAATTAATGCCAAGACAGGGGTTATACAACATATTGATGCTGCAACTGCGGTAAAAATGCCGGTATAGGTCGCGGTATTTGAAGTTTTATTCGGTGCCATAATGTAAACTTTCTAAGCTGTTTTCTTTCTTGTCGAAATTGAATTGAAAATTCCATTCAAAACATTGTCCTCACTCTTTACCAGCGAATAATACAATGTTTGCCCTTCACGTCTCGATGTAATAATTCCCGCATCCTTCATTTTTCGGATATGCTGGGATACGGCAGGAACACTCATTTCAAGAATGTCAGCAATATCGCAAGGACACAGTTCATTCTCTATGTTCAATAGAAATAGAATTTTCAGTCGTACCTCGCTTCCCGCAAGAGACAAAATTTTGCTTATTGCTTCTAAGCTACCTGAAGAATTCTCTATGGTTTCCTTACATCTCGATATTTGCTTCTTGTCTGCTTCGTTCCGTGTACAGGTTATTTCCAAGCTCATCTTTTTTGATTTAAAGTGGCCACAAATATATCATTATTATATTATTTAAGCAAATACTTAAATACACTATTGAATAAATTGTTTTTTATAATGTGTAGATAATAAACTTAGGTAATCTAACTTCTAAAGGATTTGTACAGTAAAATAACTTCTGAAACACATTGTAAAACAATGTCCTTCAAGCTCTTCGTTAACTCTAAAAAAATATCTTTCATAATTCTATTGATTTTTGAATGGATAATAATATCGATAGTGCGATACGCTCAATATTGTGGTTGTCTGAGATATAGCTTTCTTCATCCCAATTGGATAAAAAGCCCAATTCTATTAATATGGCAGTACAATAATCTGCTGTTTCCCTTAGCACCTGAAAGTTCGCAAACTTCACACCTCTGCTATCATAGCCTATTGCTTCACAAAGTGCACTTTCAATTTGATAGCCCATAAAAACCGATGCTTTTGAGAATTTTTCTTGTTTTCTTGAAGCGTAAACTTCAATACCTCTTGCATCCGGATTATCGGAATGATTGCAATGCAAAGACACAAACAAATCAGCATTTAAGGCTTTGGTCAGTTTAGTCCTGTCCGATAATGATATTAAAGTGTCTTTATACCTGGTCAAATAAATATCGAGTGGTTTTTCCAAGTCGTCATTTAACTTTAAAATCTCATTTGCAATCGATAAAACCACATCTTTTTCTTGAATGTCATTTATACCAATTGCACCAGCATCTTTTCCGCCGTGTCCAACGTCAATTATTATTCGTTTTTGAGCAGTCGATTCTTGTCCAAAAATGAAGCACATTTTTAGAACCAAAATCACAAAACTGACGTTTTTGAGCAGATTTTTCATTTTCAATTTTTGGGTTATCAACAACTTCCCTTCAAAAATTCATAGAATTTGATGCCAAATAATAGCAACGGAATTCAATTGATATCAAATAATATTTTATTCACAAATATTTGGTTTTCAGTTATTTATGTTCAAATATATGTAAATTTCCAATAACGAAAATGAACTAAAAATTTAAACTTTTCCGTTATGAAAAAATCACACTATTTAGCATCCATTCTTTCGCTCTTATCCACTTCGCTTTTTGCTCAAATTGGTGGTATTGAAGATTCTGTTAACGATGTAGGCGATACCATCAGAACCATATTTCCAATTTTATTAGGTGTCATCTTCTTGGTTGGCTTCCTTTTTAATGCAGGACACTTTTTTGGCGAAAATGCTGACCTAAAAAAGGGTATTACGCGCGTACTTGTCTTTGTACTCATAGCAGGTGCAGTTGTAGGCATATTTACTTACCTCATAGGAATTGTTGTATAACGATGAAGAAGTTTGAGGTCTATAAAAACATCAGAAAAAGGGCGGTCATTTTTGGGCTGCCCATTTCCCTGTTTGCCTTAATGATGGTTTCTATTTTGGCTTCGTTGCTCATCATCATCTTCTCTTTCAGCTTTGGGATAATAATAGGTGTGTTGGTGTTCAATGCATTCCTTTATGTGGCGCTGACAAGGATAACCCACAATCCGCAGCTATTCCAAATGGCAAAAGCCTTTCCACAAATCATTAGTAACAAAAGAAATTCTGGCTTCGATTATGAACAAGATTAACCTTTCGGCATATCAACCCATAGTAGATATTCAGGACAATATCGTATTTGCCAACAATGGCAACGTTGTCCTATGCTATAAAGGTAATCTACCGGAAATCTATTCGCTTTCTGAAAAGGATTTTGAGGATATGCACGGTGCTTGGTTTCAGGCATTAAAGTCATTGCCGGTTGGTACTGTGGTCCATAAACAGGATGTCTACCTCAAGAAATCATATACTTCAGAACAACTTCCGAATTCTACCTTTCTGGAAAAGGCTACCCACGAGCATTTTAAAGGTCGTGGGCATATTGAGCACAACTGTTATTTGTTCTTCATTTTGACCAAGAACAAGGCCCTCAACAATCCGAAATACGTTAATCCTTTCCGAAAAGTTTCAAAAGGAATCGTACAGGAATTGGATGATAATATCAAGAGTTTCGCCAACTCGGTTAGTGATTCGGTTTCCTTTATCAACAATAGCCGGATGATGGATTTTGTTTCGCTTAAAGCGGAAGAGATACAGCAACTAACAAGTGCCTATTTCAATGGCTTTAATGAAGGTTATGATACTGACATTTTACTGGACAAAAAAAGCGTCAATATTGGCGAAAACCATTTTGATGCCCTGGCCATCAATAGCGAACTGTGCTTTGGCGAAAGTGTACAGAGTAGCAAGACCAATGAGAAATTCACTTCTGACGATTTTGTGTTTCATCAAGGGTTTATTGATGGCTTAGGGCTTACGCTTAACGAGAACCATATCGTTAACCAAATCCTTTATCTCGATGACAAACAAAAGTGGCGCAAGCTGCTCGATAAAAAAATCGAGGAACTTAACAAAAGTTCAAATTTCGGTTCGCAGAACAAAGTGGTGCTTGGTAAAATCCAACACATCCTTGACCAAATCAATGCCGATGATAATGCCCGTATCATTCGTGGACATCTCAATATTGTCTATTGGGCAAAGGAAGCCAAAGAGCTCGATAAGATAACCTCAAAGATAAAGACTGAATTTAAGGAATTGGACATCATCCCATATTATCCAAGAGGCGAAGAACGTAAGAATTACATCCTAAATAGTTACTGTTGCTTTTCTTCTAATTTCTCAAATAATGATTTGTATGTGACAGATTTGAAGCACGCACTTTGCCTGTTCATCAATAACACCAATTACAAAAGCGATAACACCGGAATCATCTTTAATGACCGAGAGTATAACATTCCTGTACTGAAGGATGTTTGGGATGAAAAAAAGAAACGTATCAAGGCAAGGAACTTTGCCATTTTTGCGCCAACGGGTGAAGGTAAATCCTTTTTGGCCAATAACATCTTGCGTCAATATTTTGAAATTGGTGTTCGTCTCGTCATTATAGACTTGGGTGGTTCATACACCAAGTTCGCCAAACTCTATCCCGAAAAATACACGGTGCTTCGCTACGAAAGCGGAAAGAACTTAGGCATCAACCCATTTTACATAAGTGATACCAATGACCTCACACCAGAACGTTTGGAAGACTTGTCGGTTTTCCTGTTTGAACTTTTTGCTTCGGATTTAAAAGTCACGAAAGCCCAATCAGTATCGGTCAAAAAGATATTGCGCCATTATTACGATAGTACTTCAGAAAATCACTCTTTAGATGGTTTTTACAGCTTTATAGAAAGGAATCAGAAAGACCTTCTGAGCACCCTAAAAATCCATCCCGACTATTTCAATGTCACGAGCTTTTTGCACGTAATGTCCGAATATGTCGGCGATGGTCTATATAGCTTCCTTTTTGAAGTAAGCGAAGACCAGACCTATAAAATCGAGGATAAACGATTGATTGTTTTTGAGCTGGATGAAGTCAAGGACAATAAGGAAATCCTGTCTGTGATGCTCAAGCTAATCAAGTCTGCCATCCAAAGAACGATTTGGAAAAACAGAGCTGAAAAGGGTATCATCCTATTTGATGAGTTTGCCAAACAACTGAAGTTTGACAACGTACTGGAAAGCGTAGAATTTTACTATCAAGCCATCCGTAAACAGAATGGTGCAATTGGGATTATTCTGCAATCCATAAATCAGCTTCCGAACAACTCAACTTCAGCGAGTATTCTTGAAAATACCCAAGTCATTTACAGCCTGAATAACGAAAAGGGCTATGACGAATTGGTCAAAAGGCTCAACCTATCCAGCCACGATTTAAACCAATTAAAATCCATCAAAAACAATCTTTCCGGTCCACGCAAATACACTGAGATGTTTATCAAGATAGGTAGGGAAAGTAACATCTTCCGGCTTGAAGTTCCGAAGGAAGTCTATGCAGCTTACTTGACCGATGGACAGGAAAATGAGGAAATAATGAAGCTCTACAATGAGCATCACGATATGCAAAAAGCAATAATTCAATTCACATCTAAAACATAATATTATGAAGACAAAAATCAAAATTTTAGTAATGACAGTAAGCCTTACCTTATTTATGTCGGGCAATGCTACTGCACAGGGAATGCCCACTTATGACAATACCAATTTTATCAGTTTGGTAAAACAACTGATAGAATCAGGTAAACAGACAGCTCAAATGATTAAGTCCGTAAAATTCCTAAAAGATGCAAAAGAGGCAATAGAGAAAGTATCAAGCGTTGTTGAGCAACTGAGAGCAGTTGAGGAAATTGGACAGAATAATCAGCGTCTTATCAACGTAATGCAAAATGATTTACAGGATATTTTGAATTCGCCCTACATCAAACCAGATGAAGTTTCAAAGGTTATGGAATCGTTCGATGCCATAGTTCAAAATTCTTTGGACACGGTAGATTTTATCGATGAAGTCCTATCCAGCGATTACCTAAAAATGAGCGATGCCGAACGTGCTGAAATTCTAAAGACGAAAGAACTGGAATCCAAACAAATGGTTTCCAGCATCACGATGAAAACAAAACGCTATCGTGACATTATTTCTTTTAGAAAAATGCAGGATAAAGTCAATAATCGAGAAACCGAATACTAAAAATGACCGCGACCATTCTCTTAGGAATCGGGCTGGAATATATCGATACCGTCTTCCAGACCATACAGGCCAGCAACTTTTCGCAATACACCATTGCGGGAATGAAAACGCTCGCTGTCCTGTTCTTTTTGGTCAACATCCTTAAAAAATACAATGAAGGCATTGCAGATAAGGACGGTTACACTTGGGGATTGAGTCCTGGTGAACTGGTCAAAAATTTTGCTATCGTCATCTTGGTCATTTTCTCAACACAGGTCTTAGGCTTTTTCGATGGCATCTTAGTCGCTATTGAAGGGCAATATCGTGGCACAGCCCCAGCATTATTGCCTTTGCAAATGCAGGATATTCCTTTAGAGGAAGATGTAAGTCTCTTTGATGCCGCAAGTTCCGCAATGACACTATTATATGAAGCCTTGGTTACACCATTGTACGGTTTTAAGATATTGGCTTTCATACTGAGCACCATACTTTGGATATTAGATCTGTTCATCTATCCGCTATTCTTGGCAGAACGATTCTTCCTTTTAGGCATAATGCAAGCCTTTTTTCCTCTGGTCATTAGCCTTGCCGTTTTTGAAAAGTTCCGTTCGCTCGCTTATACGTTCTTCAAATTATATGCAGCCGTGTATATGCTCGTGCCAGCATTCTTTTTAGTTAATGTATTTATCAATGCCATTTATACGGAAATCAACACCAATTTTTGGGTCAACCTTTTTGGAACAGATACAGGTCAAGGCTTTTTTGCGCCTGTTGTTCAGTTAGGTTCGGTTGGATTTATCGTTTTCTTGAAATTCAAACTGTATAAACGTGCCACGTCATTCACTCTCAGACTATTTACTGCCTAAGGCAGATTAAAAGCAAAAATATGAAAACACCATACAAGAATATTTACAATGTCCTAAAACTGAATCGATTTATCGTTTTGGCAGTTGTTGTGTGTGCGTTGCTGTCCAGCACATTTTCGGTTTGGATGGTATTCAACACCAATCAAAAAGCGCTCAATAGCGCCTTTGCAATCAATACCGATGGCAGTATCATTCCGCTGAAGCTCGTGACCCAAAAGGAAAATTTTCGGGTTGAAGCTTTGGCACATTTGGATCTGTTCCATAACTACTTCTATAACATCGATGCCAGCAATTACGAACGCAACTTGGAAAAGGCGTTGTGGTTGGGTAATAGTTCTGTTGACAATCTCTACCGTCAGAAAAAAGCCGATGGTGTTTACAACAGATTGCTTCAGTATTCCTTGGTTCAAAAAGTACTGAGCATCGATTCAAGAATATCTGAAAACGATGGTTCGTATGGTTTTACGACGACCACCATTTTTGAAATCAATAGAGGCTCAATCATCGACACTTACGAATTGGTTTCCACCGGAAACTTGATTATGGTTGACCGAAACTTTCCCAACAATCCACACGGACTTTTGATTACCAACTATTTCGAAAACACTCTAAAAAAACTTAACAATGAAAGTTGAAAAGAATAAAATAGTCTTTGCGGCTGTATTGGCCGTGATTTTCATATTCCTAATTTCCTATTCTGTGATGGTAATGGGCGATGATGAAAGTGAAACTGAAAACCTTAAGCAGACCTTAGTGCCAGATTTGGAAGAGGGCCAAAAAGAGTACGATTCCAAACTGGATGCAATTAACGACTTGAAAAAAGTTAGGGAAAATAATGCGCCAAGCATCTACGATGAAAAACTAATTGATTCCTTGGGATTTTATGACCCAGATTTACCAGAACGGGAAAAAGAACGTATCGTAGATAGTATCTATGAAGCTGGTAAGATTCAATATTCAGAAAAGCGGTACCAAAATTTGGGACAGAAAAGAACTGCTCGCAAAGTGGTATCAACAATAGATTCTGCTGAAGTAAAGCGGGAACAAAAAATCCAAGCTAAAGAACTGGGTTTGGAACATCAATTGTTTTTTGCTGCTTCCCCCAAACCCAATGAAGTTTCAATCATCGGCAATACAGATGAAACTATTTACGTGGTGGTAGATGGCGACCAAGTTGTAAAAGCGAATACCAGATTGCGAATGCGCCTGACCAAAACTGCTACCATCAATGGTAAAGAAATGCCAAAGAACACTCCTGTATTCGGATTTATCAGTTTTCAGCCCAATCGTGCGCTCATTGAAATTGAAAACATACAACATCATCCTACCAAGCTCAAAGCTTTTGATTTATCTGATGGAAGCGAAGGTATCTACGTACAGAATAATTTTCGGGCAGAAGCCACCACCGAAGTCTTGGACGATATTATTGGCGACATCAACATACCTACCGTTCCACAGGTGGGTGGCGTAACAAAAGTGCTCAGACGTAGCAACCGCAATGTAAAAGTTACGGTATTGAACAATTACAGATTAATTCTAAAACCTAAATTATGAGAACATTTATTCTAATATTGATAGCATTAGTTTCCGCTTTCGCGAAAGCACAAAAGCAACCCATACCACTCGACACCATTTATGCAAACGACACCAAGAACGTTGCGCTATTCTTCCCAGAACCCATACGACAAGGCATAACCGGTTCGGATAATTTTGTTTTTACCTATAACCGTGAAAAAGAACAGTATTTTGGGCTTCTTCAAGCAACCCCTGGGAAGGAAAGTAATTTGCTGGTAGTCAACAGAAATGGTTCAATTTTTTCGTATATTGTAAGGTATAAAAAACAGCTTTCTAAGCTCAATTATTTCATTCCGCTATCAAGTAGTATCGGTAATGAAAAGCCGATTGTAAAGGATTCGGTTCTTGTTGAATCTTCTGAAGAGCTTGTAGATAACAGCACCTATTATTACCAAAAATTCTGCTCATATCTTCTCAATAGAAAACAGCGCATAGCGCGCATCAAGAAACGAAACGAAGGTATTATCTTGACTGTAGAGAATATTGTTTTTGATAAGGATGAGCTCTATTTCGTTATCGAGATTGAAAATAATTCTACGTTGGATTACGATTTGAATTTCTTGAACCTTTCGATTGAAACTCGGCAAAAAGGGAAAAGGAAATCGTTGCAACGACTCTATAAAGAACCGATATATAAAGATAATCTGCCGTCTAAGATTAAGGAAAATGAAATGGCTCGATTCGTTTATGTGTTGCCCAAATTTTCATTATCCGATGACCGTAGGGCAATTTTGGAATTGAATGAAAAGGATGGCGAACGGAACATAGAAATGAAACTATCGCATAGATATATTAATAACCCAAATTAATACTGTTATGAAAAAATTTGTTGTTTTCTCTCTCATAATGCTGTTCCTTTCTTGTGCTGATTCCGAAACTAAAATCTCGGGACCAAGTGCTACAGCCCAAATTGTTATTGAAAGTTTTTATGAAAAAGATGAAGAGACTTTAAAAGCTAACTCAACACCACAGGCATATTCTAACTATATGAATACTATAAATATGTTCAATGCGACCAAAAAGAAAGACTCTGAGTTCAAGGTGTTACAAGACACGATAATGGGCGACGTGGCTTGGGTAAAATATACCACAGCTTACGATAAAACGCCTGGTGTTTTTAAACTGGTCAAACAGAATGGTAAATGGCTGGCCACGGCAAGAGGTTCAAAGGATAAAGCACCGTTTTAAAAAAGACTTTCATTTTAAGCTTTATCAGTTCTTATCGAGATTGATTTCCCAATAACCTCTTGTATCGCCTTGACGCGTTAAAAATCCTTTATTTTTGATAGCTGTAATATGCTTACCAACAGCAGATTCATTAATACCCAAAGCTTCAGCTATTTCGTTATAAGTTATGGAAGGATTAGCAGCAATAAGTTTAAGAACTTCTTTTTGTCTTTTAGTTAGAGCTTCAGTCGTATCAATTACACCACCTATTGCACCACCTATTTGACCACCTATTAGATTATAAATTCCAAACAAAGACTGTTCTTAAGGATGTGAGGACATTTATGCTATAAAACTAATCTTCCTTGTTTACAAATTTTACTTTATCCCTGGATGTGATCACTTTTGGAAAATTGGGAATTAAATCTTGGTTTTTAGAAAGTCGCATCTCAATATCATCCCTATTCCACCAAGAGACCCATAAGCCTTTGGACTTTAGTGATTCAAGTTTTTCGGTTAATGGTGCAGAGATTTGTGTATTAACCGCTAAGAAAAATCCCTGTGAATCGTGAGTCTCAACCGTATCTCTAATATCTAAAACCTTACCTTTTCCAATTGTGGATGTTCCAGATTTGCATTGCCCTACAACTTTAATCAATATTCTTGGCGGTGCGGTATCGGACATATATTCATTTATTACATTCCATTCAATAATTAAATCCCTACCCTTATCACCTTGATTTATGGGTGCCGGCCTTCTTACACTTTTTACATTTGGTTCACGTTCCAATAGGGCTTTAACTAAAAATTCAAATTGATCCGGACAGACCTTTTCTTTCCATTTGAACTGGGGAATCGGAAACAGAAGTTCTGACTCTCTATTGTGGCGCTGTCTAATGAGTTCTCTCTCTTTTTTATATTCTTCAAATCCACATATTCTGCCTAAGGCAATGATGTAATCATCCATAACGGTTACAATCATATTTTCCATTGGAATAACTGGATATCCTTTTAATTTACCGTTCGTATTTACTCTTTCAAAGTACTCATCCATTTCAGATTTGGTATCATCGTGAACAAAGTTTTTAATATTGTCGCTTAGAACGAATGTCCCATTCAGCCCTTTCAACTGTTCAGTTTTATCTGTACGCAACTGCAATGTTGCGTTGAGAAATTTTGCGAGGCTACTTGATTTTATCATAGTAACTTCCTCTTCTATGTCATAAAAATATACCCATTCAGGTCGTTCACGGTCCCCATAATTATTACGGCTGGATATGCTATGCAAATCCGAGAACAAATCTTCGATATCCTCAAGTGAATACTTGTAATTTGAATTATTAAGGTTTTCAGCTTTCATACATTTATCACAAGGGCAGCCAGTAAAATACCATAAGCTTTCTCGCCAAAATGCAACCATTTCTATAATTTCCGTGACAACTTCAATAAGTTGTTTAGCAGTTGAAATTCCGTGTAAAATTGGAACTTGGATAGGTACCAAATACCTTCCCCATATTTCATCTGGAACTACCGGATGGGCTATATCAAATTGCTCACAAGAAATTCCCGACTTGTAGAATCTTAAGAAGGAAGTGAACATTAAACTTAGAATAACGTGTGCATCAGACCTATCGCCAGTATAAAACACATCGTACGTTCTCTGAAGAAAATAAAATGATAAATTCTGGTTCTCATCTAACTGAAGAAAAAGTGTAATACCAGAGGATTGGTCCGTAAATATCTTAAAATAATTATCCTCGGCGATTTGTATGATTAAATGATGTTTTTCACATAATTTTTCAACAATTGCTTTTAGTTCTTGTATTTCTTCAGCGTTTTTCAAATTTCAATTAAAGCATTGATGTGTAGTATTGTTTAAAACTCATTTTACCAATTATAAATATAACATTATCCTATCAAGATAGTGAAATCATAATATTTATTAATGAAACCAGAATTGGTTAATTAAATATAGTTTTTACATCTCTATATATCTTCGTAAAATTAGCTGCTAAATCTACCTGAGAAAATTGCTTGGATTCTTCAGGAAGTTGTCTTTGAATTCTGGCTAATTTAAACTGCACTCTCTTATCATTCCCATCAGCATACGTTATAAACTCGCCTTGCTTTAATCGAAAGAAAACGTCTGCTCTGATCTTTGGGATTTCCTTTTCGCCCGTCGTAATACGAGTATCAAAATCGAGATTATGACCACGACTGATGCTTTTAGTGGGGTCTTTAATGATTTCAAAAAAGCGCTCGTAATATTTGGCAGTATCTGGGTCGTTGACCTTACCGAAAAATTGATAAGAAAGATTGCTCAATATGGCTTTGCTTGCCTTATCGCCATACATCATATCGTTCTGTATTTTATCCTGCATCACATAAATAGTAGCGATGTCATAACTTCTAAGCGTTGCCGGAATTCGGTGCATATTCAATAAGCGAATAGTCGGCGCTTCTTCCATCAAAAGAAAAGACGGTCTTTGACCGCGCACGCTCATTTGCTTGGTAATCGTATGTATTATGGTTGCAATAACGGGCGAATAGGATGTTTCATATTTAGGGTTGTTCACTACAGATATGATTGCGGGATTTTCCTCGCTATTTATATTTAAAGGCACTTCGTCTGCGGACAATGCCATAAAAATGCGCTGTGTACTAATTCGTTTCAGGGCATTTGCCAAAGTGCTTTTTACACCAGCTGTCTGCCTATCCGAATCCTTACCACTAATAAAAGCATCTGCCATCGCTCTCGATGTGGTGTTAGTTTCCAGAAATTGGATAAGGCTATCGGTATCGAGTATTTGATAAATGGCAATCAAATGTGGAAGCGTACAGTAGTTGGGATAGTCGGTTTTCAGTTTCCAAATTAATCCACCAATCAAACCTTCCGCCGCGTCGTTAAAGAATTTAGTTGTTCCCGTAGTTCCTGATTCCCGTTGTTCCAAAAGATTTTCAATGAGCACCCTTGATACCTCATTTACGCTTTCCTCGTTCTCTAAGTAGCGTGGCGCAATAGGATTTACCCTATGGATGATTTTATCAAAGGAAATGACCTTAAACGGAATATCGCTATCCTTGAAAAGCGGATACGCCATTTCGGTCAGTTCAAAATCCTTGTAGTCGTGAATGATTCCACAGAAGCGCTCTTTTCGGAAATGTTTTAAAAAGCCATACACTACACTTTCGGTCTTTCCACTTCCTGCAGATCCGATGATGGATGCACCCCTTTTGATATTATCTAATTTGAAATTTCCCTTTGTGGTTGCAAATTTGACTTGGTACTTGCTATCGCCATTCTGTACGGTTTCAGTTTTATGCAGAAAGACATACAACCCTATGTTAATTAGCATTAGAGGGCATACCAGATACAGCAATATAGATACTAATTCATTCCCTTGAGTTAAATAGAAAACCAAGAACGAAAGCATTATGAAATTCAAGAAAAGCGCATACTTGCTCACTCGAAACATCGCATAAAAAACCATACTGGCCACAGCAATAATTGAAAGTATAGTTATGAGGTTGTCCATTTCCATATCAATTAGATTCCGATGGAACTTGATTTGATGGCCACTTCTGCGCCACGTCTTAACCGTTTGAAAATCCGAAGTGCGATTTGTGTTTGACTGACTGGAATACTTGGCACTATCGGTAATCCTGTTTTGGTTATCATTTTAAACGCCAATGCCTTTTCGTTTGCTGGCAATTTCATCAAGGCAGCGAAATATAGATTGGGGTTCTTTACAAAATCCTTTCGTGCTTTATAGGTTTCGGCAAAATTGCGTTTGTAGCCAAAAGTCTTGTCAAACGTCTTTTCAGCTTTCTCAAAAAATTTGTCTCGGTCAAAACCCCGTTTTACTGTTTTCCCATTCAATTTCACATCGGAAGCTTTGTATTTGCTTCCGGGTGACAAACTAAATCTGTTTGATGCATCCTTTCGGCTCACGATGATATGGATGTGACTTTGGTTTCCATCTTTCGCCATTCCCTGGACAATCCGTTTTCCATTTTGTTGATGCGGTGCTTGGCTTTCCAGTTTGGTAATTTCCTTTTTCATTCTTTTAATGTTCCCTTCAGCTCGCCCTTCTTGCACATTTCGGATATCCGTTTTTAGCTGAAGTATTTTTGTGGCAAAGGGTTGGTTTTCCTTTACCTGAAAATCCGTTCCTTTAAATGTGCGTTGATGTTCAATTTTTGCATAATATTTTATGTCGTCGATACTTACAGGGCGCCCTTTAATTTCTCTATTAAATGAAGCCACATAATCCTTCATCAGCTCGCGAGTATATCTTTTTAAATCTTCGCTACTGTTCTGAAGTTTTCGCAATTCATATTTTGAAGGGCTCACGGTAATTGAATAGAATCTTGGTTCGTGTTTTTCCAATTTTGCGGTATTTCCATCTATTTCTTTGACTACTTCTTCAGCGGAAATCTCATCGCCATATTGATTGAAAAAATGTTCCATTTCGTGTTGTTCTAATCCTTGGTTTTCTTTCTCTAAATAGCCCACAAAATCTGCTGAACTTTTGGAAAAGTTACCACCCATTTTTTGAGGTGTTATGGTGATGTACATAAGCTAAATTTTTAAAGTTCATTGTTGGTGTTTCGCTTTTCGCAAAAGCGGACTTCTTTCTTTTCCTCAGCATATTTTTTTTCCAAAATGAGCGGTTTCTTTTTAGGTTCTTCCATTACAAAAAGGGATTGCAACATTGCGACCGTAGGTTTGGTTTGTGTCTTTTCCACATCTCGCATTATGGCGATAACTGCATTGATTCGTTTTAATAATTTTGCTTCTATGGTACGTCCGGTTGGACCCAATTTTTCCTTTGGTGATATCTCGTTATAGAGGAAAAAATCAAGGATGTTTTCCATCGCTTCGGTGTGCGTATTGAAGTGTTTTTTGGAAAATTCCTGAAACCTTTTGGCAGTTTTCCGTTTGAACCTGATAGTGATGAATGAGTCCATTTCCTTTCGCTTTTTAAAGATTTGACGTAAATCCATCCCTGTTTACTAGTGTTTCAAGACCATTTGACGTAAATCGATGGATTTTTTATATCTACTTTATTTTTAAGTGCTTAAAAATCAATAGATTAAAACGAAAATAGAATATGTAACGCGGCGCAGCCCGTTACCCTCTTGCTATTCCTTTTCGTCACGCGCAAGCGTGACAAAAATCCATACAATCCGGCTAAAAAGCCGATTGCCATTTTCAGGGAAAATGATTTTCCGATATGTTATTTTTCGATGTGTACGGTTATCGGCGAAAGTCGAAAAGTGGATAACCCTACTTAACTTTGAATGCTGAATTTCAGCGAAATAAAGATACGTTTTTTTATTGATTATATATTAATTGCATAGAAAAACACCTCTAAATTTTAGAGGTGCTTACTTTTAATTTCTTAAAATTTATATGTTGAAAATGTATTTATACGAATACAAATTCCGAAGTGCTTCTTCATCAAGCATCTTATCCAAATTGGTATTATGCTTGGTTGCATAATCCATAATATCCTTACCATACTTTTCCTTTACATCTTCCTTAGAATTGGCAAGTAATCGCTCTTGTGTTTCCTCGCTCAAATCGGTAAAATTCAAATAAATCATAGCTTTCTAATTTATAAAAGTCCATTATCAGAAAAGCTATAATAATTCCCATCAGGTGCAAATATCAAATGGTCCAGAATGGTAATATCGAATAATTGTGCTGCCTTTTTTATTTTGCTTGTAAGGTTTTTATCTGCCTCACTTGGCATCAATTTTCCGCTTGGGTGATTATGCGTTAAAATTATAGCTACCGATAAGGATTTTAGAATGACGGCAAATAAAATCCGAAGGTCTATTAGTGTACCTGTAATTCCGCCTTGTGACAATTGATAGACACCTTTCACTTTGTTACTGTTATTCAACAATACAACTTTGAAAGTTTCCTGTATGGCGATTGTATCTTTATCCCAATCCTCAAAGAGCAGTTCAGCCGCATCTTGTGAACTACTTATTTTTTGCCACTCAGAGGATTTTAACCCTCCTTTGTAGCTTATTTTTATTTCGTTAACTTGTGCTTTCATTGTTATCTAATTTTAATTAATGGATAATGAAAAAGAGGGCGCAACTTTCCAGAGGAACGCCCTCTTTAATTTTGAGATTACTTGTCGTTTTTGCTTCCAAGTAATAGGATTTCATCGGCTACAACTTCCGTTACATAGCGTTGGTTGCCATCATCGGTCGTGTAGGTTCGGGTCTTTAGTTTCCCTGTAATTCCTACTTCTTTGCCTTTTTCGACAAACTTTTCAACGATTTCGGCAGTCTTGCCCCAAGCTACTACGGTATGCCAGTTGGTGTCCGTTTGCTTTTCTCCTTTGCTGTCTTTGTAATACTCGTTCGTAGCGAGTGAGAAGCGGGCTACTTTCTTACCGCTTTCAAGGTTCGTAATGGTTGGCTCTTGACCAACGTTTCCAATCAATTGTACGTGATTTCTAATAGTACTCATAATAAAATATTTAAGTGATTTATATTTCCCCTATTGATTTAAAACAGATTAAATTTTAAGGGGTGTTTGTTCTTTTCTTTCGTGCACCGCACAATGGATAGAGTGGGTTTTGTCAGGACTTTTCGGGTAAAATCAGGTGTGTTTGCGACGTAGTAAAATCCTTGGATTTTCAAGGAAGTAGAAACCTTATTTTTCACTAAAACTCGTACAGTCTTGACAAGTTCCATAAGGGCATTAGCAATTCTTTTAAACGCAGTTGCGTTTGAGCGTACCGACAGTTAAGCGAAATAAGTAGCTGTGGTTAAGTTAGAATTGGTTATGTCGTGCCTGTTTTTCGATGACCCGAAAAACAACAAAGGCTTTATCCATTATAAACCCCTTAAAATGTGTAAGACAGCGGTTTGGTTTTTAGGGATTTTCGAGTGAGGGCTCAAGAAGACCGCGCCGAAAATCCTGTCAAGAAAATCAAGCCGATGGCTTTCCGATGTAAAAGCGGACTTAATTCACGATTTCGGCTCTGGAATGAAGTGTTCCTTCCCAGCATAGCGGGAAGGGTTAGCGGAATGGAAAGCTGAATTTGGGGATTGTGTCCAAGACCTTTGTAGTGAAGCTCTTTTCTCGAAATGAAGTGGTTGCCTGCTTTTTCAGCAGGCGAGCGTGAAATGCAGGGGAATGTGCTGAGTGGGTTATGAGAAAAGGAATTTGATTGAAAAATAATAGTTAATTAAATTTTAGAATTACTAATATTTGATTCCAAAACCATCAAAATCCTTTATTGAATATTCTGAATTGCTCGATTGCTTCGGGTTTGAGAAATACCCAAGTTCTTGTTGAATTTCTTTTGCGTGTTTAACAAAATCATCAGTTAGTTCAGGAATATGATGATAGCAAATATCATAAACGCTATCATCTGTTCCGTTAGACCCAATGGCAATTCCTATTACTGTATTTATTGTAGGATTGAGGTATCGAGCAACAATGCACCTCAATTCTAATTCACTCTCCTTTAATTCCCAATTTTTTTGAGTTAGAGGCATAAAAACGTACATATGTTCTGCATCTTTTTGTGGCAGTAACATTCTGCCTTTTGATTTCCTTTTTATTGCGTTATCAAGAGCTAAACCTAATTCGGTTCGGTGTATTCTGTCCTCTTGGTTTATTATACGTATTGCATTTTCTAAATCTTGAATTTGTTGGCTATTAGTTTCGTCTTTAATATGATAGGTGTGCAACTGCGTTATCATATAATCCCAAATAAAACTTGGTACAATACGTTTTTGCCAATCTTTGTAATCTTCTGAGTTAATGTAACTTTCCCAGAGTCCACCCGAACCAGCAATTGCATCAACTGGATAGTCAAATTCAAGACCAGTTTGAATGTAGAGTGCAAAAAAATCGGTTTCTTCTGGAAGCAACATATGGTTTGATGCAAGAAAATCCTCTTTCGCTGATAAATATCTTGTGAAATCAGTTATAGTATCGAGTTCGCTAATCATTGTCGCAGTTGACTTTTCGTCAAATACGTGTACAAAACCACTTTTGTTCATTCCCATCTGCAATGGGAAGTCATAATCACTCCCAAATGCAATTGCTATTCTATAAATAGTTCGCTTTTTCTTATCTGGTAGAGCGACTTTTGTAAAACGATTTTTCAGTTTTACTTCATCAACATTTTTTAAAAATCTTTCTGCTCCATAAAGTTGTTTAATCGAGTCATCTACAGCCTTATTAACCCATCTTTTGTATTGAACAGTTCTGTCTTTGTGATTTGTGACTTTGATATCCTTAACAGAAATTAAAATAATTGTATGACCACAAACAACGAGTACATCACATAATTCTTTTCCTTTTTTGCCCAAAGGATTGGGAAAGCTCCAAAACGGTAAAAATGATTTTTTACATAAATTATCTACGTATCTTTCAGATGGTGTCATTATATCTTGATTAGTCCTTTTCCAGAGGTTTTTTGTTTTGTTATGTATGAATATGTTTTAGGAAGGTTTACAATGTAACCTGAGTAACCAGAGAGCTTCAAGAGAAGTATTGAACATAACTTATAAATTAAAAAACTAAGATGAAATAATTCTTTAAATTCCTTTTCAAAATCTACATCTGGTATGAAAAAATCATCTCCGTGAATGAACTTGTTTCTATAGATGTATAAAGCATTTTCTTCATCTTTAGATAGATTGTAACCAAATTTCTCAAATGGTTCAGCAAGTTTTTGGTTATTACTTCCTTTGTTGATTTGGTGTAATTTAGTAATCAACCTTTCATAGTTTTTCTTCCTTTCTTTTATTTCAGTAGCTGAGAGATATTTTGGTCTATTTTCAAGCTCAAGCGCTTTAATTTTTTTAGCAGCATCTTCACTTATTTCTTTAATTTGCTTTTTTATTCCTTTTTCTTCAAATATTTCTGTGCTTTTATTTCTACTTTTTTTCACAACAACCTTTGTGATATTTTCGAGTGCGACAAACAAAGAAGGTATTTTAAGTTCCAATGGGGAACTACTACTATCGATAATTAAAACAAAACTTCGTAAAATACTACCTCGGGTAAGTATTAATGTACATAATTTAGAGTAGTTTTCCGTCGGAAATTCTACCATATAATTGCGTGCAGTATTCTGTCCTAATCTTTCAGTTTTTCCTTTTTCATCTTTTTTGAATTTAGGACTTTTAAAATTTATATATCTGTAAGGATTTGTAGAATGAATTTCATATCCCTTTGTTTTAGTGTCTGAGGATTCAAATACTCTTACACCTATAGGTCTTTGTAAATCAGCGTCATTATATGAAAAAATATGAGCTGACCCACCGTAGTATATCCCTTTTAAAAAAGCATACGTCATAAAAATTGAATTGACTACTTGGGTAAAGCGTTCGAGCATTATTTTATTCAAAGAATCTATAACTATATAGTGCTGGTCTTCAATTACTGTTGAGAAGAAGTGATAATTTTCTTGCTCAATTTCTATACTAATTGACAGAGATTTGTGGACAGCCGTATCAACTTGAACATACTCGTATGGATAAAAGTTTCCTTGTAGCTGTAAATCTATCTCAACAGGCAGTAAAAAACGATAGTACCTTTTTTTTTCGGTAATGTTTTTTGCTTTGATTTGACAAATTATGAAGGTTTGCTTCGATTTGTTTTTTTAAACTATTAGCGTCTACTTCAGGGTCATTAAAATTTGGAAAATTAATATTAGTTGGAAGTATGTCCGAACCCGAGACATAGTAATCCATTGAGGCACAACTCAATTTTATCTCTACACTCTTTCTAAACTTAATATCTTTATGATTGTTTAAGTCCTTAGATAAAAATGAATCTGGTTTTAGTTTGATATTCTTTTCAAACTCTATAGTTGCCTGAAGACCATTAAAAGAATGACTTTTAGAATTGCCTGTTGTTAATGTACCAGCGTTGTTTGTTCTAAATTTTTTTAGAAGTTTGAGATTAGCACCAATATATTTATGTATCATAAACTAATATGTGAGCTTAAATTTATACTAACCTTTTTGATTACTGTATTTACAACAACTCAACAGCCTTGTACCAATAATAAAATATAGATTTATCGGGTTGGCGTTTTAATCTGTTCAAAAAGGCCCAATCCGGATTTTTAATAACCAATTCCTTTGTATCCTGATTCTCATAATATTCTATTTCAACATCCTCTTTTTGTAGAATAATAGCATTCAAATAAGCTACTTTGGCCGAAGCTGCCAATGCTTCTTCAATCCTAAAGTTCCCTGTCATTAAAAATGCGCTACCAAAGCTTCGTATGCCAGAGCTTAAATCTGCAAATTTCTTTTTCTTTTCAGCGGTTGGGTTACGTTCTCGTCTTGCCATAATAGCACAGGTATTTATGGAATCCCATAGCACATCCTTTTCATTGAGTTTCCTTTTACTAAAATCCTTGTCCGTACTTCGATAGGATAGTTCTGCTTTCGCGAAAGCTGAAAAACTTTTCTTTACCATTGCTACATCAGTAATATTTTCAAAAAGTTTTCCCAAGTCGAACAATTGCTTGCAGATTTCCATTGCAAATAACTGGTCGCCTTTGTAGTATGGTATGCCTATGGTATCTGGTGCAAAAGCTGTTAGCTTATCGCCACAAATAGCGTTTACCGAAGGCGTAGTAATTGTTGTAGCAGTTCCATCAATGGAAAGCCAAGGTGTTTCAATGGGCGATTCTATAAGTTCTGGATAGTGCGGACTGTCAAAAAGGATATCCAATAGAATGGTTCCAGGAACGTTTGGATTATATACCGACTCGAACTCAAAGGTGTAATGTGCCTTTGGAACACCTTCCTTATAACTTCTATGCTCATTAAGCACGTGCTTTTTGAAATGTGAATTGGCTACAACTGCATCCAAAATTTCTTCTAATTTATCACGCTCAACGCTGGAAATAATATCGATATCAATAGAAAATCGGTTCCCTTCTTTTAGCAAAAGCACAAGTGATGTTCCACCTTTGAAAACAAAATCAAGTCCTGAAACTTTTAAATGTTCGAGTAATGATAGTGCGTGAACCATTTTCTCCAATATAGTTACATCGATACCCTTATGTTCCTTTTTTGCACGGAAGCCATTCAGCCATTCCTTTTCAAAACTTTTGTTGTTAATCATATTGAATATCTTCTAAAAAATTTGGAATGTTGTTGCTTATAAACTGCTTTATTTCCTGTTCTTTTTTTCGTCGCTTGGCATAGCTGAACAACTTTGTAAAATTGATGCTATATCTATCAATTATTTTCTCGTAGATGTTTACCATTTCAGAACCTTGGTAAAAATGTAGCAGATTTTCATCTGCAAACAGGTCCACCATAATCTTTTCAAGTGTTGCAATGGGCACTACCGCTTTTTTATTTTTTATTTTTTGTATGGGTGCCCTTGTCACCAAACGTTTAATGATAACTGGCACGTTACTTTCTGAAATATAGAATTGAATTTCCTTTTCATCTGGATTTAGGAAAAAATCCATTCTTAGATTATCATTTAGGTAGTAATAGAGTGAGTCTACAAACTCTTTTTCTACTTCGACGACAATCATTTGATTTGACGTCTGGTGCTGAGAAAACTCATTGAGCCATTGGGTTTCCCAAATGGCATATTTTATATCTTCAAAACGCTCATTGGTTTTACGGGCTATTTTGAACACACTATCAGATAGAAGAGGTTTATATTTAGGTTTATAGGAAATAACATAAAGTCCACGACCAATGGTTTTAATTATGTCCTTTTTCTTCAGGTCATAAATTCGCCAACTAAATGTACTTTCTTTTAGGTCTGGTTCGAAATCCAGATAGAAGTTATATAGCGCATCCCTATCAAAAGAACTACGGTCTTTGAAAGCTTGTATCAGTTTATTTTCAATAATCTTTGGCATAGTTAAAAATCAAAACTTTGCCAAAAATACAAAAAAGTGGCGAATATTTGAAAACAAATTTTCGCCACTATATAGATTAAGTGGTAATAATTGGAAATTAAATCTATCTAAATTCAGACAAACTTAGAATATGATAATAGCAAATACATATGTTACTGTTTTGGGTTCAATATGGAAAGGAATTGCAACGATTTCAATTTTATCTCTTCAATCACAGCATTATTCTTTTCAGTCTCAAGTAATGCCCAATATTTGGATTCGTTCCAAACAAATTCTCTTGTTAGACCAGAACCGCGTTGATTTATAAACCCCCAAAACCAAAGGTCATCCCAAACTTCCATTTCTTCAGAAGAATAATTATGCAGTAGCAGTTTATTTATTTTATGGAAATTCCATTTAGTTGTTGGGTCAATACGATGGAAAATTGCTTCAATCACAGCATCAACTGGCAAGAAAAATTTCTCGTTCACGTCTATGAGTTTGGGTGCATCGTCCCATATTGAATTTTGAAATTCATACTTAACATTATGTAAGTGATAAATGGTTTTGGTAAATAAGGCAGATGTTTTGTTGCCCCAACCTTTTTGTCTCAACATACCATTGTAAAGGGATTCATAATTATAGGCACCATTTTTTTTATCTGTTAGAAAATCGATGAATGTCTTAAAACTATGAAGCTGCGATTTATTCGAATATACTTTCTGAAAAAAAGGTGCGAGTAAATCAATTTTAGGTTGGCTTTGTGTATTCGCTACGTGATGAAGAACTGAATACAATTTATCTTCGAGTGAATCGAACGGCGCTAAAAACCGGTAATAAGAATTTGATTGGACCCTTTTATTATGATATCTGTTCTCATTCAAGAAATGAAATAAAGAAAATAATTTGGAATTCATTGTTGTATTCAAAATCAATTATTTTTCAAGGGTTACCGTTCCATTAGCATTAACCCAATAATGTTGTATACCTATCTTATTGAGCTCTGGAATAATACTGGCTATTGCTTTTCTTATTTGTTCATCCTCAGGATGTGCAATGGCAATTTTTGCATTTGGGAACGCAACTTTGGTTTCTAAGCATTTAATAATTGCTTTACCCAAATGAGTTTTAATCTGTCCAGAGTTGAAATAATCTCGTCGCTTCGTAGGCAAATCCTTATGTGCTTTTGCACCTTTTACCTCAATTAATAATTTTTGGCCATTCTTTACAGCTACAATATCATATCCTCTCGTTTGGCCCAAGCAATAACTCTCTATCTCATAGCCTTGTTGAACCAAATGAGGCATCAGTAATTCAATGGTTTTATTTTCCGTTAGTTTTTCCATTTAAGCTAAATTTTCACACAATATAACTGAATTAAAAAACAAATAGACTTTGTGAAAAATAAGACGGGTTTCAAGCGAAATTAATTCACGATTTTGGTACGGAAATGTAGTGTTCCTTCCCAGTCCCGAAGTTTCGGGACGGGAAGGGTTAACGGAATGGAAAACTGACATTGGGGATTGTGTCCAAGACCTTTGTAATGAAGCTCTTTTCACGGAATGTAGGGGAATGTGCTGAGTGGGATTATAAAATTAATGCATAAAAAAACCTTCCTACCATAGTAAGAAGGTTTTTAATTGTAATTCGTTTGCTATTTTTCCCTTTTCAGAACCAACTGATATACACAAGGAATTACCACCAAGTTCAAAATAGTAGCCGATAACAATCCTCCTAAAATAACAACTGCCATAGGACTTTGTATCTCACTACCAGGTTCGCCACCTTTTAAGGCCAATGGTATCAATGCCAGACCTGTGGTAAAGGCAGTCATTAATATGGGATTCAATCTATCCAATGCACCTTTTTTTATCAATTGAAATCCTTGGATTCCTTCTTTTCGCAAATCTTCATAACGAGAAACCAATAAAATACCGTTACGTGTTGCTATCCCAAAAAGACTAATAAATCCAATGGTCGCAGCTATGCTGATGATGCCTGATGTGAAATAGACAATTAAGATGCCGCCAATTAATGCCAGAGGTAAATTAATCAACACTACGAACGCCAGTTTTACGTCCTTGAATTCATAATACAACAACAGGAAAATGATAGCTACGGCGATGATGGCTGTTATTAAAAGCAATTGTGATGCTTTTGATTCACTTTCGAACTGTCCACCATATTGCACACGGTAGCCTTCCGGCATATTCACGTTGCTGCCCACAACTTCCTTTATTTCGTTAACAGCACCACGCAAATCCCTACCTTGGACATTGGCAGCGACGACAATCTTTCGTTGTACATCTTCCCGATTGATGGTGTTTGGACTGCTTACCGATTGAACGGTTGCCAATTCACCCAGCGTGGTTTGTCCGCCATTCGGTAAACTAATCAAGGTTTTATTGATGTTCTCAATATTGTCCCGAAATGGTTTTTCGTAGCGAACTATCAAATCGAAATATTGCTGACCTTCGTAAATCTCGCCTACTTCTTCTCCTGCAAAAGCGATATCTACCTGTTCCATTAAATTACCGACCGTCATTCCATAGGCCGAGAGAATCTGGCGTTTGGGTTTAATTCTTATTTGTGGCACTTCAATTTGCTGGTCAACCGCAACATCTGCCAGTCCATCGATATCCTTGATGTTCTGCTCTACACTTTTGCCTACTTCAAACAGTCGTTGTAAATCTGAACCAAATATCTTGATGGCAATATTGGCACGTGTTCCGGAAAGCATATGGTCTATACGGTGTGCAATGGGTTGTCCCAGCGTAATATTAACGCCTGGTGCAACGCTCAATTTGTTGCGGACTTCTTCAAAGAACTCTTCTTTGGTTTTGTCCTCAAGCACAAAGGGCACATCAATTTCCGAAGCATTGACACCTTGCGCGTGTTCGTCCAGTTCGGCACGGCCTTGTCTTCGGGTAACAACCTCCACTTCGGGCATATCCAATAGTATAGTCTCGATTAATTTACCTGTCTTATTACTCTCTTCTAAAGACATTCCCGGCGGACCGACAACACTTATTACTAAAGAACCTTCGTTGAATTCAGGAAGAAAACTCCGCCCTAATTGAGTGACAACCAACAGACTTAACAGAAAGGCAATCACGGTTACGCCTATAATGGTTTTGGGTATTCTGGTTACACGTTCCAAAAGGTTGCCATAATGTTTCTGTAGCCATCGCTCCACGCGTGTACCTTCAGCCTGCTTGTTCAAAAGCTTTTCATTGTCCAATAAATAGGAACACAGAATAGGCGTGACCGTCACGGCAACTACCAATGAGGTCAATACCGATGTTACAAAGGCTATACCCAGCGGTTGCAACAATCGACCTTCCATTCCGCTTAAAAAGAACAAGGGCACAAATGATACAATAATAATTAAGGTAGCGATGATAATGGAACTTCGTATCTCTACCGAAGCATCACGTACTACTTTTATGGTCGATTCCCGCTCTGTTTTCGGTTCTCTGATATTTTCGCGCAAGCGTTTATACACATTTTCCACATCGATGATGGCATCATCTACCAGCGCACCTATAGCAATGGCCATACCACCCAAACTCATTGTATTTATGGTGTAACCCAACCATTTTAATATGATGATGGAAACCAATAATGAAATAGGGATAGCCAGCAAGGAAATAACGGTAGTCCTCCAGTTCATCAGAAAGATGAAAAGGATAATCATTACAAAAAATGCACCTTCTAAAAGGGTCATATTTAGATTACTAATAGAAGCATCAATAAAATCGGATTGTCTAAAGATTTGACTTTTGATGTTGACCCCTTTTGGCAATGAGGATTCTAAATCAGCAATCGCTTCATCCAAGCGGTCTGTCAGCTCCAAGGTATTCACATCGGGCTGTTTTGAAATGGTCAGAATCACAGCGGGTTTGGCGTTTAATGAACCATCACCAATTTTATCGGCAGCACCAACTTGTACCGTGGCCACATCTTTTATTTTTATGGTCTGACCGTTCACTTCCTTTAGAACCGCTTCCTGCAGGTCTTCCAGCGCATAGGCTCTACCGCTTCCTTTTATGATGTATTGGTTGCCGTATTGGTTTATGATACCGCCAGGCGCATTTTGATTTGCTTCCTTAACGTGTTCAACCAATTCTGATAGGCTCACATCGTAATACTTCATTTTTTCGGGATTGGCAAATACTTGGTATTGCTTGTAATCGCCACCAATGACCACCACGTTTGCAATACCGCCAATGGCCTTTATACGCGGCCTGATGGTCCAGTCGGACAAGGTTCGCAGTTCCATTGGTGAAAGGCTATCCGAAGTCACTCCCAAGAGCATTATTTCGCCCATAATTGATGAAATGGGTGCCATCGTTGGTGCTCCTATGCCTTCGGGTAGGTTCTCTCGAACCATCGGGATACGTTCGCTCACGATTTGTCGAGCACGGTAAATGTCGGTGCCCCATTCAAATTCTACCCAAACAATGGAAACACCTGCCGCCGATGAGGAACGGATTCGCCTTACATTAGGCGAACCGTTTAAGGCAGTTTCCAGTTGATAGGTCACTAATTTTTCTACTTCTTCAGATTCCATTCCGTGAGCTTCGGTAAGAATGGTTACGGTTGGTGCCGTGAGGTCGGGGAACACGTCCACGTTCATAGTACGTGCATAATAGATTCCCAAAACGCTCAATGCTAATGCGCCCAATAGAATGAGCAATCTGTTTTGAAGTGAAATTGATAATATTTTGTTTAACATTTCTCTTCGTTTTTAATGTTCGTGGCCGTGTGCAGGTGTAGAACCGGACATTGAAGCCATTTTAACTTGATACGCTCCCGTTGTCACGACCACTTCGCCCACTTGCAGACCTTCCAGTATCTCTACATTTTCGCCATTGCGTTTTCCAATCTTTACAGGTCGTCTTTCAAAACTTTCGCCCGAAAGCTGAACGATAACGGAATAGCTGCCATAGTCCTCCAAAAGAGCATTCACGGGAATCATTGTGTTTTGGGTAGCATTTCCCATCGCAATCTGTACGGGCGTTAAGCTACCTTCTGGCATTTCGACCTCTGCGTTTACTTGTGCGAAAACAGAAATCAATGGGTTTTCACGTTCTACGTCTTTACCAATAGAAAGGATTTTGCCCTCTGCATCGGTTACGTCCTTCCATTGGCCGTCATTATCCTGATACCAAATGCCCTGTGCATTGTCCATCGTAAGTCCGTAGTCGGGTGCCAATTGGGTTTTTAAAACCTTGGATTGATGTGTTCCAACACTTACCAGCGCAACGCCTTGTGCTACATAATCGCCATTTGAAACGGTTATGGATTTGATAAACCCATCAAAAGGGGCGCGGATTTGTTTGCTTCCGCCCGAAACACCGGATACCAAGGATTGATAGTTAGCTCTGGCTATCTCAAAACTGCTTTCCACTTTCTCAAATTCAGATTTTGGGACAATTTTAGACTCGTATAGCTCTTTCTTCCGTTCATATTCCGATTTGGCTTGTTGGAATTTCGCTTTCGCGGAAGCGATATCCGTACTCAAATTGTTCGAAGCTAAACCTTGACTGTTCAAGCTCATTAACAGCTGGCCTTGTTTTACCGCTGTACCTTCTGTAAGGTTATCCATTTTAAAATCCACCACACCATTGGATTTTGCCGCCAAGGACTTTGTTGAACCTGGCGATGGCATCCAAACACCTGATGTGTTGATGACATCGTAGATTTTACCAGAAACAACAGGTGCGGTCTGAAAATCGATTTTCCAAGCCTGCTCCTTTAAGAACGAAATACTTCCATCGTCTTCTTCCTTACCCAAAGCTTTTATGGCCTCATCCGTAGTGGCATATACCATTACATCATCAATGGAAATTTTATCTGAATACTCTGGTGTCGTCAATTCAAAAACCAATTGATAGTTCCCAGCTTCTTTTGGTTGTATAGCAGGCGAAAAAATACCTGGTGATGACGGTGCATCTGCCTTATTTCTGATTCCTTTACCATCTTTTATCAAACTTACCGTTACAGAACCTTCCCGAACGGGTTGGTGTTTATCCAAAACCGTAAAGTGGGCTGCGAATTTGCTGCCGTTGCCCACTATAAGCGCAGGAAACTCAACAAAGAGTTCTGTTTTATCTGTCCAGATAGTATGGTTCAATCGTGGAATTTCTTCGCCCACGTGACTTCCATCTGCATTATGTGCGTGTGCATCTTCTGCCTTGTTATTACAGGACATTGCCAAAAAGGCAAGCACAATTATTATATATTTCATCTTTTGAATGTATTTGAGTTTTAATGGTCGTGGTGTTCAGAACCATCATCGTGTTTGTGGGTATCAGAACCGTCATCTGAATGGTTACCGTCTGCATCGTGGTCGTGCCCGTGGTCATTTGTCTTCGTTTCCATAGAATCTTTTCCTACTTCAAATTCTTCTTGTTCTATGTCTTCCTCGTGCATATGGCTTCCGTCTTCATTGTGTTCGTGACCGTGGTCATCTGTACTCTCTTTTTTTGTTTCCCTGCAAGAGCTTACCAAAAATGTTGATGCGATTGCTATTGCAAATATTATTTTTGAAATTTTCATAATCTTTGTTTTAAAGGTTTATAATGTATGTTTTAATAATTGTGCCTGAAGTAATTGTATTTCCTTTTCCATCTGCAACATTCTGTCAGATGCATTGCGGTAAAACTGAAGCTCTACATAGTAATCCATAAACGAGTATTCGCCCAACATATAGGCCTTAAAGAGCAGTTGTTCGCTGTTTAAGTTGCTCATTGTAGTTTGATACTCATTGTATTTTTCGAGCATCAATTCGTATCGATTGTATGTTTCTTGAAATTGGGAATAGAGCGAAGCGGTAATCACTTGCGTATTCGATTGCTGATACTCATAATCGGCTTCTGCCGCTTTAACCTTGTTCTTGCTGTTCCACAACGGAATGGAAAGGCCACCATAAAAACCTGAAAAATTACTGCCACGAACACCCTGATAATTGTAACCAAGTGCCACATTGGGCAAGACCTTGTTTTTTTCCAGTTTTACTCTTTGAAGCGAAGTCGTTTCAGCAGCCTTTAAACCTTGTAAAGAAGGGTCGTTTGCCAATTTTTCTTGCCAAAGCGTTTCGACCGCAGCAACCTCGATAGGCAAATCGATACCTGCGGTAAAACCATCAATGGCATTCCCGCCATTCAAGGTTTTGAGTTTGGACCGTACAATTTGGATTTCGCTTTCAATCTGTTGAACAACGAATTGTTCTTGAATCCAAGCGATTTTCGCCTTGTTCAAATCCAAAATTCCGACTTGCTCCTTATCATAAAGCTCTTGAACCTGGTCAAAAACCTGTTTGCTTTGGGTTCGTCTTTCGGATTCAATAGCTTTCTGATTTTGAAGGAAAGTGAGTTCAATCAATATTGATTTTGCTTCCAACAAAACTTCCTGCCGCTTTTTGGCATAGGACGTTTGTAGTTGTATCGCCTTTAAGTCGTTCCATTTACTGCGTGAACCGTATACCGTCGGAAATTCGAAGGATTGCGATATTTCATATTCGGTATAATTTCCCGTTGCGTTATCGCCAAAGGGCAAATAATACCCTGAAAGCTGTGGGTCGGGTAAATTATTGGTGCTGCTGTTTTCGAGTTGTTGGCTTTCAATGAAAGATTGATAGCCTTTTAACTCAGTATTGTTCTGTTCTATTACGTTTAGCAGTTCCCCAATGTTTTTATCCTGTGAGAAACCATTAACGAAGAACAGGCATCCGCAAATCGCGGATACGATGTATTTATTCATTGTTTGAAGTTTTAGGTTTAATCTTAAAGTATAAGAGGATTCCTGCCGTAGCGGTAGGTATTCCTAAACGATTAACCTAAAGATGGTGGGCCCCGTAAATCGAGGGATGAGAGGTAAGGATTAAAATGCCTATTGGGCGGATGATAAATTGGCGGTTTATCGTTTTGCCTATTATCAACGACATAAAATTCTTGAAAATCAGAAGTAAGTTTTACGACATTGTCATCTACGATAGTTTGCCGCTCAACAGTATTCCTTTTAAGTACAACAACGTCGCTGGACACCGTGGAATGGACGTGCATATCCATAAAAAATCCAAAGAAACCGTATGGTGATTCTTTCTTTTCGTGAGAACTGTCATCGTGATGATGATGTTCGCCAGTATGGGCAATATCTGAATGGGAATGCGTTTCCTCGTGCTGATGATGCAAATGTGGAAAAGCCTGATGCAACATCAATAGGCTAAACAAGCCTAAAAAGAAAAATGCCGCTATTTTATTTGGTTTTTGCATCAAATACAAAACTAATGAAATTTGAGTATATTTTTAGAGTTTTAAGACTTGAAATCAAAATATAACTTGGACAATAATTAGTTCCACTTCATTTTCTGCAATCGAACAGCATTGAGAATAGCCAATAAAGCAACACCAACATCAGCAAAAACGGCTTCCCACATTGTCGCTAATCCACCTGCACCGAGAATTAGTACAATGACCTTAACCCCAAAGGCAAGCCCAATATTTTGCCAGACAATCCTACGGGTTGAACGACCAATTTTAATAGCTCTTGCAATCTTGCTCGGTTGGTCGGTCTGGATGATGACATCTGCCGTTTCAATGGCGACATCGCTTCCTAAACCGCCCATCGCAATACCCACACCACTCGCTGCCAATACGGGTGCATCGTTAATGCCATCGCCGATAAATGCGACTTTCGTTTCAGGTTGCTTTTTAAGCTTTTCAACCTCATTCAGTTTATCTTCAGGTAACAACCCACCTTTTGCCCAATCGATATTTAATTCTTTTGAAACTTGTTGAGTTATTGAATCCTTATCACCTGATAGCATTATGATTTTTGAAATTCCTGAATCTCGAATTTTTTTAATGGCTTGGTGCGCATCATCCTTTAGTTCATCTGCAATGGTTACATAACCTGCAAATTTCCCATCAATGGACACCATAACTATTGATTCTACAATGCCATCCGTTTCCGAAGGGACTTCTATGCTGTTTGAGGTCATCAAAGCTTTGTTACCTACCAACACCGTTTTTCCGTTGACTGTTCCTTTTAAACCTTTTCCTGCAATTTCTGAAACATCGGTTGCCTCATAATCCGCCCCGTCCGCTTTATATTCCAGTATTGCCTTTGCAATGGGATGGGTAGATTGTTCTTCCATCGCCATCAAATACTTCATAAATTTGACTTCCTCAAATGTGATGGAATTGATTTCCTTGATTTTAAAAACCCCTTTGGTAACAGTTCCTGTTTTGTCCATTACGACTGTGTTCACTTGAGTCATTGCATCCAAAAAGGATGCACCCTTAAAAAGAATACCGTTTCGCGATGCCGCACCCAAACCGCCGAAATAGCCGAGAGGAATCGAAATGACCAGCGCACAAGGACACGAAATCACGAGGAATATCAATGCTCGGTATAGCCAATCCCTAAACACATAATCATCTACAAAAAAGTAAGGTAGAAATGTAAGTCCGATGGCAAGGAATACAACGATAGGCGTATAAATCCGGGCAAATTTTCTGATGAACAATTCGGTCTTTGATTTTCTGGCGGTTGCATTCTGTACCATATCCAGAATTCGTGCAATGGAACTGTCTTTAAATTCTTTTGTGGTTTCAATCTCGATTACGCCATCAAGGTTAATGCTTCCTGCAAAAACACTATCGCCTTTAGCAATAGTATTAGGCTTGCTTTCGCCTGTCAAGGCAGCCGTATTAAAAGAACCCTTTTCAGACAGCAGAATACCATCAAGTGGAACTTTTTCGCCTACACGTACCTGTATTTTTTCACCAATCTCAACAGTCTCGGGATTGACTGAAACAAAATCGCCGTCACGATAAACCAAAGCTTCATTTGGCCTTACGTCGAGTAAAGCTTTTATATTTCCTTTAGCACGGTTAACGGCCGCATTTTGGAACAGTTCACCCACGGCATAAAATAGCATTACGGCTACACCTTCAGGGTATTCGCCTATGGCAAATGCACCTAAAGTGGCTATGGACATTAAGAAGAATTCGGTAAAGAAATCACCGTCCCTGATACTTTTCCATCCCTCTTTTATAACAGGAAAACCAACGGGGATGTAGGCTACCGCATACCAAGCGATTCGTACCCAACCTTTAAAAAACGGAAAGGCATCAAAGTAATCAATAGCAATTCCCGCTATCAACATCACAAAACTGAATATGGAAGGGATGTATTCCTTAATGCTCAGTTGTGATGAAACCTTATTTTCAATTGAAGGATCCTTGAGGTCTCTTAGATTTAGTTTTTTCTTTTTCATATATGTTTTATTTTAAAATAGTTTTAGAACAAAAAATACCATTGTCAATAGATAGACGATATAGGCTGCATCGAACGCGAATATCTGCCATCTGCTAAAACCGTGAAGTTCCTTGCTTTGATGGACAAAAAGGGAGTACAAAAGCGGCATCAGTCCAACGAAGGCAAGATTCACCCAAAACAACTGGAAATCTTCGATAGGGGTAGTAACCAGCGCCAACGGGAAAAAGGCGACCGTCATCGTAACAGCATTATCTGCGATAACACTAGTGGTGCCTGCCGTTACTTCGCCTCCTTTCACCACGCTCCAGGTCTTAAATATTTCAGGCGCGGTGGTCATTATACCCGTGATGAACAATCCCCCAACGATTTCAGAAATATTCAGGGCCGAAACAATATTTTCTGTTGCCTTAACAATAAAAAAAGCACCCACAGCTATGGCCAGGGCCCCGGCCACGGATAACCAGACTTTCTTTTTGTCCCATTCTACTTTTTCGCCCTTTTCCCTGCCTTTTATAATGGCATGCGTTAAAAAAGCAGCATAGGCAGCCAGCATAATATAGCCATCGATGGGTTGTAATCCACGCCAGGCTTTGGGAAGGGTTAGTATAGCTACCAAAGCAATGATTGCCAGGTAGGGGATGGACAATACCGAAACAGAACGTTTGTTCAGAGCCAGTAGGTTGGCATCCAGATGTTTTTGGTGTTCCTTATTATTTTTAAATTGCTTTCTGGAAGCGAAATAGGCTATGCTAACCATCAACGGAATGGAAATTATATTGGAACCCAAAAGGTTGCCCAGACCAATTTCCGATACTCCCCGGGCTGCACTGGTAACGTTTACAGCTACCTCGGGGCTGGCGGTCACAATGGCAAGGAGAGCTGCTCCTGCAGAAGCTGTAAGCCCCCATTGCTTACGGAGCATCTTTAAAGGCGTCAAGAGTTGGTCCGCACCCCAATGGGCAGCCCAAGCTGCCAATCCCAATACTACTACCCAAAGCCAAACGTTCATAACTAATCGTTGTTTATAATTTTTCTGTTACCCTCAGTATATTTCAACTTTTTATTTTCCGATATTTTCTGGTCTTTTTTTTGTTGGCTTTGAAAGATCAGGAGTAAAATCACTCCCGTGCTAATCCAGACATCTGCGGTATTAAATACAGGGTCAAAAAAAGTAAATTGATTACCTCCCCAAAATGGCATCCATTCCGGAAGCCTTGTATCAATAATGGGAAGGAACCACATATCCACGACATTGCCATTTAAAAATCCAGCATATCCACCCCCTGACGGGAATATTTCTGCAACGTTTTGTACTGCCGGATCACTTTTTTCAAAGATCAGTCCGTAAAATGCACCGTCAATCAAATTGCCCAATGCACCTGCGTATATAAATGCGGCACAGATTATAAAGACTTTTGCATATCCTTTACGTATCATTTTTTTGATATAAAAGGTCCCCCAAATAACGGCTACGAAGCGAAATAGTATTAAAACAAATTTGGCCAGATATCCCTCGCCAAATTTAAAGCCCCAGGCCATGCCGGGATTCTCCAAAAAATGTAAGCGAAACCAATCCAGGCCAAACACAAAATATTCCTCGCCATAATAAAAATGGGTCTTCACATAAATCTTTATGGCCTGGTCTATTACCAACAACAGTAAAATCAATAATGCTACACTACTTTTATTCATAATTTCCTTATTGTTGCCCAACGTCTTGTGCAACATATATTTGCATTATTTAGATAATTTTAAAATTCTTATGGCACCCCGCATTACAAACGTGAAAACGATGCCGCCAATTACCAAATCAGGCCATTTGCTATCCAGAAAATAGACCAGCACCCCGGCCAGTATCACCCCGCCGTTTACGATGATATCATTGGAGGTAAAAATAGCACTGGCCTGCATATGCGCCTCCTTACTTTTGGCCTTATTTATCAACCAAAGCGAAATAAGGTTACCCAGAAGGGCGAAAATGGAAACAATGATCATCAATTGGAAAATTGGTGTTTCACTACTGGTAAAAAACCTTCTTAATACCTCTGCAAAACCAAGTGTTGCCAAGGCCATCTGAAAATACCCGCTGAATTTTGCCACCTTCTTTTTTCTGGAAATGGCACCACCTACTGCAAATAAACTTAGCGCATATACTATCGAATCTGCCAGCATATCCAACGAATCTGCAATAAGGCCCATAGAAGAAGAGATCCACCCCATGGTCATTTCGATAATGAAAAAGCCGAAATTTATCCCAAAGACCCACCAAAGGATTGTTTTCTGTTTGGATTGGTCTTCTATTACGGGAGGATCGGCTTCTTCGGTCCCTTGGAAGGAATCCCCAAGGTTTAAACTGGCTATTGATGTTTGTATATCTTCGATTCCATTCACATGATATACTTCCAATTTCCTGTTGGGAATATCAAAATCCAAATATTTCACTTGTGTATAAGCCTCCAACTTCATCCGGATCATCTGTTCTTCTGAAGGACAGTCCATTTGACTTACTATAAAAGTACTTTTGTTCATTTCTCCCATATCACTTAACTATATTTTTCTTTCCTTTATTGGAAGTTAATAAGAGAATTACCGCACCGCCAATAGCTGCAAGTAATGAAGCTATCAAAATGCTTATTTTCGAAATTTTAATCAATTCCTGATCATTAAATGCGAGATTGGTAATAAAAAGGGACATGGTAAAGCCAATTCCCGCAATCATACCAATTCCAATTATATGTTTCCAGTTTAGTGTAGTATGTAATTCGGAAACTCCAAGTTTTTGCCCAATCAATGTAAAAATACCAATCCCTGTTACTTTGCCAATTGCTAATCCCAAAAGGATCCCCAGCCCTAAAGAACCGGAAACAACCTCAATTAAATTTACATCGAGCTTTACTCCCGCATTCGCGACTGCAAAAATTGGAATGATAAAGAAAGCATTGAAATCAACAAGGGAATTTTCCAGTTTGAGCAAAGGAGGCCTTGAATTCTCAGTATCTGTTTTAATGGCTTTTAAAATTATTTGTTGTTTTTTATCCTGAAGAGGATTTAATTTTTCCAGCTCTGTTTTCTCAAGATTAGTAACGTTTGTGGCGGTCCTTTCTTTTAATATTTTACTGTCTAATTTGGGCACTATTGGAATGGTAATGGCAAAAAGTACTCCCGCAATAGTTGGATGGATCCCCGAATTAAGGAAGCAATACCATAAGATGATCCCAATAATAATATACCAAATCAAATTTTTGACCCCAGTCCAATTCATTAATAATAATAACCCAAATGCCCCCATGCCCGATCCAAGGTATATCCAGCTCAACTCGTTGCTATAAAACAATGCTATCACCAATATGGCACCTATATCGTCAGCAATAGCGAGGGCTATTAAAAATATTTTTAACTGCCTGGGGACATTTTTCCCCAGTAGGCCAATAATCCCTAGTGAATATGCGATATCGGTAGCCATAGGGATGCCCCAACCCTTTATATTTTCAGTGCCTAAATTTAGGCTAATAAAAAAGAGGGCCGGAACTGCCATACCACCTAAAGCTGCCAACAAGGGGGCTGAGGCTTTTTTAATTGAAGATAATTCCCCCACCATAACCTCCCTCTTCAATTCAAGGCCGGCAACCAAAAAGAAAATTGCCATTAGGCCATCATTGATCCATTCTTCAATTGTTAGCCCAAAACTAAGATGCTCGGAAAATTCAAAAAGCAATTCATCGCCAAGAAAATGATGATAGGCACTTGCCCACTGTGAATTAGCTAAAAGAAGGGCAACTATAGTAGCAATTATTAAAAAAATCCCCCCAGCTGTTTCCCTGTCGAGGAACTTTGTTGCCGTTTCCCTGATATACCCAATAGTGGATTGATTTCGAACTGATTGCCCCATTTTATCTTATCTGTTTTTTGAGTTAATTACTTAAACCTTAATATTTCAAAAAGCTCAGTAGCGTCTTAATTTTTAAGAACTTACTGTTAGGTCAACTTTAAATATGCAACGCCCTGTCTTCGGTGGCTGCCAAACAGGCTTCTTTAAAGGTTTCTGAAAAGGTGGGGTGCCCGTGTGACATTCTTGCTATGTCTTCGGCAGCTGCCCTAAATTCCATCGCTACCACCGCTTCGGTGTAGCTGTCTGCTATGCGAGGGCCTATCATATGCACGCCCAGTATCTCATCGGTTTCCTTATCTGCAATTACTTTTATAAAACCGTCGGTGTCCATACTTATCTTTGCCCGTGCATTTGCCTTAAAAGGGAAAGAGCCTGTTTTTATACTTTTATTGGCCTTTTTCAGTTCTTCTTCCGTCAAGCCTACACCGGCGACCTCAGGCTGGGTGTACACGATATTTGGGATAAGCGAATAATTGATATGGGGCTTTTGGCCAACAATCCGTTCGGCTACAAAAACGCCTTCTTCACTGGCTTTATGGGCAAGCATTGCCCCCCGGATTACATCCCCAATGGCATACACACCCTTGACGTTGGTTTCAAGGTTTTTATCTACCGTTATCTGTCCTTTCTCATTGGTTTCCACTCCTATATTTTCAAGCCCTAAACTGGCGGTGTATGGTTTTCGGCCAATGGCCATAAGACAGTAATCGCCATCTAAACTCATTTCTTCTTTATCGGAAAGATTTTCCGCTTTCAATTCTACTTTATCCTCAGTTGCCGTTGCGTTTGTCACCTTATGTTCCAAATAAAAATCAATTCCCTGTTTTCTAAGGGAACGGTGCAATTGATGTCCCAGTGCGCCGTCCATAGTGGCGATAAGGCTATCAAAATATTCTACTATGGAAACCTTTGAACCCAGGCGGGCGAATACGGAACCTATCTCAACACCGATAACGCCACCCCCAACGACCATTAAGTGCTTGGGGATTTCCTGTAGGGCAAGGGCTTCGGTAGAAGAGATGATACGCTTTTTGTCTATTTTAATATTGGGCAATGAAGCGGGTTTGGACCCTGTGGCAATGATGATTTTATCGGTTGCTATGGTTTCCGTTTTATCTTCTCCCTTAATTTCAATCGTGTTTTTGTCCTTGATGGTGCCATGACCTTCATAAACGGTAACCTTGTTCTTTTTCATCAGATAATCAACGCCATTGATGATTTCCTGTACCACATCCTGAACCCTTTGGCTCATTTTCAGGATATCGACATTGGCCTCTTTAACATCAATCCCAAATTTTTCGAATTGATGCTTGAGTTTGTAATAATGCTCAGAGGCTTCCAACCAGGCTTTTGACGGGATACAGCCCACGTTTAGACAGGTGCCGCCCAGGGTGCTGTATCTTTCTACAATGGCTATTTTTAATCCTAATTGGGCGCAACGGATCGCACTTACATACCCGCCCGGGCCAGATCCTATTATAGTTACATCAAATTTTTCCATATTCATATTTTTTTTAAGTTCGTTACGGTGGAAAAAACCTTAAGCTTGACCATTGGGGGCTGGGATTCAGGCTTAAGGCACTCCCACCTATTATTTTTTACTACAATTTTTACATATCCCTTTTAATACCAGGTTCACATCGTTCACCTCATACTGGTCTGGCAAACTCTCTTCCGATATTTTATTTGGTAAACAGATTGTTTTCTTACAATCGGTACAATGAAAGTGCATATGTAAACCTGTACTGAGTTTAACATTGGTGTTTTCATCAGAAAGCGCATATTTTGCAAAAGCAGTTCCATCGTCAATTTGGTGCACCATGCTTTTTTTCTCAAAGAGCTTTATCGTCCTATAGAAAGTGGTCTTATTGGCTGTTTTGATATTTTTATGGATAAAGACTTTTTGCATTTCATTTAAACTTACCGCATAAGTTTTCCTTTTGAGGTATTTGTAAATTTTCAACCTCATTTCAGTGGAACGTATCCCTTTGGACGATAATTTTTTTTCCGTTTTTGTCATTTTATATTCTTTCGAAAAACAGTCTAAGTCCGGATTTTCTATTCTTTTTTATAAGCCAAAAGCCTTAACGCATTAAAAACCACCAGTAGTGTGGAACCTTCATGGATTACAACCGCCATTCCAATATTTGCCAAGCCGAATATGGTTGAAGGTATAAGTAGGGCAACAATACCAAGGCTTACCCAAAGGTTCTGTCTGATAATCGCCTTTGCCTTCCTGCTTAAGCCTATGGCAAAGGGCAGGGTTTCCAACTTGTCGGCCATTAGCGCAATATCCGCCGTTTCTAGGGCCACATCACTTCCAGCAGCACCCATAGCTATTCCTACAGTGCTGTTTGCCATGGCAGGGGCATCATTAACGCCATCGCCCACCATTGCCACCTTGGATTCCTTTTCTTTTAATTCTTTTATAGCATCCACTTTTTCTTCCGGCAATAGGCTCCCCCAGGCATCGGTCAATCCTATTTCTTCTGCTACAGCGTCTGCTACCTTCTGGTTATCTCCGGTAAGCATGATCATTCGTTTAATGCCGATTTCTTTTAATTTTTTGAGGGTTCCCTTGGCGGCTTCACGAGGGGTATCCATTAATGCAATGATGCCTATATATTCTTCATTTTTTCGTATAAGCATTGTTGTATTTCCACCACCTTCAAGACCACGCACTTTCGTAGCTATTTTTTCGGAAGGTGTACTCTCATCAAGCCCTTCGTACAGGTCGAGGTTACCTATATAGATTTTATCATTGCCAAACGATGCTTTAATCCCTTTACCCAGAACTGCCTCCAAATTAGAGGCATTTGGGATTTCCTCGCCTTCCAGACGCTCTTTTCCATCACGAACTACAGCTTTGGCCAGGGGGTGATCACTCAAACTTTCCACAGCTACTGCTATTTTGAGAAGTTCGTTTTCAGATATATTTCCAAGTGGCACCACTTGGGTAAGTTTTGGCTTTCCTTCCGTTAGAGTTCCGGTTTTATCAAAGGCTAGGGCGGTAATAACCCCCAGGTCCTCCAGAGGGCGCCCTCCTTTAATTAATACCCCGCCACGGGCAGCTCTGGCCACTCCACTTAATACAGCACTTGGGGTCGAGATTGCCAACGCACAGGGACTTGCAGCTACTAATACGGCCATCGCCCTGTAAAAGCTGGCGCTAAAGGGTTCGTCAATAACTAAAAAAGCAAACAAAAGAATCCCGACCAAAATAAGGACGGACGGCACAAAATATTTTTCAAATTTATCGGTGAGCAACTGGGTAGGCGATTTTTGAGTCTGAGCTTCGTTAACCAGTTTCACCAATCGGGAAAGCGTTGAATCTTTGGCTGCTTTGATAACTTTAATCTCCAAAGTATTGTTCCCATTGATCGTTCCGGCAAAAACGCGGTTTTCATCTTTAATATCATCTACCTCTGAGTAATCCTTCTCAACATCTTCTACGGGAACTTTATCTACCGGTACACTCTCCCCGGTTATTGGAGCCTGGTTAACACTACTCTGCCCATCTACCACTACGCCATCTGCAGATATTTTACTATTTGGTTTCACCACAATGATATCCCCAATATTGAGTTTTTCGATACCAACTTCTTCCGTTTTACCATTTTTCTTAACCAAAGCTGTTTTTGGCGCCAGTTCTGCCAGTGCAGCTATAGATTTTCGTGCTTTGTTCATTGCATAATGCTCCAAGGCATGCCCCAGGCTAAAGAGAAATAATAACAAAGCTCCTTCAGCCCATTCCCCAAGAATAGCTGCTCCTATAGCTGCGACCAACATGAGAAAATCAATTTCAAATCCACCTTTGGCTACGGTCTGTATGGCTTCTTTTGCTGTAAAGTAACCTCCAAAAAAGTAGGCACCTATGTATAGGGATAAGCTGACCCATTCCGGTATTGATGTTACGTAGGACAAACCAAAACCAATACCCAAAAGAGCACCACAAATAATAGCAAAAATAAGTTCGGTGTTTTTCCCAAAAATACCTCCGTGGGCGTGGGAATTTTCTTCCCCGGCCCCGTGGCTATCCGCTTCTCTATGATTCTGGAGATCAGTATCTTTATGCTTTTGTTCTTCTATATCCCTTACCTTTTCTTTATTTAAATTTTGAGGATTCTTTTCGGCAGATTTAAAGCCCTTATTCTCAGCAGAGGAGCTTTTTTTAACTTGTAGGTTTTCTTTTTCGAGCTTTGTAGTTATCTCATCAAAACTTGTTTCCCGTTTATCATATTCTAAACGGATCATTCCTCCGGCATTGGCGGAAGCTTCCAAAACGCCTTTGATATTCAGCAGACTCTTTTCTAAAGTCCTTGCATGCCGGGTATGTCTAATCCCCTCAACCTCTATAAGCAAATGTCCATATTTCGCGGTAATTTCAGCCCCGGTTCTTTCTGCCAATGATTGAATGCGGTCAATAGAAATTATATCCGGATCGTAATGAAAGCACAATTGTGGCACCGTATCTTCCTGATCGTCTTTTATATGCACTTTATCAAGACCTTCTTTGGCTTCTAATTCTTCAATGAGCCTTTGCACACAAGTGTCTTTTTCATTTGGCACCTGAGGTAACAGTACCGGAATTTTCAGTTGTAATTTTTTCATTTTAGGTGTTGTTTATTTTATGTTTTTTCAAAAAAGGGAAATGATGTGAAACCAATAATAGAATAAGAAAAGCGGATGTAACACTTCCAATGAGGTACATACCAAACCCAATTGATATACCAACCGCGGCAGTGGCCCAAATTGTAGCTGCGGTAGTCAAACCGGAAATTAAATTTTTCGCGCTATCCCTAAAAATAATTCCTGCACCAAGGAACCCAATACCGGAAACAATATTGGCGACAATGCGGGTTTGGTCAGTTACTTCAATATGAGTATTGATTATTGTAATTAATGCGGCCCCAAGGCAAACGGCTGCATACGTTCTAATTCCTGCCGCATTTCCGTCAATTTCCCTATCGAGTCCTATCAGGACACCTAGTAAAAGAGCGACAAATAATCTCGGTATCAGTGTTATTTCAGTTTGAAAATCCATTGTATTCATCTTGTATTATAAAATATAATAATCTGTTGGCTCTTTCTTTACAGGAACATCTGTTTCACCTATCATTTGTTTAATGTTTATTTCTATCGTTTCGGCCAAATCAGTCATGGGTGTATCCAAAGGGTCGTTTTCAAAGGGATCCTGCATGAGTATGGATGTTTTTTCAATGGCAATGAAAATGACTGGTATAATAAATGTTATAGCGATTTCAACTGCTATATTTTTATCGTCCAATCCAAAAGGCAACATTGTAGCAAAAACGTAGATGATCAAATGAATCAATAAGCTGTGTGCTTTGGGGAAGACAGTATTTTTTATACGTTCGCATTTGCCCATTGAATCACATAACCTGGCTATAGTACTGTCTATCTGTACCTGCTGAAAATCATTGACCATACCAATTTCTTTTGCCTTTAACAAAGTTTCAGAGTGTTGTGACAATAAAGCATTAGGAATATTAAATGCTTTAATCCCATAGGATTCTGAGTATACCTTAACCCGAGTGGAAAAGGGTAGTTTCCTCAACGATTCCCCTAGGGCATAGCACCAGATTACCTGACGATCGGTCATCTCTTTCACCATCTTTTGATAGCCTCCTTGATCCCTTGCAAAAAAAGACACACACTGCCTGACCAGTGTTCTGGAATCATTGACAATAGCCCCCCAAATAATACGGGCTTCCCACCACCGTTCATAGGCTTGATTGGTTCGAAAACCCAAAAGTAGAGCCACCGCAGTACCAAAAACGCCGGTTATTGCAATTGGAATAGAGATTTTTGACAAAAAACCATATTGGTCTATATAGCCAACCAGAATTGAATAACTACCGATAAATATCAGGTCAAATTTTATGGTTTTCAAGAAGTCAAAAATTGATATCCGCTTATTTAAGAGCATATTTAAAAATTATTTAAGTCCGTTCAATAAGTTGTTTGCTTATTCTCATAATGTAAACTATACTTCATTGCCACATTTAGAACAAAATTTTGCATCCATAGGTATTGGTTCTTGACAACTTATGCATTTTACTTTACCTAAAGGCTCGCCATAATGTTGACAAAAAGAAGCATTTTCAGGATTGTCTTTGCCGCATTTTGTACATCTCACAACAACCTTGGGTTCATTAAATCTTGGGTCATTATTTTTACGTTGATGCTTGTTGGAATGATGACCATAATTTCCTCTTAATAAATGTTTTAAAAATCCCATATTGTTTAGTTTAAGTATGTTTCCATATATTCCAACGCCTCGGGCATATCCAACTCGCGGGTTCCGTTCCCTGTTCTGATAAAGAAATGCGAACGATCGCCCAAATTCAAATACACAGGTTTTTGTGATTTGTGAACCCTTACATAACAGATATCCTTTTCTTCAAATTGGTGAAAAGACACTTTAACCAAAGTGCAAAAATGGGTACCCAACTTGAGGGACACCAATTGCATTATATATTGCTCAAACCCGTCCTTGCCAGGTTTTTTTAAAGTACCATAATCCTGTTCCAGCCCCAGAATACTACCTTCATCATCAATTCCGATAATTAAATGCCCTCCTTGGGTGTTCATAAACCCGGCAATTGTTTTTGCTATTACGTCTTCCAAAGCCTTATTCGGTTTAAACTGCCTCAAATCCCATCTCAAGGTAGATTTAAATTCTACTTGCTGGTTTTCTCCTGCCGCAATCAGCTCTCTGATCTCCTCCAGCTTATCTTTTCTTCCGGTCAATTGAAATATTCTTTGCCTGACCATAAACATAAGCGACAAGGCAATGCCCAGCAGTCCAAATAGCAATTTGATTATGGCTTGATCCAAATCCCATGAACTAAATTCCTGCTGATATGAAGCAAGCAGAGATTTCCACCATTCGCCATTACCTCCCTGCATGTCATACATGTGGAGTGAAATAACCAGGGGCTGTATTATAAATAAGCCAAGGGCTAATCCAATGAATATAAAAACAAATACTTTGCGTTTTTTCATTTTTACCTTCTTTTATAAGCCATAGGTGCCATCGCTTTCGATGCCTGTGCCTTATAACTACTTCTTCTTATCCTGAAGGACTTTCTTCTTTTGTTCAAATTCCTCATCGCTTATCTTCTGTTTAAATTTATTTAACTTTTTTAATGATTTTCTTTCTCCATCCATTCCTTGGCCAAATCTTTTTCTTCAGGGCTAAAGAATTTAATATGTGTCCTTGTAAAGGGAATCAAAACTTCCGTAAACTGTTCCTTCCATTTTGTATTTCCCACCAATGCAACCTTTTTAACGCGTTCTTCATTCGGAAGTTTCAGTTCAATGCCCTTCCAATACGCACTTGCGGTCCACCCCTCAAAATTTTCCATTTCAATATACCAGTACACTTTATGGTTTGCCTGTATATGGTTTTTTAATTGAGATATCAAATTGTCATAATCGGTAGCATCCAATCTATTTTGAGCTACCATATATACCTTGCTTTCTTTCTTATAAATTTTCATCATTGTTCCAATTTTTTAAATCAAAAAACTTAATCCAAGTCATTGCTACATTTCTCACAGACTCCCTTGGCCACCAGATTGATATCCTCTGCCACATAGCCTTCGGGCAGGTTTATCTGAGGGATTTTGTGCTCTGTAAGGCACACGGTTTCCCCGCAACTATTGCAATGAAAATGTAAGTGAAGGTCGTTGCCAACCTCGCATTCACAATTGTCTTCGCACAGGGCATATTTAATGATGCCGGTGCCATCCTCAATTTGATGCACGATTCCTTTTTCTTCAAATGTCTTCATAGTACGGAAAAGCGTACTCCTTTCCGAGCTTTCGAAATCCTTTCCAAGGTCGCCTAAGCTAACGGCCACATTCAGTTGTGCCAGCCGTCTATAGGTCATCAGGCGCATTGCCGTAGGGCGGATGCCTTTGCTTTCCAACTTTTTTACTATTTTTTCCATTTGCTATAAAAGTATTTAGGGATCGTAACGCTTTATGGATTCCCCGGTTTTTATCTGGAAGGCATCTTCAATATCGGAAAGATAAATTATTCCGTCACCGGGTTCAGTTGTTTTTGCATTCTCAAGGATAATATCTATTGCTGATTGTGCTTCTTCGTTTTGACATACCAGTTCTAACTTTACAACCGGACTGTCTGTTACACGGAAATCTAAAGAAGGTGATGCGCCTTTTGCTTTAAAAGCCCCGGTACCTTCCCCCTGGGAAAGCGTCATACTTTTGAATCCACTTTCACTAAGGGATTCTATCACTTTTTGAACTCGTTTCGGTTTTATAAATGCTTTTATTTCTTTCATTGCTGTAATATTAATTTTAGTATTAAGGATGAACCCTCTGGAATTTTAATTAAGACAAACATTTAACAGAGAGTCCATCCATCTAATTTTTTTAATTTAATGACCATGGGAAGTCTGGCTTTTCTGCATTTCAGAAACCAGATAATAGGCATTATTATAGGCAACCAACGTACCTTCAGGCAGAGGCTCCAGCAGTTTAATTTCAACCCAACCATCTTCATTTATTCCCGTTCTAACCTGCACTGGTTTCAATTCCCATTCGGTTTCACCATCTTCCTGGTGTTTTTGGGCCGTAAAGATGTAGGGATTTCCTTCTTCTTCAATTATTGCTTCTTCCGGTAAGGCAGGAACAGCTTCTTCACCGGTCCTGATTTTTCCGTTTATATACATCCCCGGAATTAGAAAATCTTCTTTATTATCGATTTCTGCATGCACATGTACCGCTTTGGGGTTTTGTTCAAATTGTTTCCCCACTGAATAAATTTCCCCGGTTAAATTACTGCCTGGAACCGATTCCAGTGTAAACGCAATCTTTTGGCCTTCTTTCACCTTATAAATATCTTTTTCAAAAACCATTAGATCGGCATGAACATGTTCAGTATCAACTACCATAAACATACTGGTCTGAGGGTCTACATATTGTCCTACCTGTACCAGTACTTTTTCAATATAACCTCCAATTGGGCTTACTACCGGAATATATTCATATAATTCACCGTCTCTAACCTGGGAAGCATTTAGGTTTAACTGGCGCAATTGCGATTCGTACCCCCGCACTTCACCTTGTACAGACTGGTAATCTGATTGGGTTTGTTGAAAAGATTTTCCAGATCCTACCTCTGCTTCATATAAACGTTTCTGTCTTTCAAATTCCTTTTCCAAAAATTGCATCCTACTATATGCATTAATATAATCAGACTGCATTCTGGTTAAATTTGGGTGAGAAAGATAAGCCAACACCTGACCTTTATTTACCTTATCCCCCTCAATAACCTTTATAGAAGTTATATTACCGCCTAAAATTGCCGTAACGGTAGCTTCATATTGTGGCGGCACTTCTAACTGGCCATTGGCTTCCACAATACCCGACAAAGCTTTTTTAGGCAAGGTATCTACTTTAATCCCCAGACTATTGAATTTCATTTCTGAAAGATGTACCGAACGCATCCCACCTTCTTCTTCACCGTGTTCTTCATCTCCTTCCTCACCGTGATTTTCACCTTCTTCGGTATTAGTAGTTGCAGTTTCACTGGAAGCATCTTCCCCTGCCGCAGGATTTTCTTTACATCCAAAGAATATGCTGAGCGTTAAGGCAAGCATTAGAATATTTATTGATCTTGTATTCATATCGATTTTCTTATTTTAATTTTTAATTTGAATTCTTAAGGTAATATTCCAGTTGGTAACGGCTGTCGAGATAATCGTTAAAAGCACTCCAGGCATTTACCTCGATTCTAATGGCATCTCTTATATTTTGGAGAAATGTCACATAATCGATAGCGCCTTCCTTAAAGGCCAGCACTGATCCATCTTGTTGCTCTTTGGCCAGCGGAAGTGCTTCATCCCTATAATAATTCCATGAGTTTCTCCATTTGATGTAGTCTTCACGCATATTTTTATAGGCGGTTTCCAGTTCGATTTTATCCTGATAAAAGTTTTGCTCTGCAATCTGTCTATTTACTTGTGCTTCCTGTGTACGGCCTAATTCCGGCCCAAAAAACAGCGGAATTTGAATTCCTATTTGATATTGGAAGAAACCCGATTGCCCGGCTATTTCCTGCCTACCGTACTGACCCTGAAATTTGGGCAAAAATTCAGATTTTCGTTCTCTGGTAACCGCTTTGGCAACATCTATCCTTTGTTCCGAAACCTGTAGCAACGGATGATTTTCAAGCGACTCTACCAGAAAGTTTAAAGGTTCGTCTAAAGTTTCAACAGGCAAATCTGGTACATCATAGATTGTGTCACTAACGAACCATAGGTTTAAACGCTGTATTGATTTCAGGTAATCTCGGTACGATTGTTCCAGCTGTATTTTAACCTCGTTCGCCTGGTTGGAGGTAGCAAGATATTCCAATTTGGAGGTGGCCTCTGTTTCATACCTGATTCTTGCAGCCCTTTCAATATCTTCAAAAATTGAATCCATTTTTCTATAAACCTGGAATGTCCTTTTAGTTGTATAAACCGAGGCCCAGGCCCTGCTTACTTCACGTTCAATTTCAATAGTAGATAACTCTAAGGCACTTTCAGCAAGGGCAACCCTTTCTTTCTGCAATTTTAACCGGGGGGCAATTCCAAAAATATCAATGCCTTGCTGTTGGACGCCAATTTGAGTATAGACCCCATCAGAGCCATTTCCTACTTCTTCTTTTCCTGTAAAGATTTGGGTATTTCCAAAATCATAGGCGGTTTTACGCAATACTTCCTCACTTTCAATTTCAAGTTGAGCAGCTTTTAATTGCGGAAAGTTTTGGATTGCCATTTCTTTAGCCTCTTCCAAACTAATAGTTTGTAAAGAATCCTGTATTGGATTTTCCGATGACATTTCATCAGATTGTGCATTTACGGAAAAGGTTCCGCCTAACATCAAGCCAATTATCAAAATTGTGGCTAAAGATCGTGAATTGGAAGAACCAAGCTTGTTCTGTTCCTTTTTCTCTCGTCTCTTCTCTACAAATGTATAAAGGACAGGAAGAACAACCAGAGTAAGTAAGGTAGCCGTAAGCATACCACCTATAACAACTGTAGCAAGTGGTTGTTGAACTTCTGCACCGGCAGATGTGGAAAATGCCATTGGTAAAAAACCGAAAATATCTGTTGTTGCTGTTAACATAATAGGTCGTATTCGTTCTTTGGTTCCTGTAAAAATTCTATCTTTTATACTGGTTACCCCTTCTTCTTTTAAGGAATTAAACCTGTTAATAAGCACCAGCCCGTTTAAAACGGCAACCCCAAACAATACAATGAAGCCTACACCAGCTGAAATACTAAACGGCATATCTCTTAACCAAAGAGCAAATATTCCTCCAATAGCCGCCAGTGGAATGGCTATATAGATCATAATTGATTGGGAAAAAGATTGGAGTGCAAAGTACAGAAGCACGAATATCAGAAATAGAGCGATGGGCACTACTATTTGTAAACGCCCTTTTGCTCTTTGAAGGTTTTCAAACTCCCCACCATAAGTAATGTAATATCCTGGAGGTAAATCTAACTCTTCATCCAATTTTTGCTGGATGTCATTTACCACAGATTCCACATCCCTCCCGCGGGCATTAACTCCCACATAGGTTCTTCTAAAGGTGTTATCCCTGGAAATTTGCATAGGACCCGGTACATAACTAATATCAGCTACTTCCTTAATCGGAACCTGGGTTCCATCCGGCAGATCTATATAGAGGGTACGTAAATCATCAATGCTTTGGCGGTGCGCCTCATCAAAACGTATAACCATATCAAACCGCTTTTCCCCTTCAAAGATCACTCCGGCCGTTCCTCCGGCAAAAGCTGCACTTATATAATCGTTAATCTTTTCAATGTCCAATCCATATTGCGCAATTTTTTTACGATTAAACCGCACCGTCATTTGTGGAAGACCAGATGTTCGTTCAGGGTTCACATCTCCTACGCCCGGTATAGTCTGTATTATTTCAGCCATTTTATCAGCTTTTTCAGCAAGAAGGTCTAAATCTTCGCCATATAATTTTACCGCAACATCTTCCCTGACCCCGGTAAGCAGTTCATTAAAACGAAGCTCTACAGGCTGGCTAAAAACCAGGTTGACTCCCGTAAGTTCTTCATTAAGTTTCTCTTTGATCTTTTCTATCAATTCCTCTTTAGAACTTGCCGAAGTCCAATTATCCATATCCTTCTCTAATACAATAAACATATCGGCAATATCCATAGGCATTGGATCAGTAGGGATATCGGCAACCCCAATCCTCGCTACGGCGGTTTCTACTTCCGGGAAATTCTCAAGAAGGATATCTTCTATTTTTGTGGAAACATCGATTGTTTCACTCAACCCACTTCCAGGCCTGATTAACGCCTGCATGGCGATATCCCCTTCATCAAGTTGAGGGACAAATTCCCCTCCCATTCTGGAAAAGATAAAACCGGCTACTATAAGTGAGACAACCGCAGACCCCAATACTATGAACTTCAATCTTAAAGCTCCTTTTAATAAAGGCATGTATCCTTTTTGAATCCCTCCAATAATTTTATCACTAACTTTTTCCAGCCAGCGTTCAAACTTTCCAAACCAGTTCTTTTTATTCTGAATTGGTTTCATAAATAAAGCAGACATCATAGGGACATAGGTAAGGCATAAGAAAATAGCACCTATCATGGCAAAACCAAAAGTAAATGCCATTGGCCGAAACATTTTCCCTTCTACCCCCGTAAGAAAAAGAATGGGCGCAAATACGATAAGAATGATAATTTGTCCAAAAAAGGCGGAACCCATCATCGTACTTCCGGCATCATAGGCTACTTCATCCATTTTAGCCTTATTAAATTTTATTTTGCCGGAACGCATCCGTTTTTGTATTTCATATACCGTACCCTCAATGATGATCACAGCACCGTCTATAATAATTCCAAAGTCAATAGCTCCCAAACTCATTAGATTGGCCCAGACATTAAATTGCTTCATTAATATAAAAGCAAAAAGAAGTGATAAAGGAATGGTAGTCGCTGTTATAAGTCCACCTCTTAAGCTACCTAATAGTATCACCAGGGCAAAAATCACGATTAAAGCACCTTCCAGAAGATTCTGGGTCACGGTACTCGTAGTTCTTTCAATTAAAACACTTCTGTCAAGGAAGGGTTCTATTGATAAACCTTCAGGCAAAGATTGTTCTACCGTCTCCATACGATCCTGAACATTTGCAATTACTTTATTAGGATTTGCACCTTTCAACATGAGCACCATACCGCCAACAGCTTCACGGCCGTCCTGGGTAAAAGCACCATAGCGTACCTGGCTACCAAACTGGACCTCTTCAGCTGCATCTCCAATTGTTACAGGTACTCCATTTTCATTCTTGATAACAATAGATTTTATATCATCTAGTGACCTGATTAAACCCTCACCACGGATAAAATTGGCCATATTATTTTTTTCTATATATGCACCGCCTGTATTAACATTATTTTTTTGCAGGGCATCGAAGACTTGGGAAATAGAAACGTTTAACGCATTCAGTTTTTCGGGATTAATGGCAATTTCATATTGTTTTATAGAGCCCCCAAATGAATTTACCTCTACTACACCTTCGACGAGGGTCATTTGACGCTTTACGATCCAATCCTGGATGGTACGCAATTCCGTAGGGGAATAAACAGTGTCATACTCTTTTTGGGGCTTTATCGTATATTGATAAATCTCACCCAAACCTGTAGTAATGGGCCCCATAGCGGGACTTCCAAATTTTTCAGGTATTTGGTCCCTGACTTCGTTCAGTTTTTCCTGAACCAGTTGACGGGGTTTGTAAATGCCCATATCGTCCTCAAAAACAATTGTAACCACGGAAAGGCCAAACCGGGAAACAGATCGTATTTCCGTAACCCCGGGCAGGTTCCCCATTGAGAGTTCTACAGGATAGGTTACAAATTGTTCAATATCTTCTGTTGCAAGATTAGGTGATTGGGTGATCACCTGAACCTGGTTGTTAGTAATATCTGGCACCGATCCCAGGTTGACGGTCATCATGGACCAAATACCCGTCCCTATCAGCGCTAAGGTAAGTAGTCCAATAATAAATTTATTATTAATGGAAAATGCGATTATCTTATTAATCATATAAATAAAAATTTAATTCAGTTAAAATTCTTGATAATAATTTTGTGCCTAACAAAATCTATCAATAGGACCAAGGATCTAGTATGAGAACCAGGATTTGGTCAAAAAAGGATATAATTATCCTTTAAAAAAACTGAATTATGCCTGTGGTGGCTGAAAAAGGGAATGGGGAATATCTTTGCCAAGGTCATCAAAATGGACAAAGAATTCTTGAGGAATAGCAGGCTGTAGCGGCTCAAAAGCAGCAAGTCCAAAATTTATGGTATGAACGTGGCAGCAATGACATTGACAGAAAGGCGAGCATAACTCACAGTCTTGGTCGTGGTCGCCATCAATATCTATTACCGTAACAACTTGGGTATCATCGGCACTATTTGCTGCATCGCTACAAGGCACTACATTGAGTGCCAAGAAATAAAACGATAAAATGATTGCTACAACTTTCACAATGCAAAGATAAAAATATTTTGGTGCAACTGTGTTGCAAAATGGTAAGGCAGAAAAAATCCAGTTTGAGGTACTGGACAAACCTATATTAACTTTATGCCATAGCATAGACTTCATCAAACAGCTTTTTATCTAACCGTTCTTGTTGGCCGAAGCTTTTCTTCAAAACGTTATGAAGTACTGAATTGAATGCATTGTAACCTAACCACAGATTTGGTTCTTCATTCAGTAGCAAGGCTTCGTAGTTCAAGATTTCTATGACCTCACGAGACTTTTTTGAAGGGTCGCTATTCTTGTCGCTACACTCGTATCTGAACAATTTCGTTCTGTCGAGAATCGCCTTTACAAATTCCTGTGTATCGATGATTTTAAATTCCTTCATCTTATCGAATTTCTTGGTAATGGTATAGAATTCATTGTCCAGAAATTTATCGAATAGATTGTTCAACCTTGGCATAATGAGGTGTGTATTATTCTTGCTATGCTTGATAGAAAACTCGATTTCAGCCTGTGAAACGTGCAGACCATTTGAGCACACTTCTCTATAAAACCCAAAGTGACCAGAGGTCTTTTCACTTCCGTCATACGAGTTTTTGAACCGAAGCATCGGAAGTATCAAATCTTTATCGTTCTTGACAGTAAACTGGCTTTTGTCATCGATAATAAAGTCAGTAATGAACGACCTATCATTCTTGTTTATGGTGCGTTTGTGGAAATTCAGTTGTGCATCGGTTAACATCTCCTCGGCTTTCTTGAAGAACAGTTGGTTTGGAATATGGCCATAGCTGTTCGATACCACGTTAACGATTTTGCCATTTGAGATAATGGCATTTTCAAGCCCTCGTCGGGATTCCATCTGTGTCAGACTTTTTAAGGATTTCATTTCTGATGGAACAAAGATTTCATCCTGTTGCAAATTTTGTAAATACATAGCTTTTGAATTTAGATTAAACAATATTTGAGCAGTACCCAAACGGAAGATAAAATCTCAGCTCAAAAGGAAACGGAATAAATAAGCGTAGGATGTCGCGTGGGCTTTATGCCGTAGTCTTTTGATGGGTGTATTTTACGAGTTTACCTTTGCGCTAACTATTGATTGATAACCCCCTTTTTCTAAGCATCACTTTTATGAATCATCATAAAAAAGAAGAAGGGCCAGCACGAATGCCGACCCTTCTTCAAACAACAAAAGCTAATCGTTGAATTCCTGAATTTTCTTTTCAAGAACCGTGATGCGCTCTTTCAAATGTGCTTCACGCTTGCTTCTTTTTTCAGTATATTCTTTTTCAATACCAGCAATCTTGGACTTGTAATATTCCTGCATTGCATTGTAGAATGAAATGTTCGTCAGATTGTTGACGTGATTGTTTTCGCCAAAATGCACTTGCTTTGTGAGCATATAGCGTATCAATTTGTGGAAGATTTCCTTTTTGAACTTCTTTTTGAAATTCTCGACCATTTCAACTTTGGTCATCTTAGAAGTGTCGCCCAAGAACTTTGAGAAATACTTTTGTTGGCTCATATAGTCCACATTGTTCTCAAATAGCGATATCGAGAATGCCACCATTTCATCTATTGAAAGTGTCTTCTTCGTATCAATGTATTTCGTCTCACGAATCATCTGCACAACATCCTCAAACTGCTTGTTGTTCTCTATTTGCTTCTTGCGAGTTTCCCTTTCATTGATTTTAATGATTTGTTCTTCAGGCGTACAATCTGCCATTTTTCTGTTGGCTAATGGTGCCGAATATTCCGTAGAATCGTTCTTTGATTTTTCAATAATCTTTACAAAAATTTCCTTGTGCTGGAATGAATCGGGATGGAACACAATACCGTTTTTAAATCCTTCTTCTTTTGCTGAACTTAATTTTTCCAATGCTTCTTTATAATTTTGCATTGCTTCATCCAATTCTGCCTTTAATTCATCTTCAGAATAATCGTAATGTTGATATTCTTTCTGAATAGCTTCGATTGTTGGCTCAATCGGATTCTCTATAATTTCAACATCGTCCAGTAAATAAACTTTCAATCCGTTCTTTACCAATTGGGATATAATGAGCTTATTGTTTTCGTCATCTGCCCAATACTGTCGTATTTCAGGAATTAGAAGGATATTCTCTTTCTTGGATTTTTCAATCAGGTTCAAGAGCGATTTGCTTTTCTTCGTTTCAAAACAGGCTGCTTTCGTACAGACCATCTTTCCTTCGCCGAACAGATTGCCTTGATTTGCGGCATTGAAAGGACATTCAACACAAGACCCAGCTTTTGGGACCAATTTTTTATCGGCTACATCAAAAGATGCTTTTTCCAAATAGTATGTCTGGTCTTTAATCATCCTGTTTATCTGATGTGCATTAAAATCCTCGCCCATCGTTTCCAACATCATCTGTTGCTCTTCCGGTTCAAAAAGTGCCACGCCTACGCCCAAGGAAATGGTCATTTCGCCATTGCGTACAAAATGCTTGAAACCATCAATTAATCCGGCCAGTTTCAAACGCTGTCTGATGAAGTTATCCGTTCTACCCAATCGCTTCGCAATTTCGGTAGGTGAATACTTCTCACTTAGGTAAGCAATCGCATCGGCTTCTTCGGTCGGTTCAACATCCTGTCTTTGCAGGTTTTCGATGATTTGAACTTCCAGAACATCATTGTTCTCATAAGTTCTTACGATACAGGGTACGGTCTTTTTTCCTGCAAGCTTGCTCGCACGATATCGGCGTTCGCCCATCACGATGATATAATGGCCATTTAGTTGCCTTACCGTGATTGGCTGCAACACACCGTGCTTTTCGATACTCTCAGAAAGCTGCTGCAAGGCATCATCATTAAAAGTTTTTCTGGGCTGTTCAAGGTCAGGCTTGATTTTACCCAATGGTAAGTTCTGAATTTGAAGTACTTCGGATTTCTTTCCGTTTACTTCTTTCTTGGCAGTAGATTTCGCTCTACTGCGCTTCATTTTGGTACTCGCTTTTGTTGTCATAATACTCAAATTTTTGATTAAACAATATTTGAGCAGAAACCAAACGGAAGATAAAATCTTGGCTCAAAAGGAAACGGAATAAATGAGTAGGGGAAGAAGCGTTGGCTTTATGCCGTAGTCTTTTGATGGAAGTATTTTACGAGTTTACCTTGCGTGTATATTGTATGATAATAAACCCCTCAAACGAAGAACAGAGGTTGAGATAACCTAAAATTTATTAATCCTCAATACAGAAAATAGGATTTGTTATCAAATGAATGGATATAGTACTAAAGCCAATTCAGTTCTGAAAAAAGGTAAAATGTTGTACCTATGTTGTACCCAAGGTCAAAAATCGTGAAGAAAATCCCATTTTTTAAAATGAAAAAGCCGAAGATTTCTCTTCGGCTTTTGTGCGGATGACAGGAATCGAACCTGCACACCTCGCGGCATCAGATCCTAAGTCTGACGTGTCTACCAGTTCCACCACATCCGCATTTTAAATATTTTAACACTTTTTCTTAGGTTAAATCCTAAGTCTAGCGTGTCTACCAATTCCACCACGCCTGCATACTATTTTTAACGTACTTAGGACTCCCGTTAAAAACTTGCATCCTTATCTCTAAAAATGCGAGTGCAAATATAGGAAAGATTTTGAATATGAAAATCATTTTTGAAATAAATTTTAATGCTTTACTCATATAATTTTTAGCAGTCTCTTATTCAGCAACCTTCGAGACCTTATAAAGCTTTGTAGATTTGTTAGGAAATCATTCCTTAGCCATTCTGTATTTTTGCAAACAAGCACATAAAACATATGAAAGACATAAAAACTTACGTAGATAAACATCAAAAACGTTTTCTCGACGAACTTATAACACTTCTCAAAATCCCTTCTATTAGCGCAGATAAAGCCTATAAAAAGGAGGTGTTCAACACTGCAGACGCAGTAGCAGAACGCCTTAAAGAAGCGGGTTGTGAGCTTGTAGAAATTTGTAAAACTCCCGGTTATCCCATTGTTTATGGGGAGCTTATTAAAGATAAAAACCTACCTACCGTTTTGGTTTACGGGCATTATGACGTGCAACCGCCAGATCCATTAGACTTGTGGGACAGCGCTCCTTTTGAACCCGTAATCAAAAAAACAGAGCTGCATCCCGACGGAGCTATTTTTGCGCGTGGCGCCTGTGATGATAAAGGCCAGATGTATATGCACGTCAAAGCTTTAGAATATATGACGCAAAACGACGACCTGCCGTGTAACGTCAAGTTTATGATCGAAGGCGAAGAAGAAGTAGGTAGCGAAAACTTGGGTTGGTTTATTGCCCGCAATCAGGAAAAACTAGCCAACGATGTAATTCTAATTTCAGACACCGGAATGATCGCTAAAGATACACCAAGTATCACCACCGGTCTACGCGGACTCAGCTATGTGGAGGTTGAAGTTACCGGGCCTAACCGCGATTTACATAGCGGACTTTACGGCGGTGCGGTGGCAAATCCTATAAATATTTTGACCAAAATGATCGCGTCGCTTCACGACGAGAACAACCACATTACCATTCCCGGATTTTACGACAAGGTTGAAGAACTAAGTACCGAAGAGCGTGCAAAAATGGCTGAAGCTCCTTTTTCGCTAGAAAACTATCAGAAAGCGCTCGATATTGATTCGGTTTATGGGGAAGCCGGCTACTCCACCAATGAACGTAACAGCATCAGACCTACCCTCGATGTAAATGGTATTTGGGGCGGTTATATTGGCGAAGGTGCAAAAACTGTAATCGCCAGTAAAGCGTATGCAAAAATAAGCATGCGTCTGGTTCCCGATCAGGACTGGAAAGAGATCACCCAACTTTTCAAAACCCATTTTGAGAGCATTGCGCCAAAAGGGGTGCGTGTAAAGGTTAAACCGCATCACGGCGGCCAGGCTTATGTAACCCCAATAGACAGCATAGGCTATCAGGCTGCTGAAAAGGCGTATGAAAAAACTTTTGGCAAAACGCCTATTCCGCAACGCAGCGGCGGGAGTATTCCTATCGTTTCGTTATTTGAGCGCGAACTCAATAGCAAAACCATTTTGATGGGCTTTGGTCTGGATAGCGATGCAATTCACTCGCCTAATGAGCATTTTGGCGTATGGAATTTCTTTAAAGGCATTGAAACGATTCCGCATTTTTACCACGAGTTTACCAAGCTTAAAACTGCAGAGTAATAAGATTCAATACAACCCACAAAAAACCCGTTCAACTTGAAGCTGAACGGGTTTTTTAATTTTAAAAGTTCACTTTTGAACCTGGAATTCTAAATTCTGATCTGCGCATACTTAGCCTGAATAAACATAAACACGGCGTAAGCGACAAGACCAAGTGCTACAATACCCATTACGGCTGCACCAAAATTATCTTGTAAAAATTCAAAAGCAGCAACTTTTCCGCCGGCATCTGCACCATTACCTAAAGCTACTTTGAAAAATAGAAATGCCAAGATTCCGGAAACGATTCCGCGAGAGGTAAATCCAATTTTCCCTGCACGTATAAGTGCTTCACGCTCCTTTTGATCAAGGCTACTTTCTTTAACGTCTTCTCTAAATTTTCCGGAATACGCTTTATAGACTTGAAATACGGCTTTTCCTAAAAGGCAAACCGCTACAAAGCCTACCAAGTATGCTCCGTAAGGTTTAGACATCAAGGTAGAAACCGCCGAATTACCACCAGAACCTGAACTGCCGGAAACAACCATTTTTGCTGCTGTAAACCCTAAAGCTCCGTAGAAAATTCCGCTTACGATAAAACCGGCACGTTTCACAAAACCTTTAGCTTCACTCCAAGACTCCCCCGGCCCATTGATCGCCTCATAAAAACGGTAAAAGGCATAGCCAAATAAACCTATGGCTAAAGCACCTAATAAAACCTGACCAAAGGGTTGACCTGCAAGAAACTGCAATGCATTATCTTTTCCACTTTTGGTACCGCCTAAATTAAAAGCGGCCATTGCGGTTAATGTTCCTATTATGGCATAAACCGCACCTTTTGCCACCATACCCGCGCGGGCTAATTTTTCTTTTTTATTACTCATCATTTTGGAATTTAGTTAGTTGACCTCAATCTATTGATAATCAAAAACATTCGTTCCCAATCTGATGTTATAATAAACTAAAGGAAGTGCTAAATCTTCTTCACATAGTCGGTTACCAGAACGATTTGCTGCCCGTCTACTTTACCTTCAATATATTTTTCATTCTCGTGATCTAGAGAAATTCGGCGTACCGCTGTACCTTGTTTAGCCACCATACTGCTGCCTTTCACCTTAAGATCTTTAATCAACACCACAGAATCGCCTGCTTCTAAAACAACACCGTTACTGTCGCGATGCACCAAACCTTTAGTTTCTGTTTCTTCAGAAATCCCGGCTTTTGCCCAGGCTTTAACCTCTTCTTCCATATACATCATATCTAGCAAATCTTGCGGCCAGCCTTCTGCTTTGAGGTGATGCAGCATACGATAGGCTACAACTTGAACCGCAGGCACCGTGCTCCACATACTATCGTTTAAACAGCGCCAATGATTAGGATCTGCGGTTGCCTTATCTTCTAATTGCTTGCGACAGGTTTCTGAAATAAAAATATGGGTTTCTGCCTCGGGTAAATCTGGCGAGTTAGGAACTGCATATATATCGAGATCTTCGGTGCTTCCACTCAATTCACATACGTTACCGCTGCGGTCTCTTAAGTCTTGCTCTAAGCTCATGGTTTTTTGTTTAGCCTGTAAAGATAGTCTTATTAGAAAATCTGCCTTTTTGCAACAGGCGAAAAAAAGTACTGTATTTAGGAAAGTACTAACTTAAGCCAACATCGATCAAATCTTCTGTTTATGAACTTCTCCAGAGCATATCATCCACATTGGACTGCTGCAGAAAAAATCGTTTTCCGTTTTCTGTTTCTGTATTTCGCACTCTATATTCTGTTGCAATTTTTGTCTCAGCCTGCAGAACCGCTGGTGCGTTTAGCAGGACATCTCATCCTTGGTATTGAAAAAGAATTACATTTTTTTGCCACCGGTAGCGGCGACTCGACCTATGCGTATGTGCTGTTGTTTGTGAATTTTGTTCTCACGCTATTGGGTGTAATAATATGGACGGTAGTTGACCGAAAACGAACATCTTACAACACGCTGTTTTATTGGTTTCTGGTGGTTTTGCGTTTATTCTTGGCTATGATGCTATTGAGCTATGGTTTTGCCAAAGTATATAAAACTCAGTTTCCCGAACCTTCACTCATCCGTTTATTACAGCCCTTAGGAAGCTTTTCACCTATGGGATTGGCCTGGACCTATATGGGTTTTAGCGAAGCGTATAATATGTACACAGGAATGCTCGAAGTCTTGGGCGGATTGCTATTGATATGGCGTAGAACCACAACCTTAGGAGCTTTGCTTGTTGCCGGAGTGATGAGCCACGTCGTCGTGATGAACTTTACTTATGACATCCCGGTAAAACTACTTTCTATGCATCTCTTGGCGATGGCTTTGGTACTGGCTGCTACTGATTGGAAAAGACTTTACAGATTATTCTTTAGCAATCAATCTACAGCCCGTATAGTAGAATACAATCCTGTAAAAAACAGGATTTACGAAAAGATTAAAAGAGGTCTAAAGCTTACAGCCCTGTTTCTGTTTATTGGTATCTCAGTCTGGCAAGGCTACTCTGGTGAGCGCGAATATGGGGACAAACGAGCAAAACCACCACTATACGGAATCTGGGAGGTAGAAACCATGCATATAAACGACAGTCTCGTTGCACCTTTGCTTACTAACGAGCAACGCTGGCGTTATCTGGTTATTGATTATAAGGATCGATGCAGTGTAATGTATATGGATGATGAGGTCAAATGGCTCAATCTGGAAATCGACACCAGTCAATCAAAACTATCAATCTACGAGTATGATTATGAACAGTACAATAACTTCTCCTTTTCTAAAGAAGCAGATCGCTTAACTATAGAAGGAACATTAGGTCGCGACACACTGAAGATTAAAATGAAAGCTAAAGATCTTAACGAAATGCGCTTACCTAATCGTGGCTTTCACTGGATTAATGAATATCCTTTTAATCGTTAAATCTTCAGCGTTAGGGATTGAAATGAAAAGCCTTCCGCTTCCAATTAGACCGCCCGCCACTTCTTAATTTTCTGTAAATCACAGAAGCAAATGTTCTAGTATTCAATAAAATATTTAACTCTACACTTGTAGAATTGAAATTTATTTCTACATTTGTAGAATACATTCTAAAAACATAGAACTATGAGCCTTTCTAATGCCGAAGAACAATTGATGCAAATTTTGTGGAAACTAGAAAAAGCATTTATGAAAGACCTCATCGATGCGTATCCCGAACCCAAACCAGCCACAACTACAATTGCAACCTTACTCAAACGTATGCAGGATAAAGGTTTTGTAGACTATGTGCAGTACGGGAGATCACGAGAATACTTTCCGTTAGTAAAGAAGAACAGTTATTTCTCAAAACAAGTGAACGGAATGATCAAAAACTTCTTTAATGATTCGGCTGCGCAGTTTGCTTCGTTCTTTACGCAAGAAACCGACCTGAGTCAGAAAGAATTGGAGGAGCTCAAAAAATTGATTGATGAACGCCTAAAATCTCAAAAGTAATGACTGCCTACCTCATCAAATCCATTTTGTGCTTGTTGGTTCTTTGGGGCTTTTACAAAATCGCTCTAGAGCAAACTGCAGCTCATCAATTTAAACGCTTCTATTTACTGGGAAGCCTGGCAATCGCACTTGCATTACCCTTGATTACGTTTTCTTATACGGTTGAAGTTGCTCCACAGCCCGTGAACACAGAGAACTTTATGGCACCAGCCGAATTTAAAGATGCTCCGGTTGCTAAGCCAGTAGCTGAATCTACAAATTGGCTACTCATTAGTTCAGGCATAATTTACGGTGCTGGCGTTCTACTATTTGGTTTCCGGTTTTTACGCAATCTGTTACACTTACGCGAAAAAGTGCGCCATAACGAACACGTAAAAGCGACTTCACACATCAATGTGTTGCTGGTAGAACACGTGATTCCGCACTCGTTTCTCAAGTATATTTTTCTACCCAAGACCGACTTTAAAAATAACGCCCTTCCTGCCGAAGTTTTGCAGCACGAACAAGCGCACGTAATTCAAAAACACAGTTGGGATATCCTTTTTATCGAATTCTTACAGGTGGTTTTTTGGTTCAACCCACTTTTGATCTTACTTAAGAAAAGTGTAGCGCTCAATCACGAATTCTTGGCAGATCAAGCCGCATTACAACAAGAAAACAACATTACTAACTATACCAATCTTTTATTTAACTATTCGGGAGGTGCTCATCACACTGCGTTAAGTAGCCCGATCAATTATTCATTAACTAAAAAACGAATTCTTATGTTATCAAAAACCCGCTCGGTCAAAAAGCTGGCCACCCGTCTTGCACTCTTTGTGCCCGTACTCGCTTGTTGTATTTATTTCTTTAATCAGGAAATTGTGGCAAAGCCTATAGGAGTTCAAAATGAAGTAAAAACCGTATTTGAAAACATAGAAGTTTTTCTTGATCAAGAAAGAAACTTATACGTCAATGGCTCACCAACAAGCTTTGAAAACTTAGATTCAGAATTAGCGCTCCACAATATGAGTTTTTCTAAAAATGAACGTAAAAAGAATATTATCTCTTCAATTTTCATCCCACCAATCACAAAGACAAAAACAGTTAGCCTTATCACCGACGCACTAGAAGCTTATGGTGTCAAAAAAATAGATATTATTGCTGAACCTTTTCCAATTCCACACAACGCTTCTAAAAAAGAGATTAAAAATTACAATCAAACCTTAGAAGAATACAATGATTCTTACAGAATGGCTCAAGCCAGTGTAAATGGAAAAGAGAGCGGAATCGTTCACGTTATTGATGTAGCCATCGATAAAAACCAAAATATCTATTTCAACAATGCTCAAGTAGCTGTAGAAGATTTAGATGCAAAGATTGAAACTATATTAAAAACAATTCTTAAAAACACGCAACCGGAAGATATCACACTTCGATTAAAAGTTGATGAAAATCTTCCGATGGGTATTATGACCGATGTAAAAGAGCTATTTCGTCAACGAGGAATTTTAAAGGTGATTACGACGACGGCTCAGGAGCAAAAAAAGAACAACCCGATAATTGCAATTGGCCAAACCGCTTCAATTAAACAGCGCATTAGCGATAGCGCGCAAGAAGAAAAAGTACTAAAACTTACGGTTGCAGGATCACGAGTATGGCTTAACGACGAGGAAACTTCTGTTGAAAATTTTGCTAAAGACCTTGATGCTTTGAGTAAAAACTGGACGCTAAACGAAAAGAAAAACTTCAACATCCATGTGAGAAGTTCGAACCCCGACAAAGGTGTTTGGAAAGGATTACAAGAAGCTTTTGAAACCACAGCGCTTTATTTTGAAACCAAAGCGCTTTATAAAGCCAATCCAAAAAGATTGATACCACCGCCACCTCCACCGGCTCCGGCACCACCAAAAGCAAGTTCAATCCCTGCACCGCCTCCGGCGCCAACTCCTCCAACAGCACAGACGCTGCCACCACCGCCACCACCACCGGCTCCAGTAAAACCTGAATCATTTACTGAAAACAACTACAACCTATTGAATATTAAGCTGTCTAACACCAAAGCTATTGAGGTAGAAGGAAAAGCAACCACAATTACAGCGCTTAAAACATTCATTGAAAAGAATTTTCAAGACTGGGTTCAAAACACCACAGAAAAAAGACGCGGCGTTATTTTTAATTTACCCAAAGGCGTGGCTGAAAGTCAAGCACATAAAGCCTACAAAGAAATTCAGGATTTTCATATCAATGGCTTTCAGTTGAAAAAGGAAGGCGCTGATTCAGAATTACTGCCACCTCCACCACCACCTGCTCCTGAAGAAATGGTACGTTTAGCTAAAGACAATATTTACTACAACAACAAAAAGATTTCGGCTGAAAAAGCCCGAGAACTTATGAAGAAGAAAGAGCAGTACGATATCTTACTTAATTCTAGCAAGGGCAGTTATGTATTGATCATCAAGGATAAATAAAAAACCACCTCGAAGTAAGTCCAGAATTAGAGCTGGATTATCGAGTAAAGCTTTTGCAAGACCTCAAATTTTATCAAAAAACGCATCATTCTTTATGATGCGTTTTTTTATCGCAATACTTTTCACTATTTCAGCGTTTTAGCACTTAACGATTTCTTTTGTGCGTAATCTTTTAATCGCGACATTTGATATTCATCAATCATCATATTATGCTTAAAAAATTTTTTATTCTTTGCTCAGGAGCAGACCATGTGCTTCTAGATTCTTGTGCTCCCGGCGAGCAAAATAAGTATGCCGGGATTGGCGCTACCGTATTTTTTACTGCGTTAATGGCCTTTATCGCTTCGGGCTATGCGTTATATACCGTTTTTGACTCGATCCCAATGGCGATAGGTTTCGGCTTTGTCTGGGGATTACTCATTTTCAATTTGGACCGCTTTATTGTTTCCACCATTAAAAAACGGGATAATTTCTTAGACGAATTTCTCCAAGCCTTGCCGCGTTTGATTCTTGCTGTGATTATCGCAGTAGTAATTTCAAAACCGCTTGAACTTAAAATTTTTGAAAAGGAAATTGATCGCGTGTTGTTAGAACAGAAAAACGATCTAACGCTCGCCAATCAAAATCAGATCGCCGATCAATTTACTCCGGCCGTTGCTGCATTAGATACCGAAATTGAAAACTTGAAATCTGAAGTCGTTACCAAAGAAACAGAAGTGAATGCGCTTTATGACATTTATATTACAGAGGCCGAAGGTACCTCTGGCACCGGAAAACTAGGCAAAGGACCTGTTTATAAAGAGAAACGAGAAAAACACGATGCTGCTCTGGCAGAACTGCAACAGCTGAAACAAACCAATTCTGAAAAGATCGCTGCACTCGAACTGGAGAAAGCTTCTTTAGCTTCAGACTACGAAACACGTGTTTCTGAAACCCAACCTATTATTGATAATTTTGATGGTTTAATGGCGCGTATTGACGCTTTAGAAACCTTGCCTTGGCTCCCTTCATTTTTTATCTTTTTACTGTTTCTAGCCATTGAAACCACCCCGATTTTCGCCAAGCTCATTTCTCCAAAAGGAGAATACGATCTTAAGCTAGCAGATGCTGAGGGCGAACTCAAGTCGTGGACGACACAAAAAGCGAATCAACGTAAAAATCTAATTGATGCAGACAACGTCATTAATGATAAAGTCTACGGCGATCTTACTGAAGAAGACGAACTCTACAATTACAAAAAGAAAATGGCTCGGGATCTGATGCAGAAACAACAAGATGCTTTTTACAAGCGGCAGAGTAAGTTGTTGTAGCTTTTTTGAAATCATAACTATTGAAATGCTGAAACAAATTCAGCATTTCAATAATTGTTGTCAGTTCGAGTATTTCTACAATGCCCTAGCATTGTGGAAATGTATCGAGAACTAGAATCTGCGATCAGGGTTATAAACGCCTAGATCTAAAGAAGGTTTTTTGCCATCAATGATTTCTGAAACCAAGAGTCCGGTTCCCGGGCCTAAGCTCCATCCCATCATTGCGTGACCTGCGGCAATGGTTAAGTTTTTCCATTTTGAAGGTCTGCCTATGTACGGCAATCCATCTGGAGTTACCGGTCTCAAGCCGCATTGGGCTTCGTCTTTTTCCTGCTCAGAGATCACCACATTATTAAAATAGCGCGGCACCGCCTCGGCGATCGCTTCAACACGGGCTTTATTAATATTATGATTGATTCCGGCGATTTCCATGGTTCCTGCAAAACGCGTAAAACCATTCATAGGCGTTACCGCAACTTTTGCTTCGCACAAGATCGAAGGTAAAGTGATTCCGGTTTCAGTTTCAGAATTGATGCGATAACCTTTACCCGCCTGCATCAAAATTTTTAACCCTAATTTTTTATTCAACTCGCCGGCCCAAGCTCCGGTTGCCAAGATCACTTCATCAGCAACAAAAGTCTTTCCTGATGCAGTTTTTACATTAGAAAGGGTACCGCTTGACGTATCAAAATCGGTTACTTTTTCGTTCTTAACAAACTGCACTCCTTTGGCCTGCAACAGTGTTTTCAGCTCTTCCATAAATTCGCCCGGAGTGGTATGATGATCGCATTCATAAAACGCCGCACCTTTGATATCTAAATCGGCATTAGGCATTTTTTGCTGAACTTCTTCCGCAGAAAGCATACGCGCCGGCAAGCCTTCTTTATTGGCTAAAGCCAAAACATGCGCCTCTTCTTCAAGCATATGTTCGGTTTTACACATCATAAGCAAACCGTCTTTCTTAAGCTGAAAATTGAAATTTTCTTCCGCTCTAATATCTGAATACAAGTCCCGCGACAACAAATTGATATCTCGAATCGCCGGAATGGCTTTAGATACATTTTTTTCTGAACACGAATTGTTAAACGCCATCGTCCACTTAAGAAAATCGGCGTTTAAGCGCGGTTTAATATACAACGGACTCTTACTGCTGAACATCCACTTGATGCCTTGCTGCATCACACCGGGAGCCGCTAACGGAATAATATGACTTGGCGTGAGGTAACCTGCATTCACGTAGGATGCACCAGAATCCATACTTCCTTGATCGATCACCGTTACTTCGTGCCCTGCCTTTTGAAGGTAGTAAGCCGAAGATAAGCCAATGATTCCACCTCCAATAATTACACATTTTTTGCTCATAATTAGTCCAGATTAAAGTCCCAAAGGGTTTGTTTGTCTAGTAAATTCTCGATGAAATAATTCCATCTTTTTTTCTGAAAATAAGTATTGTATTTACCGGTATAGCCGTGACGCTGACTCGGGATGATCAACATATCAAATTGCTTATTGGCTTTGATCAAGGCTTCAGCCAATTTAAATGTCGCCGAAGGATTTACGTTATCATCGATCCCACCATGAACCAGTAATAGTTTTCCTTTTAAATTAGGCGCCATCGTGATGTTTGACACTTCCTCGTAGCGCTCATCAACAGGATAACCCATATACATCTCCGGCCACCAGGCTTTTTCCATTCTAAAATCGTGATCCCCGCTGCTCGCCACTGCCACTTTATAAAAATCAGGAAAAGCCAACACCGCATGCGCCGCATCAAAACCACCTGCCGAATGCCCAAAAATTCCCACACGCTCAGCGTCTACATAGGCGTATTTTTTGCCCAAATAGTTAATAGCGTTCACGTGATCACGCAGGTTATCTCCCATATTCATATAAGAAACATCCCGAAAAGCTTTAGATCTCCCTGCAGTTCCCAGACCATCAATAGCCACTACGATAAAGCCTAAATTAGCCATCGCCTGATTGCTCAACGCCTGACTGAATGTTCTGGGGAAACGCTGCGTATGCGGGCCGGTATAGGTCGCATCAATAACAGGATATTTTTTTGAACTGTCAAAGTTTACCGGCTTCCAAAAGGCGCCGTAAATTGGGGTTTTATCATCTTTACCTGTTAGTGTAAATACTTCAGGCATTTGCCAGCCTTCCGCTTCAATTTGTGCTGTATTGGCTGTGGTTAGGGTCGCTGTGATCTTTCCATTCTTCTTGCTGCGCAATACGGTTTTTGTAGGTTGGTCTACCTTTGAGATCGCATCTACAAAATAATCAGCATCCTCAAAAAATGTGATCTCGTGATTGGCATTTTCTGGGGTTAGTTCCTTTATTTTTCCCTTTAAAGAAACCCGATACAATTTCTGATGGTACGGATTCATCGCTGCATCAACGCCCGAAGCGGTGTAATAAATCACTTTGTCCTTTTCATCGATGTGCACAATATCGTTTACTACAAACTCACCGTTAGTCAACGATGTGATTTTACCACTGTTTTTATTGACTAAATACAATTGCTTCCAACCCTCACGTTCAGAAAGGACCACCAGATCATCCCAACCTTCGATCTCACGATAGTTGAAATTATCAATACTGGTTTGTGTAGCTTCTTCATAAAGCGGCTGCACAGTTTCTTCATCAAGATCAACCATTTTTAAAAACTGCTCTTTGTAACCGCGTGAACGATAGGAAGCGATCATTTTATGCGGCTCCTTATCTTGAAATTTCAACCAGATCCCATTGACGTGCACTTTTTTAGGAAGATCGATTGCCAGTTGCTTTTGGCTTTCGACATCAAAAAACACCGGTTTATACGTCACCATCGTCGTGTCTCCCGGAGAACCGCGGTAGTAACTTAATAATTTGGGTTTGTATAAACTGTCTATGCTGTAATCCAGCAGATACATTTTTTCTGCATTGCGCGTATCTACGACTTGCGTCACAAGATATTTAGAGTCTGGCGACCATTGCACACCAAAATGCTTAGGACGCTCAGTTCCTTCGCCTTCGATGATGTCAAACCAGCCAATACTACTCGCATAATCATAACCTTTTTGACCATCGGTCGTTAACTGAATTTCCTCATCTGTTTCTGCATCACGAATAAATAAATTATGATCTCGGGTAAAAGCGATCCACTTTTTGTCTGGTGAAGTAGACTCCATTTGATTGCGCCAATCACGAGAATTCCTTGGTGTTTTTTCTTTATTCTTCTCTAAAGATGTTCCATCCCAAGTAAAGCGTGTATTCTCAAATTCAAAGCTTAAGCCATCATTCGTTTTTTCAATTTTTGAGACCGAAAGCTGATCTGCAGCCTGATCCGTATTCAAGATTTCACTTAAAGCTTCTGCCAATTTTGACTGATCAAAAAGCGGTTTTACTTCTGAATCTTTAAAAGAAACCGTTTTATATTCCTTACCTGCTTCGGTATAATTCACAAACCAAATCCCTGAATGATCTTCAAATTCGTGTACCGCGGTTGATACATTAAAAACTTTTTTATTCCATAGATTACTATAGGCATAATCTGCAGCCTGCTGATAATCGGCTAAGGTCATTTGCTCTTGTGCCAGAGCAAAAAAGCTGCTGAACAATAGCCCGACAACAAGCAATAATCTTGACTTGAAAAACTTCATAAACTGAATATTTATTGGCGCCTCCAAAAGAAATACTATCCTTGAGACTTGATTAAAAACAGATTTTTAAAGCAGCCTCGTAGGCTTACCTCCGACCTCGTTTTATAAAACCTGAAAACCAAATGCGTAAGGGTCTTCAGTATCAATAGTCATCGTATTGTGACCATACACTCTAGCCCAACCTTTTATGCTTGGGATCACCGCTTCAAAATCCCCTACTCGAGTCACTTCTTCTACCCGGCCTATAAATTTTGAGCCTATAAAACTCTCGTGAATAAAATCGGTATGCGGCTGAATGATCCCTTTGGCATGCAGTTGTGCGATTCGCGCCGATGTACCGGTCCCGCAGGGAGAACGATCGATCGCTTTATCTCCATAAAAAACGGCATTACGCCCTGATGAAGAAGGATCTAGCGGGTTGCCGGTCCACAACATGTGGCTTACGTCCCGTATGGTTTCATTTTCAGGATGCACAAAATGATCTTTGTATTTTGCATTGATCTTTTCCCGTAAAATCTTGCTCAGGCTGATGATCTTAGAAGCATTAAAATCGTGCACACCGCTAAAATTCTCCTGCGGATCAACGATCGCATAATAGTTTCCACCGTAAGAAACATCAAATTTTAAAGTTCCTAACTCATCGCAATCAATTGTCAAATCACGAGCAGCCAGATAGCTTCTCACATTGGTCAATTTTACCCAATCTACCTTTTTACCGGTTTGTTGATATTCAATCTCTACCAATCCGGCGGGAGCTTCCATTCTAATTTTACCGGGAGTTTTAGGAGTGATAAGACCTTCTTCAATGGCGATGGTAATGGTTCCTATGGTCCCGTGCCCGCACATAGGTAGACAACCACTGGTTTCAATAAAAAGAATTGCAAAGTCATTTGCCGGGTCGTGCGGCGGAAACAAAATGCTGCCGCTCATCATATCGTGACCGCGCGGCTCAAACATTAATCCGGTACGAATCCAGTCATATTCTTTCAGAAAATGCTGGCGTTTCTCGCTCATGGTTTTGCCCTCTAACGCAGGACCACCCGTTTTTACCACACGCACAGGGTTACCACAAGTGTGCGCATCTATACATTCAAAAGTGTGGACAGCCATTTTTTAATTCACGTGTTATGTTTTCTATTTTTTTAGTGCTTCCTTTTGTTCGGTTATGAAAGCGTTAACCTGTTCTTCTAAAATGGGCAGGGTCACCGTGCCTTCACCTAAAATCACTTCGTGAAAAGCACGTATATCAAAGTCTTCGCCCAATTCGTTCTTTGCTTTTTTGCGCAACTCGCGTATTTTGAGTTCGCCTATTTTATAGCTCAACGCCTGTCCCGGCCAACCGATATAACGATCGGTCTCCGTATTGATCTCGTGGATCGAAAGCGCAGTATTTTGCGACATATAATCTACCACCTCCTGGCGCGACCAACCCATAGCGTGAATGCCGGTGTCTACCACCAGGCGACAAGCCCGCCACATCTCATAGGTAAGCTGGCCAAATTTCTCGTAAGGCGTGCGATAAATCCCCATTTCATCAGCAAGGTATTCAGCATATAAGCCCCAACCTTCACCATAAGCAGATAAGTATAAATTGCGTCTAAACTGCGGAATACTATCACTCAACTCCTGGTTGAGCGCTCCTTGAATATGATGTCCCGGTGCTGCCTCGTGCGCTGTCAACGCCGGAAGCGTGTACAACGTACGACTGTCTAACTTGTAGGTATTCACCAAATAATGCCCCGCCTGTGTCCCGTTTATACTACTGCCAGAATATCTTCCGCCGGTGTATTTTGGAGCGATGGCGTCAGGAACTTTGATCACTCCGTAAGGCTGTCTGGGCAACTTGGAGAAAAATGCCGGTAACTCATTATCTACCCGCTTGGCAATATCTCTGGCGTGCATCAACAACGCATCTTCGGTAGTTACAAAAAACTGATCATCGGTACGTAAAAACGCTAAGAAGTCTGCAAACGAACCTTCAAAATCTACTTCTTTGATGATCTTTTCCATCTCAGCTTTGATGCGCGCAACTTCTTTCAGTCCTAATTCGTGAATAGATTGTGCGGTGTAGTCCTTTGAGGTTGTATAAAAATCAATTCGGTTTTGATAAAATTCCTTTCCTCCGGGACGCGAAGAAACACCAATTTCGTCTCGGGTTTGCGGTAAATATTCGGTTTCAAAAAAGGTCTTGATCTTTTTAAAACTCGGTATCACACTATCTGTAATCACTTGCTGCGCTGCATTTAAAAGCGAATCTTTTCGCGCTGCGGAAATACTTTCCGGCAAGTCAAGAAATGGTGAGTAAAAATAGCTTTCGGTAGGATCATCAACAATATGTGTATTGTAGGTAGACTCGTAGCCATTGAAAATAATTTTAGGCTGATTGATGCCTTCTTTTAAGCCTTTTCGCATCAGCGCAAATTGACTTTCAGTAAAATAAGGAATGGCTTTTAACCGGTTTAAATAACCCACAGCCTGCTGATAGCTGTTGATAGGTCGCACCTGATAATTGAGATTCAAATGAAATCCCTGATCGGCCTGCAGAGGATTGAGATACATCTTGTACTTGTAGTGATCTACGCGATCCTGCAAGACAAAATTGAGCAGTTTATAGGAAATAAGCTCACTCTCATTCAAAGTAGAGGTCTCTACACCTTCCAGCTTTTTTAATAAATCTTGAGCAGCTTCTGCACGTGCCTTGGGCAGCTCTTCATCATAGCGTCCCAAAGGATAATCGCGCCAGTTATAATCGCGCTGATTTTGATATTCAGCAATGATGCTATCTAGGGAAACAGCATCCTGAGCTGAAACTGAAAGAGTTAAACTTGAAATAATAAAAAGAAGTAAATAGTGTTTCATACGTTTAATTATTTGATTTTAAAGTGCAGTATTAAGTGTCAAAATACTGCACCTATTTTTAACTCCTAACAGTCTAAAGTCATTTAGTCCTGTGTAAACTTCCCGTCTACTTTACGCAGAATTCCTAACGGATTCTCTTCTTTTAAAGCATCTGGAAGTAATTCTTGCGGCCAGTCCTGATAAGAAACCGGACGCACCCAACGGTAAATCGCGTCGTTACCTACCGAAGTAAATTTGGCATCAGACGATGATGGAAATGGCCCACCGTGGTGCATTGCAGGACAAACCTCAACACCGGTAGGAACACCATTAAATAAAATTCTACCCACACGCGAACGCAAAGCGTCAATCACATCTGTATAAGTAGCAACTTCTGAAGTTTCTGCGATAAGCGAACCGGTAAGTTGGCCTTCTAATGCATTTAAAACCTCAAGCAGTTGTGCCTTTGAAGTACAGCTTACCAACATTGAAAACGGTCCAAAAACTTCTGCGTGCAGTTTGGTATTCGCAAGAAAATTATCTCCTGTAACTTTTACCAATGCCGGTTTACCATCATTTGCTCCTTCTGCTTCTAAGGTGACTGCAAGCACTTCGGTTCCTGCCGCATCGAGCATTGTTTGTTTTCCGCTTTCGTAAGCCGACTGAATATTAGGATGCAACATGCAATGCGCAGGTTGCTCGCCTAAATGCGCAGCCAGATTCTTACCAAAAGTTTCTAATTCTTCTCCTTCAATTCCTAAGATCAACCCGGGATTGGTACAAAATTGTCCCGCGCCAAGATTGATACTTCCCGCATATTTTTGCGCCCAGCTTTCACCATTGACTTTTAAGGCCTCCGGAAGGATCACAACAGGGTTTATACTTCCCATTTCGGCATAAACCGGGATGGGTTCTTCTCTGTTGGCTCCTAGAGCGACTAAGGCTTTCCCCGCTTTTATGCTTCCGGTAAAACCAACACCTTTGATCGCAGGATGCTTAACCAACTGCTCTCCTACTGCAATTCCTTTACTGTTCAAGTTAGAAAAAACGCCGTCAGGCATTCCTGTTTTCTGCGCCGCTTTGATGATTGCTGAAGAAACCAATTCGCCAGTCGCTGCGTGCATTGGGTGACTTTTTACAACAACCGGACAACCGGCTGCAAGTGCACTAGCGGTATCTCCTCCGGCGGTTGAGAACGCAAACGGAAAGTTACTAGCTCCAAAAACAGCAACAGGTCCGGTCGCGATTTGCATTTTACGCAAATCTGGTTTTGGTGCAGGAGTACGCTCGGGATTACCGTGATCTATGGTAGCTTGCACCCAATCTCCTTGCTCTAACAGGGAAGCAAACGCATTGAGTTGACCAATTGTTCTGCCGCGCTCTCCCATTGCACGACCTTCAGGAAGGCCAGATTCGGTGGTGTAGGTATCGATCAATTGCTGACCTAAAGCTTCGATCTCTTCTCCAATTGCTCTTAAAAATGCTGCGCGTTCTTTATCTGATTTGTGTTTGTACACTTCAAAAGCTTCAGCTGCCAACTGTGCAGCAGCATTAACTTCAGCTTCAGTAGCTTCGGTAAATTGCCACTCATTCTCAATATTGAGCTTTGGGTTGATCGTTGTGTATGTTGTTTTTCCTTCTGCAGAAATTTTACTTCCTATATAATTCTTTCCTGTAATCATTTGTATCAATTTCTTTTTTAATCACTTAAGCCACTTGAGGCAGTAGCTAAGCTTGTTTACGCCAAAAGCACCACAGTTGCGGTGCTTTTAATTAAACTTGTTTTCTTTGGTATTCAGACTTCTTTTGAAGTCTAAAAAAATGAGCCGTCAGCATTTTTGTTAAGCCTTGAAAATTGCCAAACCGTAAACAGCTAAACTTTAAATCTAATATTAAACGAACTCCGCCTCCGACTCATTTCATCCACCAATTATGCTTTGAACTTACTACGAAAGACAGGCTTAAGCCAATTCCTTCTGCGTATTCAATCCTTTATATTCAGGTAAAGTAGGTCTGCTTGCCAAACCTTCTTCAATAATTTTTATTACTTCTTCGCGACGCGCTCCTGCCAATGGTAAGCGTGGTGCTCTCACGTGTTCTGAACCAATTTTGGTATACACTTCTGCAAGCTTGATATTTTGTACAAGTTGTGCGTCGATATCTAATTCTAAAAGGGGTAAGAACCAGCGATAGATCGCTAAGGCCTCATCAATGCGACCCGCTTTTTGTAGTTCGTAGATCGCAACAGTTTCAGCAGGGAATGCACAAACCAAACCTGCTACCCAACCGTCTGCACCCATCAATAAGCTTTCTAAGGCTAAAGTATCTACACCGGTCATAATTTTTAAACGATCACCAAAACGGTTTTTAATACGGGTTACATTAGAAATGTCTCGTGTAGACTCTTTTACCGCTTGGATATTAGGCTCTTCAAGTAACTCTTCAAACATGTCAAGGGTTACTTCAATTTTATAATCAACCGGGTTGTTATAAACCATAATAGGTAGTGAAGTGCTTTGTGCAACCGCCTTGAAATAAGCTACAACCTCACGATCACTCGCTTTGTATCGCATAGGAGGTAACATCATCAATCCCGCGGCTCCATCTTCTTCTGCTTGCTTTGCTGCTGCAATTGCACCTTTTGTAGTTTGCTCTGCAATGTTCATCATTACCGGTACTGAACCCGCAACAATTTCTACAGTTTTACGAGTCAAAGTACTTTTCTCTTCATCGGTTAAAGTACTCGCCTCTCCCAAAGTTCCACCTAAGACGATCCCGTGAACTCCGGCATCAAGCTGAGCTTTGATATTTACCTCAAATAAATCAAGGTCCAGTTTATCTTCTGCGGTAAACTTTGTGGTTACTGCGGGCATAACGCCTTCCCAATTGATCTGCATAATTTTATGTTTAGTATTGAGATACAAATGTAGTAGGCTCAAAACCACGGCGTTTTGTAGTATTTAACCAAAACTTTGCATATTTTAGCACAATCCAATATTTTTATTGAAAAACCACGTCAAATTCTAACCATTGAAGGTACTTCCATTTAAAATACCAAAGTCTAGTAATCATGCCTTGATTTTTCAAGAAGACCTAGAACCTATATTTTATGATAAGTTACATCAGCATGCAGAAATACAAATGAGCTATATTCTGTCGGGTTCTGGTACTTTACTCGTGGGTGATACTGTAAGCCGATTTAAACCCGGAGATGTTTTGGTCTTTGGAGAAAATCTTCCGCACGTTTTTAGGAGTGATGCTAATCATCAAGGTTTGTGTCACATGCTTACCCTATTTTTTAACCGGGAAGGTTTTGGCCATGACTTTTTTGAAACCGAAGAATTAAAAGAATTGGACCTCTTTTTTAAACAAGCATCATCCGGATTTAGGATTGCAGATGTTGATGCGCGCTTTAAGCGTGAATTCATTCGCTTACGCAGTTTGGCCAATCTGGAGCGTTTTATGAGTTTTATCAAACTACTCTACGAAATTCATAATACGAGTAAAGAGTTGCTTTCTAATTTTACAAACAAAACCAATTACACCGATACCGAAGGTCAACGCATGAGTAATGTATTTGACTATTGCCTGAGTCACTTTAAAGAGCGCATCACGCTCGATGAGATCGCCGAGATCGCTGTGATGAGTCCTACGGCATTTTGCCGTTTCTTTAAAGAACGTACTAACAAAACGTTTAATCAGTTTTTATTAGAACTGCGCATTGAGCACGCTTGCCAGTTGTTGCGCACTCCAGACAACCAGGAAGCCATCTCGAGTATTGCATATACCTGCGGTTTTAACTCGGTTTCTAATTTTAATAGATATTTCAAAAAGCAAAAAGGGGTAAGTCCGCGAACTTACAAAACCACAGAAACGCAATAAGTTTGTAACACATCTGCGGGAGCTGCTACTTATTAAAAAATCTAGAGTTATATGAACAAAGGTGTTATCGCGTTAATTACAGGTTGTATGCTACTCGCAAGTAATCAGATCGTAAATCATTTTTATCCTATACCCGATTTTCTATACGGACTATTAATAGGCTTAAGCATTGGTCTTATTTTATTTGGAATCACGCGATTTACAAAGAAGGCCAATTAAAGACTGCTCAAACTACCACCATCAATTGGTATTTGTGTGCCGGTAATATAGGCCGCATTGTCTGAAGCTAAAAAGGCAACCAAATAGCCATATTCGGCAGGATCACCTATACGTTTTACAGGAACCGAAGCTTCCATTTGTTTTAAAATTTCTTCTTCAGAAACACCTTGCTCTTTTGCTTTTTTAGCATTTAGTGAAGTGATACGTTCGGTATTGAAGTAGCCGGTTAAAATACTATTTACAGTAATGCCGAAAGCACCAGCCTCTGTAGCCAGACTTTTTGCCCAAGTCACGACTGCTGCCCGTATGGAATTTGATAGCACCAAATAAGAAAGCGGCTCTTTCACCGATACTGAAGCTACGTTGATCACGCGACCCCATTCCTTTTCTTTCATTGCAGCCAAAGCCAATTCTGTTGTAAGCACTACCGTTTTAAACAACAGGTCAAAAGCCTGCTGATAGTCTTCAACCTCCTTTTGAAGCGCTGTACCCGGTGGCGGGCCTTGCGTGTTATTCACAAGAATATCTACTGAATTCTTTTCAAAATAGCTTGTAATGATCGATTTGAACGCAGCATAATCTGTAAAATCTACCTGAAGCAGTTGATGTTGCTGACTGTTTTCAGTCGAAAGGCTTTGCTTAACGCTTTCTAATTTTTCTAACGAGCGCGACATCAACGTAACCGTCGCACCACTCGCCGCCAACTGCTTAGCGATCGCTTTACCTATCCCTGAAGTGCTCGCACCAACAAGTGCTTTTTTTCCGCTTAAATCAATATTCATAGTATTACAATTAGTTGTGTTACTTTACAGCTGTCGATATAACTGGTCTCGACTGTGCTCGACCTGACAGGTCAAATTCTACTTATACTCTTCTCGCGTCGGACTAAACACATCAAGTAATTTACAAGGCGTCAAGGCTTTTCCGCTATGCGAAAGATGCGGAGCGATCACCACAATATCTCCAGGATGATACACTTTGGTAGTTCCGTCAAGGGTAAACTCGAATTCTCCCTCAATCACGTGCATGATTTGTTCGTTCATATGGCTATGCTCAGGTACTTGAGCGCCCTCTTCAACTTCCCAAAACGCGAGTGATGTATTTTGAGTATGCACCAGTTTGCCGTAATATCCCGGCATAATTTCTTTAGGTTCTATTTCTGAAAGTTTATACTGCATAATATGTTGGTGTTATATTTCTCTCTATTAAAAGTCCAATTAATTTCCCCAAATCCTGTCCCACAAGCTCTTTAAAACCTGCTTCATCGCTTCGGGATCTCTTTTAGCTTCTTCTATTTCTAAAGTTTCACCATCAGGAATCAATTGATAACTGAAAACAAAGCGTAAATCTTTTGCATCCAAATCGTAAACTCCAAACCGAAGATCATTGTAATACAAATCGCTATCGCGCTTTTCAACCGCATACCATCCGTTTGAAATTTTATTGAGTCGCTTTATCGTTTCAGAATCTCGATAATCGCCCAGCAGTTGACGATCCTTCGGTACATATTTGAAACGAATAGGCTTACTATCAAAAAACGAATAATCCCCTAGCAAATACGCGTCGCCTACATCAATATTAGCGTACCACAAAATCGTATTAAATGCTGCCGGCCGCGTATCGATTTGTGTATATTCAATCTTTTCGTTTGCTAAGGCTTCGGTGAATTTCTGATAACTGATTCCTTTTAAAACTAAAGTCAGTACCATATACGCTGAACTTACTATAAGTCCGAGATTATTCCACTTTCGGCGTTTTTTGGAAGCTTTTGGTAAACGCATCGCTAGGATCAAAAAGACTAAAAACGGCAAGGTATAAAGCGGATCGATGACAAAAATATTTTGGTACGCCAACCTGAGATCTAATGGCCAGAACAGCTGCGTTCCCCATGTCGTGTGCGCGTCCAAAAGCGGATGCGTCACCAAACCCCAGAAAAAGAGCCAAGACCAATCCTTCCAACTGGCTTGTGCCTTTTTATGAAGTTGCGCCACGAGCCAACCCAAAATGGGCGCCATCACAATACTAAAAACGATAGAATGACTTATTCCTCTGTGAATTTCGATAGCGGTAAGTGGATCAAGAAATTTACCTACAATGGTATCTAGATCAGGAATTGTACCGGCGATTGCACCGTACAACATCGCTTTGTTGCCCACTTTTTTCCCTAAAACGGCTTCTCCCACCGCAGCGCCCAGAACGATTTGCGTTAACGAATCCATCTAGGCATCTATAATTTGCATCTTTCTGAGTAAGAAAGAGGCGTTCATATTCTGGCAAATCCCTTTTTTAAAGGTGTAGTCAAAAAACAACTCGTCGTTGATGATCTGCGCATCAAAATAATAGTTCTTGACCTCTTCAAGTTCGTCTGCCGCTTCACACAAACTCAAGTCGTGCGTAGCGATGATTCCAGTGGAATTTGAAGCCACCAATTTCTCGATGAATTTTCGGGAGCCAATGGCCTTGTCGGTACTGTTGGTTCCTTTTAAAATCTCGTCTAGAATGATAAAATAAGTATCCGTTTTTATGGCGTTTACGATAAACTGCAAGCGTTTCAATTCTGAAAAGAAATACGATTCATCATCGGTAAGCGAATCGCTGGTGCGCATACTGGTGATCAATTTTATAGGATCATAAACCGCTTTTTCGGCACAAATAGGAAGCCCTGCATTGCTCATCACAATACTCAAAGACACCGTGCGTAAAAAGGTACTTTTACCCGCCATGTTGGCGCCGGTGATGATAAAAAACTGTTCGCTATCAATATCAAAATCGTTAGCAACCGCCTTCTTAGGATCGAGTAACGGATGCGCCAAGGCTTTTGCAGTAAGCGTATGTTTTCCTTTTTTGATTTCCGCAAAAGCGTAATCGGGATGATTAAAACTGAAATTAGCCAGACTGTTTTGCGCATCAAAAAATGCGAGCACTTCAAACCAGTTGGCCACCTCATCTGCATTCAATGCAATCCAGCGTTCTATGCGATAGGCTTGCCTTAAATCTGAAAGAAAAAAGGAATTGATAAATACACCTACTAACATATTAGAGCGCTGATCGAGAATGCCCAGCATTTTTGAAAACTGCTCAATTACCGCCGAAGCTTTAGCCTTTTGAGACTTGATCTTATCCTGTTCCTTTTTTAGATAAACCGACGTAAACTCTTGCTCTTCTAACAACAGCATCAATTTGAAATACTGCTCAAAAGTGGTTTGCGTTTTACCGGCTTTGTCCCAAAGGTCATTTACTTTCTTTACGAAAAATCCATTGAGGATAAGTCCGGCAAAAAACCAATACAGTACCACACTCCCGGGAACGAGATCAAGATACGACAGCACAAAAAGAACCAAAGAAATACCGGTAAACACATTGGGTAGCCATTGCATGATTTTGGGCACAAAATTGGTATAGCCTTTAAGCCAATTTAAAATATGCCGTGTGTCATAATTGGCTTTTACTAAGCGCGCCGTGGCTCTAAATTCTTGCCGCCAGTCTGATTGTGCCGCAAGTTCCTTTACCGCTTCCTGTTTCTGTGAAATATCTTCAATACTATTGGCAGTAAGTAAATCTGCCAATTTTTGTGCTCCACTGGCTAAACCGGTTCTGTTTAAATATTGAAAGAAAGAACCACGGCCAAATAGATCAATATCCTGACTGAACTCGTGCATCGGATTTTTAAACGTATCACCATCTGGCAAATCATAAAATTCACGATCGAGTACTTGGAGTTCGGTTTTATTGATAGCGATCATTTCCTGTAGAAAATCTCGCTTGTATTTAAGCCGGGAATGTCTTGAGACCAAGAACAGAAACAAAGCGATCTCAACAACTACTATTGTAAGGATAACACGCGTGTTTCCCCATAAGAAGTAAACAGCTACAACACCTATTAAAAATACCACAAGCCGTATCATGCTGCTCGAAAGCAATAAGGCTTGCATCTTTTTTAACTGCTCTTGATAGGTGGTGATTTTTGAGGTATAATGGGCTCTGGGATCCTGCATGCGTTTGATTGAAAAATGATTTTTGTAAAGCTATATATTCAGAATCAATCCAGCCTTTTTAATTCTTCTTTTAGCTTTTTGGTAAGACTGTTTACGATAAGCGTATAACTGTCGTCTATAAATTGCTGCACTTGTTTAGGCGTCAGTTCACCATTCAGCACTACCGTATTCCATAATTGCTTATTCATATGGTATCCCGGCAATACACTTTCGGGGTATTTTTCTCGCAGAAGTATGGCTTCTTCAGGATCACATTTAAGATTGATGCGCGGCTCACCATTTTCCCAACTCATCAAACTGCTAAGCGCATACATCTTTCCCATCACTTTAAAAACCAGCGTATCTTCATTAAACGGAAAATGCTCTGTAGTCCCGGGTTTCTGTAAACAGTATTCTCTATAGCTTTCGATGTTCATCTTAAAATGGATAATACATTATATGATCTTCCATCAGATAACCGTTGCCGATGTCAAAATCTTCAGAATACCTATTTTCAAAACCGTAGTATTCATAGAATGAAGTAGCCTTATTATCGCGATTTACGTTGAGCGTTACACCAAGGTCTCCGGCTTTTTTAGCTTCCGCGAAAGCGAAATCCATCAAAAATCTTCCTGCTCCGGTTCCTTGTGTTTTGGGTAACACATAGATCTTATCTACTTTAGTGACCGTACCTGCAGTAGTAAGTTTTTCATTGGTATACTGCGGAATGATCGCCAGATAGCCGCAAGGCACATCGTTATTGGCACCGCCAAAAGGTTTAATGCTCCGAGGCTTGCCTCCGAATTGAAAATCCGTTTCCAAGCAACGCCTATTGGGCTTGCCCTGAGGCAGTTTACTGTAGAGGATATAAAATATGCTGCCGGTTTCGGTTTGTTTTTTTAATGAAGCCTCGCTGTACATCATCTCCATCATATAAGTGATTTGCGCTTCAGAAAGAATATCTTTAAAGGTTGCCGGCCAAACCTCATCAACCAATTGCTTCAAAAGCGGCCAATCTTTTTCTTGAACCTCTTTTACGCTAAACTGCTTTGGACTCATTCTTATCTTTTAATTGAGGTTGCGCTGCCGTTTCAAGGGCTTTATAATCTAGTTTCCAACCGATGGTTTGCACCAGATTTTCCATCAAAGCGACCGTACTTAGTGCTTGATTTGAAGCTTCACCAAACAAGCCGCTTTGCGGAACTTTATCTACAATATGCTGTTTGGCCTCACGGTTGATTTCGGTAAGATCTGTGGACGTAAAGGGGTTTGCCCAACCTTCTTTCTTGTCGTAATATTTAAAATCTGTTTCAATGCTGAGCAATTCCGGCTGGGGAAAATCGGTAAGAATGATGGTCCTGTTTTTGATATCGGGCTGCATTTTGATTTTGGTCAGATCAAAACCTACGTAGGCTTTCGCATCGATAAGTACTAAAGCTTTTTTGCTTCCTAAAAAGAGATTGAGCCATTTATCTTTTACATTCTGGTAATGATAGATCTCAGAGAAATCACCTTCCACCGTAATGAATTTACAGACGCTGCGTATTTTTTCCATCAAAACCACTGACTGCTCCTGAGCATTTTGCTGCTTTTTTGTTTTGTTGAATCGCGTGAAAATAAAATAGGCTACAACACTTCCTATTGCTAAACCAATGAATAAATACTCCATAAAACAAAGATAAGGCTAGTTGCCAATCTCACCCAAATGCGTAAACTTAAAACCACGCTCATACTTAAGACCATAGCCTACAATGCGATCAAAAGCGGCATGTGCAAAAAGAACAATCCCAACCAGTTCCAGATACTGAAGTTCTAAAAACAGACCTGCTAAAAATAAAACAACACCTAAACTTTTGAGATGAAACAGGTTGTAAGACCAGGCTCCCACTTTAGGATTTACCAAATATCCTAACATCCCGATATCTGGTAAAAAAAATAATCCGATAAACCACCACCAGCTAAGACCTAAAGTAGAAAAAAGGTAAACACCCAAAAGCAGTGCGCCTAGTTCTTCGAGTTTAAGAAGTGTTTTCATCGTTAATTTTCTAAGGTATAAAGTATGGGTTTACTAGGTGCTGCATCGTTCTCAAAAGAGGCGATCTGTAGATTAAGCAGGTATAGACCGTCTTTCACCGTATGAGGCACAAAGATCATTTCGGTAATTGTGGCGTCAAAGCGAATTTTTCCTTCGGTATTCCACCAAGCTTTATGACTTGCCAAGACTCCTTCATCGCGTTCTCTATCTACACTCGGCAGATCTATAAGCAAGTGTTTTACTCCGCATTCTCTAAGGTACGCCGTCGCATCTGCCATTAGATAGGGCCAATTGGTATTAGACCACTTTCTGCTTTTTTTACTGCTTGTGTTGGGTAATGTGCGTATGACTACCGCTTCGGGGCGAGCTGCTCCCAATGCTTTTTCTACTTGCTTTTTAGTAAATGCTAAATCATCTGCGTAAGATTCTGGCACTAGCGTGATTACTTGAGCTTTGAACATGAAGTTTTTTAAATGCTCATTGATGCTGTAAACTTTTTCAGTAATATGACCTACGCACTCCGTGTGTGTGCCGTGCGCATGCGGATTGAGATACACATTATTAAAATTAACCACAGATCCCTGAGCTACAGCTGCCACCCACTTACCCTCTTTAACCGGTTCGATCTTGGGTGCATCCAAGTACCAAGCCACAGGGTTTTGCTCACTGCTCACCACGGGAATACTAAGGTCTATGGGCTTTGTAAAATCTACGGAATATTCAATTTGGTCAATAGTAATTTTCGCTTGCATAGGCTTCTCTGGCTGGTTCACCTTAATAAGTTAACAATTTTGCGAATTGTTACAGTAAAATCTTAGGAAAGATTCAGAAGAAATAAATCACTCGCCAGTCCATCGCTTAAAAACTTGCCCTTTTTGGTAACTACAATACGGTGATCATCTAGAAATAAAAGGTGCTCCTCAATATGCTTTTGCGCCTGTTGCAGCGCGTATTCCTTAAATTTTAGACCAAAATCCTGTTCGATCTTTTCTAGCGAAATCCCCCAAATCGTGCGCAAACCGGTCATTACATACTCATTATACTTATCTGTGGTGGACAAGTTTTCCCGCTCTATCGGAAGCACATTTGCCTCGATTGCCTTAATGTATTTTGGGTTATTATTGATATTCCAGCTGCGCGTATTACCATCGAAGCTGTGCGCAGAAGGACCAATTCCTAAATAGGGTTTTCCCGTCCAATACGCTGTGTTGTTCTGAGAGAAATAGCCGGGCTTACCAAAATTGGAAAACTCATAATTCTCAAAACCGGCTTTCTCCATATGTGCCAGTAAAATCTCAAAGTGCTTTTGAGCAACAGCATCGTCCATAGGTTTTACCACCCCTTTCTCTATAAACTTTTGGAGCGCCGTATTGGGCTCTACCGTCAATGCATAACTCGATATATGCGGAATATCAAGCGCAATAGCTTGATCGAGATTCTCTTGCCAACGTGCATCGCTCATATCGGGCATTCCGTAGATGAGATCTATTGAAATATTATCGAAATACTGCTTTGCAAGCAGAAGACACGCTAATGCCTCGCCAGCATCGTGCGCACGATTCATCAACTTGAGATCTTCTTCAAAAAAAGACTGTACACCTATACTAAGGCGGTTGATTCGCGACTCTGCAAGCATTTTAAGTTTAGCTTCGGTCAGGTCATCCGGGTTAGCTTCTAAGGTAATCTCTGGAGCTTCAGTTACTTCAAAATGACTATCTATGGTTTTAAAAATTTGCTGAAGATCTTCAGCATCTAGTAAACTTGGCGTACCCCCACCAAAATAAATAGTTTGCAATGGCCCGGGGATTTCATCCTTCCGCAGGATCATTTCTTTGCATAACGCATTGACGAGTGCGCTCTTCTTTTTCAAGGAAGTCGAAAAATGAAAATCACAATAGTGACACGCCTGTTTGCAAAAAGGAATATGAATGTAAAGCCCCGCCATAACTGTCAATTACTACTTTTTTACGCGCTTTTCATTCTGCTTTACAAAAGCCTCCCAGCCGGTATAACTCTTACCCACAACCGTTTTACCCGAGTTAAAATGATGACAAACCGCAGCGGCCAGACCATCAGTACTATCCAGATTTTTAGGAAGTGTTTTTAAGCCTAAAAGGCTTTGAAGCATTTTGGCCACCTGTTCTTTGCTGGCATTTCCGTTGCCGGTAATGGCCATTTTTATTTTTTTTGGGAGATATTCGGTCACCGGGATTTCACGCGACAACCCTGCTGCCATCGCCACACCTTGCGCGCGGCCTAACTTCAACATAGATTGTACGTTTTTTCCAAAAAAGGGCGCTTCGATGGCCATCTCATCAGGATGATAGGTATCAATAAGCTCAACCGTACGCTCAAAAATAAGTTTCAGCTTCACATAAGGATCGTCATACTTTTTAAGCATCAACTCGTTAAGCTGCATAAACTGCATCTTTTTATCAACCACCTTGATGAGGCCAAAACCCATAATGGTCGTACCGGGATCGATTCCTAAAATGATTTTTTCTGATTTCAAGCGCTAATTTTTTTACATCTTTGAAGCTTTCGCAAAGCTAAACATTAAAAGTGTGACCCTCATCGCTGTTTTTATAGTCCTGTATGTGCTGCTCATTCTAGCTCATATTTACGGGTTTTTAATACTGAAAGGAGCATCTACGCGCTCTGAAAACTCAGCACACACCCATTTTTCTGTTTTGATTCCCTTTAGAAATGAAGCAGAAAATCTACCGCGATTGCTTCATTCGATTGAGCAGTTGTACTATCCTAAAACGCATTTTGAAGTACTTCTCATAGATGACGAATCAAGTGATGCTTCGGTTCAAATCATTGAGGCATTTCGACAGCACACACAGCTTCAACTGCGCATTATTGAAAATAGACGGGAATCTGCTTCCCCTAAAAAAGATGCTTTAAATGCAGGTATTAAAACCGCAAGCTATGAATGGATCGTCACCACCGATGCCGACTGTGCTGTTCCTGAAAATTGGCTGCATTGTTTTGATCAGAAAATACATAAGGAGCAACCGCTCTTTATCGCAGGACCCGTGAGTTTTTTTTCGCAACAAGGCTTGTTACACCGATTTCAGCAACTGGACTTTTTAAGTTTACAAGGAGCAACTCTGGGTAGTTTTGGTCTTAAACAAGCTTTTATGTGTAACGGCGCCAACCTCGCTTTTGCTAAAACTGAGTTTTTAGAACTAAAGGGATATGCTCAAAACGATCATTTGGCAAGTGGTGATGATGTTTTTTTATTACAGAAATTTCTCAAAGCATATCCCGATCGTGTCGGTTATTTAAAACAAAAAGAGGCGTTGATTTTTACACAGGCGCAACCCAGCTGGAAAAATTTATTCAATCAACGCAAACGCTGGGCAGCAAAAGCATCTGCGTACACCTCCTATTTTGCACTCATCACTGCATTTTTGGTGTTTTTTGGGAATCTCAGTACGATCCTCAGTGGTTTTTATTTGGCTGAATTAGGCTGGCTCATTGTATTAAAACTAGCAGTTGACTTTGTACTGATCTATCTTACGGCGCGTCTTTTTAACCAGACCGGCACGCTGAAAAATTATGTTTGGGTCGCACTGCTCTATCCTTTTATCACGGTATATATAGCACTCACCAGCCAATTAAAATCTTTTGAGTGGAAAGGAAGAAGCTTTAAAAAATGATCAATCAACTTTCACGATCACCGGCATTTTAAAGGCCGTTTTTACAGGAATACCGCGCTTGTTAGCCGCAGAAATTTGAGGTAAAGAATCAAGACTATCTTTTAACCAACGTTCTAATTCGGGTAGCTGAACAGCAATGGTGTCGGGAATTTCGGTTCTGTCGATGCTGAGATCTCCCAGCTCGGTAATACTCAAATACAACCAGATCGTATCATTCAATTCAGATTCTACGATAATGGTTTTGTTTGAAAGTTGCCTTTGAAAATTGAGCGCCAATTCGGTTTTAAAACATTGATAGCGCGCCTCTTGAGCTTCAATACTATCGCAGGTAGCAAACGAAGGATACTCATCAACTTCGTTCATATTGATCGCTTTGAGCTCTTCTTCTGCCAAAACCTCTGAAGACACTTTTTTGGTCTCAAGGTCTTTACAGCCTGTTAAGCAAAGGGCAAACGCCAAAAGAACTGAAAATCTGAACATTTAGTAACTCAAAATCTTTAACAAAGATGTAAAATCGCACCGAATAAAACTACACATTAGTCAATTTAAAAGCGATAACCCAAGCTAAATTCTACGCCTTCAGCTTTTGCTCCGTGGGCTTTTACGGTTACAGCCGCAAAAATATCCTCGGTAAAATAACGCTTTAAACCCAGTCGGTTATACAATCGGTTTTCAAATTCATAGGGATAATAAATATAATACCCCAAATGCGAGACAAAAGCGATCTTATTAAAGCGCAACTCGTGCCCAATAAATAGCCCGACACGCTTCCAATCTTCATCGCCACGTACACCCAACTCCGGGAAAGAAGCTGCCTGAAGTTTGATCAATTCTTTAAAGAAATAAGCGAAAAACACATCTGTACCGGCGACCAGCGTACTCTTATGATTGATGCGTTTATCTGCAAATGCTGAAACCACGAAAAACGGAAACTGTCCTTGCCCTACGATATCACTTTCATTAGCACCGCCGCGTAAAACTAGATTATAATGAATCGGCTCGGTGAATTTAGTACGTTCACCCTCGGGAATATAATCAGGAAAATTCTCATAATCCAAGTTGTAGTTTACTCCAACATTAAAAGCAAACGTATTGGTACTGTTGTTAGGCGCGCGCAAGTTTGCATTACTGTAGTGAATGATCGTAAACCCTGTATTTAAACCAAAACCCTTGTATAAATTCTGTTTATTATATTGAAGTGCTATGTAGGTCGAACTTAACAACTTGGTCCCATATGCGTTGTTGATGTAGTTGGTTTCGGGATCATACGGACTACCGGCAATTGCTACACCCTGACCAATTCTGAAATATGCGTTTCGGTTTAAAAAGTAGAAATTAAAGTGGCCGTAGAAGCTTATATTCTCGCCTAAATATTCATTGTGCATATCTTGATAGGCCATAGAGAATCCCCAGTCGGGATAATTATAGCGACGCTCCCACTCATTGAATCCGTAGGTCTTTCGGTTATAACTTAAGATAAAACCTGTTGGATGCCCAGTAATAAGGTGATTGATATCAGGGTTGTGCTCGAGTATGCTTCCGTAGAAAAAAGAAGCGTCAAGTGAGACTGGTTTTTGTTCTTTAGCAAATTCTATCTCTTGCGCATTTAAGCTGAAGGTAAACGTCAATAAGGCAAGAAAAAGAAATCTCATAAGCGGTTTAATCTTCAAAAATTAATCTACCCGTATAGCGTTCTTCAACATCTACAACCGGTGGACGATTTACTGCAATCACATCACCGGTTCCCGTGATGACTCCGGTTAAACTTTGCTGCGGATTAATGATCATTTTGTTAGGTGCTCGATGGTAAATATCAATATTCTGAACCACAAAATCCCGACCCTCAAAACGTGGGTTCTCATTTTGAAAACCTAAATCCATATTCTCGGCTTCGCCGGTAATATAAAAAACACTTTTACCATTGGCATCTACACGAAGGTTTTCGGTGTCAAGATCCAAGTGAAATTCACCATTTTTACGCAAAATCACATCGATACCAATAGAAGTATTGCTCACCAAATACAGTTCAGGAAATACCAAGGTCCCGTCGCTGTAAATTTCTCTTGAAGAGTTATGACGGATTTCTGTAAGGTTGGGCACCGTTACAAAAACCTCAAAATTCCCGTACTCACGCACGAGATTACAGCGGTTGTCGTTACGCAACACAAGCACGCCATTTTGAACTTCGATCAAGGCCTCATTGACCAGGTTTTTCCCGGTGCGCAGGACAACTTTATGCTCTTCTCCTTGTTTAATGTGAACGATAACTTCTGCTTCTGCTCTAAGCCTAGTGAAATTTGGCACCTCGTATTCGACCTCTACGATCTCTCCAGAAGTCTGAAAGCAATCCTCTGCATTTTCTGAATTACAAGAGACAAGCACTAGAAAAAGTGCAATAACTATTCTTTGCATGTATACAACAACTTTTGATAGCAAATTACGGCAAAAAGAAGCAGAACCCGCAATTATATTGTCGCGCTAAAAATAAATTCACAATTCAAGATTCCTTTTTAGCAGATTTATTGAAATTTGGCGGTGTAAATTTTTTAAATGCTAACAAAAAAATTCTACTTCGTCTTAGGTTTGATTTTTATCTTGATGCTGTGCGGCATCAGTCAAGGCGGACTTACAGAAAGCAGTGAAGCCCGCTATGCAGAAATTGGTCGGGAAATGGCGCTGAGCAACGATTTTCTTCACCCGCGTATGCTGGGCATCGGGCATTACCACAAACCCCCGGTCACTTATGCGATTACTGCTTTAGGCTATAAACTCTTTGGTTATAACGAATTTGGAGCCCGCTTTTTTCTGGCTGTAGCTTTAATTATTCAGCTACTGCTGGTCTATAAAATGGGTAAATTATGGTTTGACGATCGCAAAACCGGCATCTATGCTGCGCTCATTTATTTCACCTTCCCAATCGCACTAGCCAGTGTGCTAAACCTCACTACAGACGCCTTTCTCAACACCTTTATTCTATCAAGTATTTATTGCTTTTTATACGCAAAACTTAAAAAGAATACCTCTTTCTTATACTTGGGTTATGTATTGCTAGGAATTGCTTTTTTGGTCAAAGGTCCTGTTGCTTTTTTACCAGTAGCCTTATTTATGATTTGCTATAAAATCATCAATAAAGAGCCTGTCAAACCTTCAAAGCATACCGTCTTAGGCATTGTTTTATTGCTGTTGATTTCAGCGTCGTGGTTTATCGCTATTGTTTTAGAAAAACCCAATCTACTTGATCATTTTATTGAAGATCAAATCATAAAACGCAGTGTTGACGCTTCTCAATTTAAACGCAGCAAACCACTGTGGTACTATCTTGTTTTTGCGCCATTGCTTTGCCTTCCGTGGACCGTGCCCTTTGTTTATGTGCTTATTGCTAAACGAAACCATTTAAAATTCACACTACAACTAAAAGTTTTGGGCTTTACGTGTTTGGCCATTTTGGTGGTATTCTCTCTGTTCTCGTCAAAACTCATTTTTTACATTTTGCCATTATATCCCTTGCTCGCATTGTTCTTTGCAGGCATTTACAGGCAACTGTTAGAAAAGGAAAAAGGCTATTTTATACTCACCTATAAAGTAGGCTTTGGAATTTTAACCGGGATGGCAATCGCTTTGCTTTGCATTCCCGCATTTGAATACAAAATTTGGTTAAGCATACTTGCGCTAGCCGTAATAGGAAGTTATTTCTACTGGTGGAATTTTAAAGCCAATGCTTCAAAAAGCACACGCCTTTTTGGGTTAAGCACAGGAGCAACGTGTATTTTGTTACTCTTGTATTTCAGCTTTGCTCCTCAGAATGAATTGCTGATGCGCAGCTTTAAGCCTCAATTTTCTTTTATAAAAGAACAACGTAAAGATCTGAAAGAGTATAAGGTGATCGTTTATGATTACCGATTACCTTCTGCTGAATTTTACTTGGGAGACCGCATCATTACAGTAAGCAATACCAATTACGAATCTTTACGCGACACACGTTTTGAAAAAGATTCAAGCTGGACCAGATCGTATATTGATCTGAGAAATCCTAAAAATTACCCGAAATTCGAAGCTCTTTTAAAAGATCCTAACAATATTATCATAACTAAAGATCGAAGACCCATCCCAGATAGTTTAGATCATCTAACCAAGAAATTTAAGGTTGAAGAATTTGGTGATTGGCGTGTACACTATTAAAGTCTTACACCTATACCAAATTCAACAGCTTCAGCTTTTGCTCCGTGGGATTTCAAGGTAATGGCTCCAAAAATATTCTTGGTAAAACGGCGTTTTAAACCACCTCTAAAATAAACGCGTCCTTCAAAATCATAGTCGTAATATGCATAATACCCAAACTGGGTCACAAAGGAGTTTTTATTGAAGTGTAACTCATGCCCTACAAACAGCCCGGCACGCTTCCAATCTTCATCTCCTGTGGTACCGTATTGATTTGCAAAAGCAATAGACTCATACTCGATCTGATCTTTTAAAAACGGACTCAAAAAGAAATCGGCTCCTACTTGTAAACTGCTTTTATGCGTAATGCGCTTATCTAAAAATGAAGAAAGCACCAAGAAAGCTCTGCGCCCCAATCCTATATAATCGCTCTCATTAGCACCAGACCGCACTACAAAATTCCACTTGATAGGTTCGGTATAACGGCTTTTCACTTTTGGAATATACTCTGGAAACTCCTCATCATCCAGCTGATAGTTCAACCCTAAATTGAAGGTAAACGAATTGGTACTTGCATTAGGAGCCCGCACATTCGCGTTAGAATAATGCACCAACGTAATACCTGTTTGCAAGCCAATACGATCAATAATATTAGGCTGCGTGTAATTGACCATTACATAGGTCGAACTCAACAATGTTGAGCCATAAGCATTATTCCTAAAGTTATCGTCAATATCAAAAGGCTTAGTCGTGAAGGCAACACCTTGCGCAATACGCACCATCAAATGCCGATTTAACGCATAGAAATTAAAATGCCCGTAAAGTCCGTAATTTTCTCCCAGATACGGGTTCTTTTGATCTTGAGACACAAATGAAAATCCGTAATCAGGATAATTGTAACGCGCTTCCCAATCGTTGAATCCGTAGGTTCTTCGGTTGTAGGATAAAATAAAACCCGTGGGATGCCCAGTAATCAAATGCGAGATATCTTTATTATGCTCGAGAATGGTTCCGTACGTATAATTAAGATCAAAACTGTAGGGTTTTACTTCTTCCTGGCCATATACCGAAACAAAACACAAAAAGGCAACAAAAAACGTATACTTCATTCTCTAAAAGATATCCCGCAAATGTATCAAATATTATGAGTAATGTACTTAAAACAATTCTGAAGCGATCGCTTTAACATTATCGCTTTTCCCCATAGAATAATAATGCAGTACCGGCGCGCCGCCTTCCATCAACTCTTTTGATTGCTGAATTGCCCATTCTACCCCCACCTGACGAACATCTGCATTGGTTTTACACGCTTCTACCGAATCGATCAAATCCTGCGGTAGGTCTATTTTAAACACCTGCGGAAGCAATTGTAAATGACGTTTTACCGCAATAGGCTTAATCCCTGGAATAATTGGAATATCGATTCCTTCTGCACGTACAAGGTCTACAAATTCAAAATACTTTTTATTGTCAAAAAACATTTGAGTCACCACATAATCTGCGCCGGCTTCAACCTTTTGTTTCAGGCGTTTCAGATCGGTTTTTAAAGAAGGAGCTTCCAAATGCTTTTCAGGATAACCGGCAACTCCGATACAAAAATCAGAACAATCTGAAGTTTCAACCATCCCGTTCAAGTAACGCCCTTTATTCATTTCTGCAACTTGCTCCACCAAACCCAAAGCATACTCGTGACCGCCAGGTGTAGGCTTAAAATATTGCTCTTCGCGCATCGCATCGCCACGTAACGCCATCAGGTTGTGAATGCCCAAATAATGACAATCAACCAGCATATATTCGGTTTCCTCTTTCGTAAAACCACCACATAGCACGTGAGGCACGGTATCTACATTGTATTTATGCTTTATAGAGGCGCAAATACCAATAGTTCCCGGGCGCATACGCGTTACCTTCTTATCAAGAAGACCGTCTTTCTCGATATACACAAACTCCTCGCGCGAAGTAGTAACATCAATAAACGGAGGTTTAAACTCCATCAACGGATCTATATTATTATAAAGCTCTTGAATACTTTTTCCTTTTTTAGGCGGGATCAATTCAAAAGAAAATAAGGTCTTTCCGTTTGCGTTTTTTATGTGATCTGTAATTTTCATAATCTGATACCATGAAGGTTCTATCTAGAGAACCATTTAGGTTTTTATTTTGATTGGTTGTTTTCTTTTATTGGTCAGAAATGTTGGGATTGAGCCATTTTTCTGCAAGTCGCGTTTCTATATTTTTACGCTTTGCAAAATCGGTAACTTGATCCATTTTAATTTTTCCTAATCCGAAATAACGCGCCTGCGGATTCGCAAAATAATATCCACTTACCGAAGCTGCAGGCCACATCGCGAGACTTTCGGTAAGTTCTACCCCGATGTTTTCTTTTACCTTAAGAACATCCCAAATAGTCAATTTCTCTAGGTGGTCTGGACACGCGGGATAACCCGGCGCAGGGCGAATTCCTTTGTATTCTTCTTTGATCAACGCATCATTACTCAAGCTTTCCTCACTGGCATAACCCCAGTGTTCTTTACGCACGCGTTCGTGCAGATATTCAGCAAAGGCTTCAGCAAAACGATCGGCCAGTGCTTTTACCATAATGCTGTTATAATCATCGTGATCTGCTTCATACTTTTCAGCCAATTCTTGTGTTCCAAAACCGGCAGTAACACAAAAACAGCCCATATAATCCTGCTTTCCGCTTTCTTTAGGCGCGATGAAATCTGAAAGTGCAATATTGGGTTTTCCGGATGCCTTTTTACTTTGTTGTCTCAAGGTTCTGAAGATGAATTTTTCTTCGTTCTCACCTCCGCCCGAAGTGACAATCTCGATATCGTCGTCGTTAACCGTATTGGCAGGGAACAGTCCAAAGATCGCTTTAGCTTTCAGCAATTTTTCGTCTAAAATCTTTTTCAAGATAACTTTAGCATCTGCAAACAATTCCTTTGCTTGAGCCCCCACTACTTCATCCTCAAGTATATCAGGATATTTTCCGTGCAAATCCCAACTGCGGAAAAACGGCGACCAATCTATATAATCAACAAGTTTTTCAAGATCAAATTCTTCAATTACCTGAACTCCTAATTCGTTGGGTTTAACTGCTTCAAAAGTATCCCAATCTAACTTCCACTTATTTTCTCGTGCTTGCTCAATGGAAAGAAACTCGCGCTTTTTCCCACGGGTCAAGAAGCGCTCTCTAAACAAGGCATATTCTTCTTTAATCCCGGCTTTGTATTGTACCGAAGAATCCGGATTGAGCAAATCACCCACCACCGTTACTGCTCGCGAAGCATCATTTACATGAACTACAGACTCCGGATATTCCGGATCGATCTTAACAGCGGTATGCGCTTTACTTGTGGTCGCACCACCAATGAGTAAGGGCACTTTAAAATCTTGACGTTTCATCTCTTTTGCGAGGAAAACCATCTCATCAAGCGAAGGAGTGATCAAGCCACTTAAGCCTATGATATCGACATTTTTCTCTTTTGCAGTAGCTATGATCTTTTCCGGCGGAACCATAACTCCAAGGTCTATGATCTCATAGTTGTTACACGCCAAAACCACGCTTACTATGTTTTTACCTATATCGTGCACATCGCCCTTAACAGTCGCCATCAACACAAGATTAGACTTCTCTTTTTCTGAAGCCGGTGGCGGATTTTTCAACTTCTCTTCTTCGATATACGGAAGCAAATACGCCACCGCTTTTTTCATCACACGCGCCGATTTTACCACCTGCGGAAGGAACATTTTTCCATCTCCAAAAAGATCACCCACGACGTTCATACCGGTCATTAAGTGTCCCTCGATCACATGTAATGGTTTTTCTGAAGCCAAACGCGCCTCTTCTACATCTTCAAGAATATACGCGTCAATCCCTTTTACCAGAGCCCGCGTGATACGATCTTGCAAAGGCTCTTCACGCCAAGAGAGGTCAACCGTTTTTTCTTTGGCCGTTCCCTTTACGCTTTCGGCAAAATCAAGAAGACGCTCTGTTGCATCGTCACGACGGTCGAGGATCACGTCTTCAACGTGCTCTAAAAGATCTTTTGGGATATCGTCATAAACCTCAAGCATTGTTGGGTTCACAATACCAATATTCATCCCGGCTTTAATCGCGTGATACAAAAACACCGAGTGCATCGCCTCGCGCACCACATTATTCCCTCTAAAACTGAAAGATACATTACTCACACCACCGCTTACATGGGCGTACGGAAGATTTTCTTTCACCCATTTTGTAGCTCTAATAAAGTCTAAAGCATTAAGGCGGTGCTCTTCCATACCGGTGGCGACCGGGAAAATATTCAAGTCAAAAATGATATCTTCAGGCGGAAAACCTACCTGATCTACGAGAATATCATAACTGCGTTTTACAATCTCAATACGGCGCTCGTAATTATCGGCCTGACCAACTTCGTCAAAAGCCATAACGATCACGGCAGCTCCGTAGCGTTTAATCTTTTTAGCGTGGTCTATAAATTCGGCTTCCCCTTCTTTTAAACTGATCGAATTCACAACACACTTGCCTTGCACGACTTGCAGCCCCGCTTCGATAATCTCCCATTTTGAACTATCGATCATAATAGGCACTCGGGAAATATCTGGCTCTGCAGCGATAAGATTTAGGAACGTGACCATCGCCTTCTTTCCGTCAATAAGTCCGTCGTCCATATTGATATCAATGATCTGCGCGCCACCTTCAACCTGATCGCGAGCGATGTCGAGTGCTTCATCAAATTTTTCTTCATTGATGAGTCTCAAAAATTTACGAGATCCTGCAACGTTGGTTCGTTCACCAACATTTACAAAATTACTTTCAGGCGTGATCACCAGTGGTTCGAGTCCACTAAGTTTCAAAGGCCTGAAGTCTGTAATAGAAGAGGTTTCTTTTAAACCGGTTTCCATAATCAAAAATCTATAAAGCTGCTTCGGTTTTCTTTAATTCTGGCAAAGGTCGGGGAGCATAGCCCTCAACCAACTTGGCAATAGCGTGTATATGCTCTGGAGTGGTCCCACAGCAACCGCCTACAATATTTATCAATTGCTTATCGAGATACGTTTTAATCTGAGCTGCCATCTCATCTGCAGTCTCATCATATTCCCCAAAAGCATTAGGTAAGCCCGCATTAGGATAAGCCGACACTGCAAAATTTGATTTACCAGAAACCACTTCTAAATACGGCGTTAATTGCTTTGCACCAAGCGCACAATTGAAGCCTACAGAAAGTAAAGGCATATGCTCTACCGAGATGAGGAAAGCTTCAGCCGTTTGTCCTGAGAGTGTACGCCCGGAAGCATCGGTAATTGTGCCGCTCACCATCACCGGAATTTCAATATTGCGCTCTTCTTTGATCTCTTCGATCGCAAATAATGCAGCTTTAGCATTCAAGGTATCAAAAATAGTTTCTACCAAAAGTAAATCTACACCACCGTCAAGCAGCGCTTTAGCCTGTTGCTTGTATGCTGTGCGCAGCTCATCAAAAGAAATCGCTCTAAAACCGGGATCGTTTACATCTGGCGACATACTTGCCGTCTTATTGGTAGGCCCCATCGCTCCGGCAACAAATCGTGGTTTCTCGGGTTCTTTTTCGGTGAATTCTTGAGCGACTTTTTTGGCGATTTTTGCAGACTCATAATTAAGCTCGTAGACATAATCCTCCATCCCATAATCGGCCATGGCGATTGTGGTTCCACTAAAGGTATTGGTCTCAACAATATCGGCTCCAGCTTCAAAATAATTGGCATGCACTTCTGCAATAGCCTCAGGCTGAGTGATACTCAACATATCATTATTACCTTGAACCGGAGAGGACCAGTCTTTAAACTTTTCCCCTCTAAAGTCTTCCTCTGTAAATTTATACCGCTGAAGCATAGTGCCCATGGCTCCGTCCAGGACCAAAATACGTTTTCTAAGTTCGTCGTGTATCGTCGTTTTCATAATCAAACTTCTCAAATATTCAACATCACAAATGTCACCCAAATAATCAGGGCAATTGGCAAAATTAAGCTATTAAGAAAGTAAAAGAGAAGTCTCTGTGACTTGTTTTGTTATCTATCTCATTTAATTAGAGTAGAACGTAGCACCTTCTCCAGGCGGAGGGTTGCTAAGGCTTCACAGGGTCTAATCCCTCTGCCTTTCTTGATAACTGCATTAAAAAATGAACTGCGTTGCAAATATTGTAAAACAAGAGGAGAAAATACAACTTTTGGAGCACGAATATTTTCCCTGAGAAAAACAGGAGCAGGTAAAACGATTTTTTTGATTACGTGCTTTTTTTACACTTTTACAAAGGAAAAATACAAGTAGCTGTTTTTCAAACATATATTAACGAAACTTTAAGTCACACATCTTAACAGAAAATTGTTAATTTGTACCTTCCTAAATTGAACACATGAATAACACCTCTACTTCAAAAGCTAAACGCTTTAAAATTGTAAATTACGAAGACGCAACTCCTGAAGTGCAAGCGATTTACGACGACACAAAACGCACCTTACAAATCCCGTTTGTTTTGAATTGGATTAAATGCCAAGGTTCAAATGCAACACTACTTAGCGGAAATTGGAATAAACTCAAATCGACTTTGATGATGGGTAATGTTCCTAACGTTTTAAAACAACTCATCATTTACAATGTTTCAAAAGAGCGAAACTGCGAATATTGCGCGCAAGCTCACGGGATCTTTGCAGATAGCATGAGCGCTATGATTAGTGACAATCCTAACTTTAGAGTTACCGAAAATCTCGATAGCCCAATTATCCCAGAAAGTTACAGAACCGCAATTAGTGTGGTGTCTAAAGCTGCTTTAAACTCAAGTCAAATTACCGAAGAAGATTTTGATCTTCTTGAAAAGGCAGGTTTTGATGAAGAGGAAATACAAGAGCTTATGGCACAAGCAGATTTAGTTAATATGCTTAATACGCTGGCTGACATATCGGGTATCAAGTTAGATAACGAACTTATGGAGGCTCAGGCCTAAGCAAAAAGGCTGTGAATCTTTCTAGTGCTAAGTATAGAATAACCTACGAGGCTTTCTCTAAATTTTCTGGCAGTTTAGGCAAGGCAGAAACTCTGGAAGATCTAGGAAAAACCATCAACCGACATCTGAAGTACTTATTTAATTTTAAGGCTTTCAGGATAATGCTGGTACACGATGGTGAGCTTAACGGGTACACTTTCACTAAGGGTAAATACACTCAGCACACTCTTGCAAAAGATCTTGCACCGCACGAGCTCAAATTATTAGCAAATCAAATTCCGTTTGTAGAAGATTTAAAAACCAAAGACCTGCCGGAATACCTTGCTCATTTATCTCTAAATCAGGGTAAACTTTGGGGCTGGTTTTCCAACTACGGCAAGTATCAGGTTTGCACCTCAATAATCTCTGATGATGATGAAGTTTTTGATCATAGTGATGCTGAAATTTTACATCTTCTTATAGATAGTGTTGGTTCAAAATACAGACAGATTTACTTAAGCCAAAAACTGATAGAAAACAACAATGATCTTGAACGATTGGTTGCAGAAATAGAATTGAAGAACAAAGAAATCGAAGGAATAAACAGCAATCAACAAAACCTCATAGAATTGCGCACTCGAGAGTTACATTCAAAAAACAAAAAACTTTTTGAACTATCTCACTTAAATGCGCACGACTTAAGAGAACCGCTTAGCAGAGTATTAGGCCTTGTAGAAATTACTTCAGACCTGTCTGACACCGATATACGGGAGGCCATTCTACCTCAAATCAAAGAATCTGCAGAGCAGCTTGATGAAGTTATTAAAAGAGTCGTAAGACAAAGCGAAGCAGAAATCAATTCAAACATCGATTTAAAAGCATGAACCTTAAGCCAATCAAAGTAATGCTTGTAGATGACCAGAAGATGGCTAACTTCATCACTAGAAAGCTGATTGAAGTAACAGGTTTTTCTACTGAAGTAGTTGATTATACAATTCCTCAAAAAGCGCTTTTAGATTTAAGCAACACCAACCCAGATTTGATCTTTTTAGACCTAAACATGCCAGAAGTTAATGGATGGCAATTTCTTGAAGTTTTGACTGAAAAGCAAAATCAAACTCAAGTGGTTATCGTCACCTCAAGTACGAGCATACACGACAAAGAAAAGGCTCAGAAGTATGCTCAGGTAATCGACTTTCTTGAAAAGCCATTGACCAAGAACACCATTCTGAGCCTTAAATCTAAACTAGACCTCGCGGGCTAGTCTATAGCTTGTATAACTGCTTTTTCAGCTTCTTTTCTCGAACCATCAAAACCGTCAATACCACTTACGGTGGTATACTTCATTACATAACGTTTACCAGGATTGATGATTTTATAGGCTGATTGACACATCATTGTTGCTTCGTGAAAACCGCATAGAATCAATTTCAATTTGCCCGGATAGGTATTAACATCTCCTATTGCAAAAACTCCCGGAATATTGGTTTGATAATCTAATGTGTTATCTACTTTGATCGCATTTTTCTCAATTTCCAATCCCCAATTTGCAATAGGACCAAGTTTAGGAGAAAGACCGAATAATGGAATAAATGCATCTGCTTCTACCGAAAACTGCTCTTCATTCTTCTCGATCACAACCTCTTTAAGCTCATCAACACCTCCAAGACCCACAACTTCTGCTGGAGTGATCAAATTAATTTTACCCAGCATTTTTAATTCACGAACTTTTTCAACGGAATCAAGTGCGCCTCTAAATTCATTTCTACGATGTACAAGAGTTACTTCTTTTGCAATATTGGCCAAGTAAATACTCCAATCTAATGCAGAATCTCCTCCACCCGCGATCACTACTTTTTTGTTGCGATACACTTCAGGATCTTTGATCATATAGGCTACACCTTTATCTTCAAACTCGTGAATATTAGGTATAACAGGCTTACGGGGTTCAAAACTTCCTAGACCTCCTGCAATTGCAACTACCGGCGCCTGGTGCTGTGTACCTTTATTGGTAGTTACAATAAAACTTCCGTCTTCTTGTTTCTCTATAGTTTCAGCACGTTCCCCTAAGGTAAATCCTGGCTGAAATTGTTTTCCTTGTTCTAAAAGATTATCTACTAATTCGCCAGCGCCCACTTCAGGAAAACCAGGAATATCATAAATAGGTTTTTTAGGATAGATTTCTGCTAACTGACCTCCAGGCTGCGCCAACGCATCAATAATGTGGCATTTCAGCTTTAATAAACCAGCTTCAAAAACTGTGAATAAACCGGTAGGTCCTGCTCCAATAATGAGTATGTCTGTCTTTATCATCTTCTTTATTCTTTGAGCCGAAGCTCATCATTCAACTTTAGCTTTATTTTTTGGAAATCAATCCTTTTGTAAATTCGTTTAGGGTTTCAACCTTTTCTTCAAAATCCCCTTTTATTGTTTTTCTGTACTCATTCAAATTCTGAACAAGATCATCTATATTTTCTGGTATTACCTCTTCAAAAAACTGTCGTAAGCGCTTTGCCGTAGTAGGCGACTTTCCGTTAGTCGAGATCGCGATCTTCACATTACCTTTAGTCACAATTCCACCCATATAAAAGTCACAAAGTTCAGGTACATCTGCTATATTGCACAACAAATATCGCTTGCGCGCAGCTCTATACACGCGCTGATTTACAGCAGGACTATCTGTAGTGGCAATCACGATGTGTCGCTTTTTAAGCATTGAACGGGTAAAGCGCTTCTTGGTGATTTTCACGTTAAACTTACGTGCCATTTCTAAAGTCTCTTCTCTAAAGAACGGCGCTACCATTTCTACAACTGCGTCAGGACTTGATTTTGTAAGAAAGGTAAGTTTCTCCAAAGCCACATTCCCTCCGCCTACAATAAGAACTTGTAGGTTACGCACTTTTAAAAATACAGGGTAAAGTGTGTTTGTTTCGGCTGCCATTTTAAGCGTTTTGTGCGATTTCTAACTGCAAATTAAGCAATTGCTCACGATGTTTTACCACTTCTCCTATCACAATAATTGATGGGTTAGTAAGTTTTAACTCTTGAACTACAGTTTCAATCGTATCTACAGTACCTACACCAATACGCTCTTTTGAAGTGGTGCCATCTTGTATGATGGCTACAGGAGTATCTTTTTTTCCGCTTTCGCGAAAAAGTGCTGTAATCTCCGCAAGCTTACTCATTCCCATAAGGATCACCACTGTTGCTGAAGACTGCGCCGCCAGCTTGATGTCATTCGAAATCTTATGCGCTTTTGTAGTACCTGTGATCACCCAAAAACTCTCTGAACTTCCACGCTTTGTAAGCGGAATATTTTGATATGCAGGAACTGCCAAAGAAGAAGAAATTCCCGGTACCACTGCCACTTCAAGACCAGCAGCTGCTGCGACTTGCATCTCTTCGGCACCACGACCAAAAATAAATGGATCTCCTCCTTTTAAACGCACTACGTGACCGTGACTTTTAGCGCGGGCAATAATCAAATCGTTGATTTGCTCTTGCTGATAGGCATAGCAGCCTTTGCGCTTTCCAACGAAGATCAATTCTGCATTGGTCGCGTATTCTAATAATTCCGGATTTACTAAAGCGTCATACAAGACCACATCTGCGCTTTCTAAAGCACGAATGCCTTTTAAGGTAAACAGCTCTACATCTCCGGGTCCCGCTCCTACTACTGTTAATTTTGGATTATTAATTGGCATCTGCTAATTGTTTTTTTCTGAAGGCATCTACACGCGTAAAAAAGGCATTCGCATCTGCTAAATACGCTTCTGCAAATTCTTGTGTAGGTTCATTGTTTTGAATTTGATACACTAAGTCGGCAAATGAAGTTTCCGTTTTAAGGGCTGCATCTTCACCAAAAGTTTTATCAAACTCTGCTATAATGTTGGCTTGTGTATTGGTCTTCACATTTTCTGAAAGCAAAATCGCTTTTGCGCCATTTACAAAACCTGCATAGGTATGATAAATACTATCTGCCCATTTCTGTTCTTCAAAAGCTTCGATAGCGCTACCAACTTTATCCTTTGCTTCAAGAAGTAAGGTTTGCACCAAATCAATCACGACTCCGGCACACTCACCAACGCCTACTTCCTGAATGTATTTCTCGTCATTCCCCCAGTCTACAAAGTCAGATTCTACTAGGTTATTAGTTTCAGAAAGTGGCTTTAGGAAATCATAAAAATAACGCTGTCCTTTTTCATCATAATAGCTTAGAAAGTCTAAATCTCCGGCATTTGCCTTGTAATCATCCAGAATTGCACGTAAGGCTTGTGGACCCCGTTTACTAGGTATTTTGATTACTTTATCGGCAAAACGCCCGTCGCCATTACCTAAAACACCACCGCCTAAAAGCACCTGAAGTGCGGGAGCTACTAATTTTTCTGGCGTACGAACCGACATCCCTTGAAAACCAATATGAGCCATATTATGCTGTCCACAGGCATTCATACACCCACTGATCTTTATGGTCACTTCTTTATTATTCAGGTATTCTGGATATTCTTCAACCAGAACATCTTCTAATTTATCTGCGATACCGGTACTACTTGCAATCCCTAAGTTACAGGTATCAGTACCGGGACACGCAGTAATATCTGTTGTTGTTTCATATCCCGGGCGGGCAAAACCTAGGTTGGCTAGTTGTGAGTAGAAAAATGGAATTGCCCCTTCCGGTATATGTCTTAGTAGAATATTTTGACGCAGCGTTAGACGCAATTCGTCTCCTCCGTATTTCTTGATCAAGCCTGCTAAAGCACGTGCTTTTTCCGTAGAAAAATCTCCTAAACGCACTTTAATTCCAATAGCATACAAGCCTTCTTGTTTTTGCTGAAATACGTTAGTTGACTTCCAAGCTTCAAAAGCTTTAGCATCTTCGATTTCAACTTGTGGCGCTTCGGTTACAGGCGCAGTAATTGGCTTTTCATATTCTGAAGTATCAATCTCATAGGTTTTATAAGAAAGTGCTTTTTTCTCTTCGTCCACCAAAGCCATAAATCCGTCAAGACCTAAATCTTTGATGAGGAATTTCATACGTGCCTTCAATCTACGATTACGTTCCCCGTGGCGATCAAACACACGCAAGACTCCTTCTATAGTTGGGATAAGCTCGTTCACCGGAAGAAAATCGGTCAACACATCGGCGTGACGCGGTTGCGAACCTAGACCACCACCCAGCATAACTTTGAAACCTTTTTCGCCATCTTTAATTTTTGGGATGAATCCTAAATCGTGAATGAAAGCCAATGCTGAATCATCATCTGTTGACGAAAAAGACATTTTAAACTTTCTACCCATTTCCTGACAAATAGGATTACGCAAGAAAAACTGAAATGTGGCGTGCGCATAAGGTGTCGCATCAAAAGCTTCATCTGGATGAATCCCGGCGTCTGGGCTCGCTGTAACGTTACGCACGGTATTTCCACAGGCTTCACGAAGGGTTACATCGCTTTTCTCTAACTCGGCCCATAACTCTGGAGTACGATCGAGACTCACATAGTGAATTTGAATATCCTGACGCGTGGTAATGTGCAATTTGCCTCGAGAATACTCATCTGAAACGTCTGCTATGCGCAGAAGCTGATCGCTGGTTACTTTACCATAAGGCAACTTGATACGTATCATTTGAACACCTTCCTGACGCTGACCGTAAACTCCACGTGCCAAACGTAGACTTCTAAAACGTTCCTCATCAACCTTCCCATCCTTAAAGAGTTTGATTTTTTTCTCAAGCTCGATAATGTCGCGTTCTACAACCGGATTCTCTATTTCTGTTCTGAAGCTTTGCATAGCTTTTATTTTTTAAAATTCTAATTCATTTTAATCCTATCGGAAAAATAGGATTTATAGATAAAAAATTATTTAAACTGTATACCACATTCCAAGTTTGACTTTGGTTTCGTTGGATCAAAGTAGATAAACTCATTGGGTAAATTAAATTGACTTAAATAACCTCTCAATTCTGTATCAGTCCAATAATAAAATGGACTAACTTTTAAAATCCCATCACTGGTAAGACTCAATATATCTAACGTATCCCGATAAGCGGTTTGACCTCTTCTAATGTTTGTAAACCAAACATCTGGATTGTGCTCGATCAACGCTCGTTTAAAAGGCTCTAGTTTCACATCATTTACAAAATTTTGAAAAGCCTCTCCAGATTCTGAGGGTAACTCATTTTCGCTATACCTTTTGCGTGGCTGATACCTTTTAAGATTAATGGGCAATGATTGTTCTATACGTTTAGCAAAATTTAAAGTTTGCTGTGTATTAAAACCTGTATCACACCAAATAAGAGGTATCCCATTCCTTTGTTTTGATACAGCGTGAATCAAACTTGCGGAGTATGGACCAAAATTACTTGTCAAAATAGGTCTTTTTGAACTACTCAAAATGAACCTAATAATATGTTCAGGACCTTTATCTCTTAGCATCTCATTATATTCATCTAAATGAGCTTTGATATATAAAAGTTGATCGTCAGTCATAATTTATTATTTAAATCCTATCGGAATACTAGGATTATAAAGCAAAAATATACTTACCATACTTCCTGACCAAATGTTTTCTTGGTTTTTTGAAATTTTTAAGTGATTTTCAGCATTTAAGCCAAATCTTCGGAATTACTTAGCAATAAGGTCGGCTAGCGTGTTTTTATTTAAAACCGCCAGATTACTGTCTCTTAATTGCACCATAAGACTGTGTACCGAACACGTCATTTCATCAGGGCAGTCATCACATTTTTCGTAGAAATTAAGGCTTACACAAGGCACCATAGAAACCGGCCCTTCAAGTATACGCATGACCTCAACCATCTTGATTTCTTCAGGTTGTCTGCGCAGATAGTAACCGCCACCTTTACCTTTTTTGCTACCTAAAAAACCGGCTTTTCGCAAGGTGAGCATAATACTCTCGAGAAATTTCTGAGAGATATTTTCGCTTTTGGCAATGGCTCCTATCTGCACAGGATCTTCCCCTTTTTGCTTTGCAACATAGGCAAGCGCCTTAAGACCGTATTTTGTTTTCTTAGATAACACGGGCTAAATGTATGCAAAAAGTTATAATTCTAAGCGTTCAATGCTTGGTCAAGGTCTGCAATCACATCTTCTACGTGTTCTAGACCAACCGAACAACGCACCAAACCATCTGTAATTCCAACTTCAAGCCTGTCTTCTTCTGCTAATTTACTGTGTGTTGTAGAGGCAGGATGTGTCACAATTGTACGTGTATCGCCTAAGTTTGCTGAAAGCGAACACATTTTTATCGCATTCAAAAACTTACGCCCGGCATCGATTCCACCTTTGACTTCAAAAGCAACGATGTTTCCTCCGTGACGCATTTGTTTTTTAGCAACTTCATATTGAGGATGTGATTTTAAAAATGGATATTTCACCAAATTCACTTTATCATGACCTTCTAAAAATTCAGCTACTTTTAATGCATTCTCACAGTGGCGATCTGCTCTCACGTGTAGTGTTTCCAAACTTTTTGAAAGTACCCAAGCGTTAAATGGAGACATCGCCGGTCCTGTATTACGTGCAAACAAATAAATTTCTCTGATCAAGTCGGCACGACCTACACTCACACCTCCAAGTACACGCCCTTGCCCATCGATCATTTTTGTAGCTGAATGGATCACAATATCTGCTCCAAATTTGATTGGTTGTTGCAAATACGGTGTCGCAAAACAGTTATCCACCACAAAAATAAGGGTGTGCTTCTTGGCAAGATTTCCTAAATGCTCAAGATCTAAAACATCACAACCAGGGTTTGTAGGCGATTCAACGTAAAGGATTTTGGTTTCCGGTTTAATTAAGCTTTCCACTTTATCTACCTCATCCACTTTAAAATACGAGGTCTCAATATTCCATTTTGGGAGAAATTTAGTGAATAACGCATGTGTAGACCCAAAAACCGAACGTGCTGAAACCACGTGATCTCCACTATTTAAAAGTGCCGCAAAGGTTGAAAAAACCGCTGCCATACCAGTCGCAAATGCATAACCGCTTTCAGCTCCTTCCATCTTGCAAATTTTGTCTACAAATTCGCTGGTGTTAGGATTGGTAAAACGGCTGTAAATATTACGCTCCTTTTCTTCTGTGAAGGAAGCACGCATATCTTCAGCATCTTCAAATACAAAACTTGAAGTCAAATAAAGTGGCACAGAATGCTCCAAAAATTCGCTTCGGTTCAATTGCGTACGTATCGCTTCGGTTTCAAAATGTTTACTCATTGCATTTAGATGTTAGACTTTAGACGATAGATTTGAGATGTACTTTTATGCTCAAATGCGTTGTTTAAAATCTGGAATTATTTTCTTAATTATTGAGAGGTTCAAAGCTGTATCGCTATCATACACTTCTTTCCTCTCTATTCTTATTTCTTTATTCTAAAATCTCAAGTCTTAGATCTCAGATCTATTCCACTTCTTCCCCGTTTAAAAACACTTTGTAAGTCACTTCAACACCTGCCTGGAGTGTGATAGAAACAGAACAGTATTTTTCAAAACTAAGTTGAGCTGCGCGTAAAGCTTTTGCCGGCGGAATATCCCCCTCAAGATACACATGTACTCGCATCGCACTAAACGGCTTTGCCTGACCTACCTCTTTTCGGTCTCCTTCAACCTCCACTTTATACGAGTCGATCTCGAGTTTTTGCTTTTTCAAAATCGAAATAATATCGATCGCACTGCAGCCGCCAACACCCATCAACAAAAGCTCCATAGGGCTGCTGCCTTTTACTTCATCTACAGTTTTGTTATCGATCATTACCGAGTTACCCGAAGCACCTTTAGCTTCAAACAAATAATCGTTGTTTTTACGTTCGAGTGTTACTTTCATCTTTTTATAATTTTTACTAACTATTTCGTTCTGCGAGTTTTAAAATATCTCCAAAAACCCCTCGTGCTGTAACTGCCGCACCGGCTCCGGCTCCTTGAATCACTAGCGGATTTTCGCCATAAGATTCAGTGTAAATCTCAAAAATACTGTCGCTGCCTTTTACCTGGCCTAAAGCGGAGTTTTTTGAAACGGTCACCAATTTTACTTCGAGCGCACCGCCGTCTTCCTGAGATAAATCACCGTAAAGGTCGCCAACATAACGCAGAACTTCGCCTTCTTTTAAGGCTTTTTTACGTGCTTCAAAAACCGGATCTAACTCTTTTAATCTTCCAAGGAAATCTGAAGCGGCACCTTCACGCAACGGCTCTGGAATTAAATTTTCGATCTGCACATCGCTAAATTCTTTATGCAAGTCCAGTTCCCGAGCTAAGATCAATAATTTACGCCCTACATCATTTCCGCCCAAATCTTCACGCGGATCAGGCTCTGTAAAGCCTTTGTCAATCGCTTCCTGAAGCACCTCTGAAAAAGATTTATCTTCCACAGAAAAGGTATTGAATAAATAACTTAACGAACCACTAAACACACCTTTAATACGCGTAATATTATCTCCGGAAAGATGCAACAACCTAATCGTGTCGATCAAAGGAAGTCCGGCACCTACGTTGGTTTCATACAAATAGCGCTTGTTATTTTCATCCAAAACCCGACGTAGTTTTTGGTAAAAATCAAACTCTACCGTATTGGCGATCTTGTTTGAAGAAACTAGATCAAAACCATTTTTGGCCAGATCAATATAATTTTTGATAAAAGTTGCACTCGCCGTATTATCGATCGCGATCAAGTTGGCCAGATGATTCGCTTTCGCGAAAGCGATAACTTCGTGAATACCGCCTTCTGAAGCTTGAGCATCAAAATCGGTTTTCCAGGATTCTGAAACGCCATCTTTATCAAACAAAATTTTCTTTGAATTGGCTACCGCAAAAATATTCAGCGCGATGCCTTTTCGGTCTTGAATCGCTGCTGCCGAAGCAACGATCTGGTCTATCAAAGTTCCGCCCACCAAGCCGTGACCGAAGATCGCAATATTGATCTTTTTAGCAATTCCAAAAATCTCACCGTGCACAACATTTAAAGCCTTAGTCAATTGCGGTTTGCGCACCACCACACTCACGTTTTTACCGGTCACCGTATTATTGAATAGCAACGGCACAATTCCGTTTTTGATGAGTTCGCTATACGGTTTGTGGAAACTGCTCAAATCCTGCCCAACGATCGAGATCACCGCAACTTCGTCTATGATTTCAATTCGGTTCACATCCTGATTCTGAAAATCGGCTTCAAACTCAAAACGCAAAGCGGAAATTGCCAATTGCGCTTGTTTTGCTTCAACCACAAGACCAATGCCTCGCTCAGAAGACCCTTGTGCGATAATGCTCACACTCACACCGCTGTTTCCAAGAGCTCTAAAAATACGCGCATCGACACCCACTTTTCCAAGGAGTCCGCGTCCTTCCAGGTTGATCAATGCCATTTCGCTTAAAACAGAAAGCGATTTAATTCCTTCTTTTTCTTCTTGAGCGGTGATCAAAGTTCCGCTGTCATCAGCATTGAACGTATTTAAAATACGTAGCGGAATATTCTTTTCAATTAGCGGAATAATCGTCTTCGCATGCAATACCGAAGTACCAAAATTTGCGAGTTCGTTTGCCTCACTATACGTCAATCGTTCGATCTTCTGCGCTCCCGGAACCAAGTCTGGATTTGCTGTGAAAATCCCATCAACGTGCGTGTAATTTTGAAGTTCGCCGGCATCTAAATAATTAGCAAGCAAAGAAGCGGTATAATTGCTTCCGTTACGGCCCAACGTGGTGGTTTGATTATTATCATCACTAGCGATAAAACCGGTTACAATATTTACCGTATCGCCGTTATATTTAGTGAAGTGTTTTACCACTTGCTCTTTAGAAAGCTTGTCGTTAGGCTGCGCATTACCAAAAACGCCGTTGGTTTTTATAAGCTTACGCGAATCTGTAAACTGCGCTTTTATACCAGCTTTTTGCAATAAATGCGTCACTGTTTTTACCGAGATCAACTCCCCAAAAGACAGCACCTCATCTTTCACTTTTTTACTGTAATCGCCTAAAAGTGCGACGCCATCAAAAAGACGTTGCAGTTCTGAAAATTCTTCAGAAAGGTCAACATCAAAATCACTTTGTTGATACGACTTGAATGCTTCGATCTGATGTTTATACGCTTGTCCTGAAGCTGCTGCTTCGAGAATTGCTTCTAATTCATCGGTAGCGCCACCACGCGCAGAAAGCACAGCAGCGATATGTTCGCCGTTGGCTACTTTCGATTTAATAATATTTAAAACCGTGTCTAGACCTTTTCCGTTTGCGAGAGATTTTCCACCGAATTTCAAGATCTTCAGCTTTGCCGTATCTTCTCTAAACACCGGATACAACAGCTGCTCGAGTTGCTCAAATTCGATCAAAAAAGCATCGTGACCGTGCACCGAATGAATCTCGCCATAGGTCACATTGTTTTTATGTTGCGCCAGTTGCTTGTAGGTTTCTCTGTTTTCCGCAGGCGTAAAAAACAAATCAGAATCCACACCAATGATGTGAATATTAGCCTCAACTGTACTCAGAATTTCATTGAAGCCTTCACGACCACGCGTCACATCAATCGTCTTTAAAAGCTGATTCATCAACTTATAAGCAGAAACTTGAAAGCGATCTTTCAGTTTATGGCCGTGATGATCCAACCAACTCTCAACATTAAAAATATTGAGATCTTCATTGGTGCTGCGCTGAAATTTATTCTTAAACGATTCCGGCGTGCGGTAACATAGCATCGCGTGCATACGCGCATCGTGAACTGGCTGTGAGGAATTATTCAATATTTGTTCTTGAATCTGGCAGTTTGCAATAAGCCAATCTGTAGATTTCCAATCGGAAGCCACAGGAATAAAATGCGCGGTGATTGCCGGCTGAAGCGTAAGCATTTCCCAACCAATTCCGCCTCCCAGGGAACCGCCAATAATTGCAAAAAGTGATTCGACCTCAAGAAGCTCTAATCCTTTCAAGAAAGCGCGTGCAACATCTTGCGCAACAAATTCTTTATAGTTTTCGATCAAAAAACCATCATAACCATTGCCGGGAATGTTGAAGGAAAGTATGCTGTATTTACGCGTGTCAATACACTTATCATCGCCTATGATCTCATTCCACCAGCCGTCTGGACCGCTTACGTGAGAATTACCCGTTAGCGCATGATTCACTAGAATTACGGGAGCTTCACCCAATTGCTGACCAAAGGTCTCATAGCTCAATGATAAATCCAATTGATAGCCCGATTGGGTTGTAAAATTTTCTATTTTCAGTTTTTGTAACATAATAATCTATTGTGGCTTTAGCCGCAAAACTGAAAAATGAAAGCAAGAAAGTAGTGAGGAAGAATTCCTTTTGCGTTATCTATTCTGCAAAAACAGATAGAATGTAGCACCTTCTTTCGGGAGAAAGGGTTGCTAAGGCTTCATAGGGTCTATTCCCTCCGCCTTTCTTGATAACATTTCAGTACGTGTTTGAACTTTGTGAGCGCAAAGATTGCAAAACGTTTTACAGATATGCAAGTAAAACCTATCAATTTTTAACAGATCATAAAAAATCATAAGATTTCAAAACCCGTTTTGTAATAGCTGCTAAATTTATACATTTGCCATCTCAAAAGAGGAAAGATTTGACTGATTGCAACCTCTTATGCTGAAACATCGGCGTAAAAAAATGCTAAAGGCAGTACTTACTACCATTTATCAGGCATTCGTCAAATCCCTTTTGTTTTTAAGTTTCATCCCACTGGCGGGAATAAAAAAATGCTGAAATGGCTTACTTATTTACATCAGAAAGTGTGTCTGAAGGGCACCCTGATAAAATCGCAGATCAAATAAGCGATACCTTACTCGATAACTTTTTAGCTTTTGACCCTGAATCAAAAGTTGCTTGCGAAACCCTTGTTACAACTGGGCAAGTGGTGCTTGCGGGAGAAGTAAAAAGCGACACGTATATCGATGTGCAAAACATTGCGCGTGGCGTGATCAACGATATTGGCTACACTAAAGGCGCGTATCAATTTAGTGGTGATAGCTGTGGTGTTATCTCATTAATTCACGAGCAATCACAAGATATCAATCAAGGGGTTGACCGTGCTTCTAAAGAAGAGCAAGGTGCCGGCGATCAAGGGATGATGTTTGGTTATGCGACCAAGGAAACGGAAAATTATATGCCGTTGGCGCTTGACATTTCGCATCGCATTATGATCGAATTGGCTAAGCTGCGCAGAGAAAATAAAGACATCACTTATCTACGACCTGATGCAAAAGCACAGGTAACGATAGAATATTCTGATGATAACGTGCCTCAAAAAATCGTTGCTATTGTAGTTTCTACGCAACACGATGAGTTTGATGAGGATGAAAAAATGCTGGCTAAGATCAAAGAAGATATTATTTCGATTTTGATTCCGCGTGTGAAAAATGATCTACACCCGGAGCTTGCCAAGCTTTTTAATGACGATATTATTTACCACATTAACCCAACCGGAAAGTTTGTAATTGGTGGTCCTCACGGAGATGCCGGACTTACCGGACGTAAGATCATTGTTGACACGTATGGCGGAAAAGGTGCTCACGGCGGTGGTGCATTTTCAGGAAAAGATCCTAGTAAAGTAGACCGTTCTGCGGCATACGCATCAAGACATATTGCTAAGAATCTTGTCGCTGCCGGTGTTGCTGACGAAGTTTTAGTTCAGGTTTCTTATGCAATTGGAGTGGTAGAGCCTACTTCAATATTCGTTGACACCTACGGAACTTCTAAAGTTGAATTGAGCAATGGGCAAATTGCAGCTAAAGTGCGCGAACTATTTGATATGCGTCCTGCAGCGATTGAAGACCGCTTGAAATTGCGCAATCCTATTTATAGAGAAACGGCAGCCTACGGTCACATGGGTAAAGATCCTCAAGTAATTACCAAGATTTTTGAAAGTCCGTATAGCGGGCGCATTGAGAAAGAGGTTGAACTCTTTACTTGGGAAAAACTAGATTATGTAGATCAGGTTAAGGAAGCCTTCGGTTTATAGAAATTTTTAAATTCATAAAAAGCACCGCATCACGTGGTGCTTTTTTTATGCAGTTTCTTCAGCAGTCCCTTGTTCTTAAAATAACGATCTCCCCAAAACTGAAATACAAAAATCAGCACAAACAATAATCGAGAGATTAAATCAGGCAAAACGGTTGCTAAAGCCAGCGATAACACCCAAATCAAATTCACATTGAGCGACCTAAACTTGAGCCATCTGCTTACTAATTTAGGCATTTTGGTATTCAACTTTGCAACGTGACGAATCATTAAAAAATTGAATATTCCTAAAAAAATCAAGTTGATACAATAAACTTGAAAAGCACTATCCTCATTAAAACTGTTTACATAAAAAGCAGTAGAAAACGGTAACAGTACGATAAATAGGAGAAGTAAAAGATTCAACCAAAGCAGCCGGTTATCGTAAAGTTTAATGTATTTAGAAAACTTTAAATGTGAAATCCAATACAGGGAAATAACCAAAAAACTCACAAAAAAGCCTATAAAGTTGGGTATAAGATTACCCAACACCTGCCAAATTCCATCTGTTCTTATCGCTGCGGTGTCTGGTATTTCAATATCGAGCACAAGTAAAGTGATCGCGATGGAAAAGATCGCATCATTAAAAGCCAGTATTCTTTTTTTGGGAAATGTAAGCAACATCATAATTGAGGTTTTGATGGTATTAAAAATACGTTAGAAAGCGCAAGCGGTTCCCATATTATAACCGAAATAGCTAATTTGGTCGCTCAATTGTATTTTATGGCACTTTTACTAATCAGAAATAATAAAGAGTATCAACCCTGGATAGACGCTTTACAAAAAGCAGATCCCACTATTGAAGTAGTCACCCCGGAAACTATTAAGGACCCGGAAGATGCGACGATGGCGATTACCTGGAAAGCACCAAAAGGCAGTTATGCCAAGTATCCCAACTTAAAAGTAATCGGTTCTATGGGCGCCGGTGTTGATCATCTTTTTGAAGACGAGTCGCTACCTGAAGATGTCATTCTTACCCGTGTGGTAGACGAGAAACTGGCGAGCGATATGCAAGAGTTTGTCGCTGCGTTATGCCTCAATCACATCAGGAATTTAAAAACCTACGCCCGGTTACAGCAAGAGAATACTTGGAAACCTACCGATTACAAGCGCGCGAAAGATGTTACCGCAGGAATTTTAGGCTTCGGCACTTTAGGGCAAGCCGTAGGAACTATGCTAAAAGCAATCGGCTTTAATGTAATCGGCTGGTCTTCTTCAGAGAAAAACGTTGAAGGGATAAAAAGCTATACTGAAGATGAACTCAACACTTTCCTTTCAAAATCTGAAATTCTGGTGTGTTTGCTTCCATTAACAGAAAACACCAAAGGAATCTTGAATGAAGAATTATTTAATAAACTACCACAAGGTGCTTACCTCATCAATGTTGCACGCGGCGGTCATCTTGTAGATGATGACTTGATCGAAGCTTTAAACAGCGAGCACTTAAGCGGTGCTGCGCTAGATGTTTTTCATACCGAACCTTTGCCTGAAGAACATCCTTTTTGGCAAACCGAAAATATTATTATCACCCCGCATATTGCAAGTATGAGCAATGCGGCTTCAGTATCTGGTCAAGTGGCAGAAAACTATCAGCGTATGCAAAATGGGGAGCAATTATTGAATCAAGTTCAGGCTAAAAAGGGGTACTAATAAACTCTTAAATCAAGGATTTTTCCGTTAAAAGCTGCAAAATTCCATTAAAATCGGGTTAAAAACCTCGTTTTCAGACCTACTTGCCGGTACCTTGTATTCACTAAAAATCAAAAATTATGGATCAAGCAAAGTATGATCAAATGGAAACGATGCTTCATAAATTGGAAGATATTAAGAACAGCCAAGAAAGCATCATCGATAAAATTAACCACGTAATCACAGATCTTTTCCAAAATCCGGATAAGGATTTAGAAAAAGCGATGGAAGATGCACATCAAAAAGCATCAGACAATGTGGACAAAATCGCAGAAGCGACTGAAGAATATGAAATGAAAATGAATAAACTCGAACAAGCGTAAACATTCGAAGAAATTGAATAATTAAAAAACCCGAAGCCTTACAGCTTCGGGTTTTTGTTTTAAATGCTAAAAGCAATTATAGAATATAACTTTCAATATTACCAAACAGTAATTATAATTCAAAAACGTTGTTAATTAATTCTTAAAAGCGTTTATTTAAGGATTAATTCAATATTAGATTATGCTTAAACAATTACTTGTTAGGTTCTTATTTTTTCTTTCCTTTTTCCAAATTACTGCACAAAATTTTTATCAAAAAGCTACACCTGATTGGGTAGCACCTATTACACCAGACTATTCTGCTACGGCTAACGGTCAAGAATCATCAGGGTTTTATTACCTACTTCTCGATGATCAATATCACGCAGGCGAAGAGGCTTATTATGAAAGATACGCCTATAAAATCACTGCAAAAGCAGGGATACAAGAAATGAGTGACATCTCTATAGAGTTTGATCCCGAATATCAACGAGTTATAGTTCATAAGCTCAATGTCATACGTAATGGTAAAATCATCAATAAGCTTATCATAGATGACTTTAAGATTATTCAAAGGGAAGAAGATCTTGAACGCCACCTTTATAATGGTCGTGTTACTGCCATAAATCATCTCTATGACATACGAGAAGGAGATATAATCGACTATGCATACACCACAATAGGCCGCAACCCAATACACAAAGGTAATTTTGGGACTACATTTTACTTGCAACATACAGTACCTATTGCTCAAATTCACTTAGCCATTTTTAAACCCAAAGATTATTTTTTGGATTATAAAACTAAAAATGGCGCTCCACAGCCAAAGATCAATCAAATTAAGGATCATACTCGATATAGCTGGTCTGCAACCAATACTGAAGCTATTTTATATGAATCTAATACACCTATATGGTATTTTCCTGCAGCAACAGTTGAGTTATCTACCTTTAAAAGCTGGGCGGCTGTTGCAAAGCACTACAATAGTTTTTATAAAATTTCTTCGCAAGAACGTTCTAACATTAAAAGAGAAGCAAATCACTTAATTAAGGATGCTCAAACTAGATCTGATAGCCTAACAGCTTTAATCCGATTTGTGCAGGATGATATTCGTTATTTAGGGTTTGAGAATGGCCTCAATTCATTTAAACCAAGTAAACCCATTGAAGTTCTCAAACGGCGTTTTGGTGATTGTAAAGACAAAGCCCTTTTGTTATCAACATTATTGCAGAGCTATGGCATAGCCGCTAATCCCATTTTAGTCAACAGCACTTATGGAAAAAATATTGATGAAAAATTACCTTCGCCCTTTGCATTTGATCACTGCATAGTACAATACAAAACTGAACAAGGTAAGTACGCTTATATTGACCCTACTATAAGTGATCAAGGAGGCGATCTACAAACCATCTATTATCCAAACTATTACTATGGCTTAGTATTAGACGAAAGCACAACAACCCTCACTAAACTAGAAAAAGCTAAAAAACCTAAAACCTCACTTATCGAAACATTCTCCCTAGACCAAATAGGAGGCGGCGCAGTACTCGATATAGAAACCGTTTATTATGGGGGCGATGCTGATGATATGCGCCCTTATCTATCTACGAATAGCACGGCATCGATACAGAAAGATTACACCGAATTTTACAGTAAACTCTATCCAAATATTAAAGTAAATAAAGAAGTAGAAATCTTTGACGATCGTAAAAACAATATGATTAAGGTTGTCGAAAACTACAAAATAGATAGCCTATGGCAACCCTTACTAGATAACGAACAAATTATTTCTACGAGCTTTTATCCATCAACTCTCGAGAATATGCTCTATCCGGTGACTACATCAAATCGTACAATGCCTTATCTAGTTAATGAAACAGCCAATTTTGAGCACAAGACAAAAGTCTATTTTCCAGAATCTTGGAATATTAAAAATGAATCTTTTAATATACACAACCCAGGTTTCAGTTATTCTTATGATATAAAATATAAAAATGCTGCTTTAGAGATCATTCATAACTACGAGGGTAAAAAAGACTATCTAGAACCTAATCAAGTCTCAAAATACCTTGAAGCCCATAAAAAGATTCAAAATCAAATCAACTATCAACTTACCTATGACCGTTCGGCCTTAGACTTATCAAAAGTTGCCAATGCAGGGTACACTTTAACAATTTCAATAATAATTTTCGGAATTCTATTAAGTGCTATTGTATGCTGGTTTCTATTTAGCACTTATGATGTGCCCTGCAATGTAAAGGAACGCTGGCATCAACCTATTGGTGGATGGGTCGCCTTTTTTGGCATAGGAATAGTGCTTACACCAATAATTTTGCTAAGTACTTTAATTTTTAATCAGGACCTACATTTAACTTCATCCGAATGGGAATTACTATTCTCTAATAATTTGGGTTATGGAATACTTGGAGTTTTGGAAGTTCTTTATAATTCTATCTATTTTGTTTTCTCCCTTTTTGTAGCTATTCTCTTTTTTAAGAAGCGCAGTATTGCTCCACGCATGATCATAATTATGAATACCGTTGCAATAATATTCTTTGCTATAGACAGCCTCCTTATTTTAGAATTCAATGAAGAATTAGCTACTGCCCCTGCTAAACAGCAAGCTTTTCTTGAAATAGGCGTTAATGCAGTAAGAGGCTTGATTGTAATCTTATATTTTTCACTTTCAGAAAGGGTAAAACACACTTTTGTAAAAACGCTTCATCAACAAGAAAACAAACAAGAATTTGTTAACGTCTCTGAGCCAGAAATGAGTTCTTCTTAAGTAAGATTAAACTAAAAACCCGAAGCCTTACAGCTTCGGGTTTTGTATTAAATACAATAAACATAAGTATAGCTTGCGCTATAAATTATACTTCACCGAAAACATCACAATACGCGGCATCACAAAATACTCTGTAGTGGTGCTGAAGGTTTCATTAAAGCTGTCGTTATTCAAAGAATCTACATTGAATAAGTTGGTTCCATCCAATCTAAATTCCCATTTACTTTCCGGTTTTTGATAGCGCAAACTAGCCTCAAAAAAGGAATATTCGTTTTGCACCGTATCATCTTTGTCCTGATAATTGTAATAACTCCAATCTGCAGTAAACGTAAATCCGTTTAAGAATTTAACATCCATATTGGCAAACGGGCGGTCTGTATAGAACACACGATCGCTGTTTCCGTTTTGGTAATTATTAATGCTTCGGTTGTAACCTACTTCAAAATTGGGTGCGTTTTTAAAATTGGTTTCCACGCTTCCCTGATAATTCTGTGTGAAGTTTTGCGACAGGGTAGGTTGCGTATTGATGATGTTATTCAATTCGCTGTACGAAACATTCGCACTCAAGTTAGCCTTCCACTTTCTAAAGGTTTTTTGAAAACGCCCGTTAGCACTCAATACCTCATCTACAAAATTGCTATTGATAGGCGACGAAGCCTGATTGATCTGATCTATTGCAGTACTGGTTTTGATCGCATCTACCCGCTTGGTGTAACTCACGCCCCCGTTTAGGTTCGTGAAGTTGAACATATTAAAATTGAAATAATTCAACCGAGCGGTATGAAAGATCGCATTCTCAATATTTCGGTTACCGCGAAACATCTGATTGTAGTTGTTAAACACATAACCTTCAGCAAAATTATTCACGTCTGTATAATCTGCGGTCATCTGATAATTGAGGCGTAAACTTTCGCTTTGCTTAAACTCGGCGATCGCATAGAGATCAGGTAACAGCTTCCACTCATTCTCGCTGGTTTCAATCCCTAATTGCTCAGAAGCTACATTGTAATTATGCAAAGTCACTCCTGGTGTAAAGGTGAAAATACCAGTTTTAAACTTATAATGCGCTCCTAAAAACACATCGCTAAAGCGATAGACAACGTCGTTATTCAAGCTTGCATCGGTGAACGCATTTTGATTCCCGTTATCAAGAATCTGAAAGATAGCCGAGTTGAAATCCTGGCGACTTTGGGTAGTTCCTAAAGTTAAATTCAGATTGCTTTTGTCGTTGATCACATAGTAGTAATCAATCTTACTGTCCAATTTATTGGTCTCGATCATTTTATCCTGATTGATATTGAATCGATCCTGATTGATATCCAAAGGAAGAATCTGCGCAAAAGGTTGCTGCGTTACGATCGCCTGATAGAACGGATCTTCTTTTTGATACAAATGCTGCACAAAACCGGCAAAAATATTCTTCTCATTCAGCGTATAATACGCGTTAAGGTTTTGATTTAAACTGAACGGATTGTTGTCTTTATTCTCGTCGATCGGGTTGTTGGTCACGCCATTCTCATCAGTAAAAACAGAAAGTGCATCGGTCATTTCTTCTTGCTGCGATTTTTTTGCAAGCACATCATAATCCAACTGAAGCTTATCGCTAGGCTTGTATATGGCACTGAATTTTACCATCCCCAATTGATTGCTTTGATTGCTATTTTGAGTATTTACCTCGGTCGCACCGGTAGCAATATAGTTGCGTAAGCTACGCTGAATAAAATCGGTTGAATTATCGCTGAAGAGTAAAAACCCGCTTAAATCTAATGCGTCTGAAGCTTCATAACTGAAGTTTGCCGCGCCAAAATTGGTTTTGATCTCATTAGCTCTATTGTTTTGAGAAACCAAAAATCCGAGTCCGCTATCTGAAATATTAAACGAAGTTCCGCCACGCGAATTGAAATTTCTAAATCCACCAGTAAAATTGAAGTAATCTCTAAACGTAAACGGCACATCGCCGGTATTGTTGGAATTCCCGATCAAGTTGATGCTTCCTTTGGGGCTATAGTAAAACAATTTGGCACTACCCAGATAGCGCGTTTGTTCGCCATCTCCGATTCCGCCTTGCAGTTCTCCAAACCAGAAATTCTTTTTACCTTCTTTCAGCTTTAGGTTGATCGCGATATTATCCTGATCATTACCCAAACCGCGCATTTGATCTACTTCGTTGTAATTTTTAAGTACTTCAACCTTTTTTAGTGCGTCTGCAGGAATGTTTTTGGTTGCTAGTTTAGAATCGCCGTCAAAAAAGTCTTTCCCCTCGATCATTACTTTAGAAACGGTTTGCCCTTCAACTTCGATCTCGCCGTCATCGGTCACGGTAACGCCGGGAAGTTTTTTAAGAACGTCTCCTAATTTCTGCTCGGTTCCGTTAGTGAAACTATCGGTATTATAAACAATGGTATCGCCACGAACCACCACCGGCATTTCATAAACGATCTCTACATCATCCAACTGATTTTCTGCCGGAAGCAACACAAAGTCTAACGAAATATCGTCGGCTCCGGGTGCAACATCAAGTTCTTGCGTAGTAGGCGCCAGTCCTAAAAAACTCGCTACCAACGAATATTTTGCCCCTGTAGGAAGATTGAATTGATAACGCCCTTGTGTGTTGGAGATCGCATACGATTCCATCTCTCCGGTATCGGTACGGGTAGCGATCACATTGGCTAATTCAAGCGGCGTGCCAATACTGTCTTTGACCACACCGCTTACTTTTATACTCTGAGCAGTCGTAGCAAGACTGAAGAGTAAAAAAAGAACAAAAAGGTTTTTCATAAAATTTTAGTTGTTGGTTGTTTTAATGCAGAATGCCGCTGTAGACTTAGCCGCGACCGCCGGAACCACGACGTCTGCCGTTACCAAAGCGCTCTGCCATTTCTTTAGTTTTCTCGACCACGATCGCCTCGTATTCTTCACGAGAGACCTCATCCCCTTTTTTAGGCTTTTCAATCTCAAGACCTTCTTTAGGATTGATCACGATTTTATTACACAAGATTACCGTGCGGCCGGCACTTACTTCAAGTATTAAACCGGGTAGTCCCCAATATTCATCAGGACCTTGACTTACGGGAATTTGCGGCGTGTACCATGCGGTGATCACTTCTTCCTTTGGAGCTGCAACTGCGGAAGAATCGGCATCTTGATCACGGCGGCGACGCATAGCTTCAAATGGATTTTCATCTATTTTCCTGATGGCAGTAGCTTTAAAAGCTGCATACTGGCCTATCATTTTGCTTTCTTTCTCTAATTTCCAGTCCAGTTTATTTAAGGTATCTTTTACCAGAAAAGATTTTCCCATCAGGTCATTCTCACGGGCATAGGTATCTTCTGCTATATTTTTGTAGATTCCGCCTTGTGCAAAACCACCTCCCATAAAACGCATACCACCTCCAGCTCCGGGAGCATCGAGTTTTTCTTCTTCCTCGTAAATAGACTCGTCTTTAGTAAACGTAAGCGTGAAGGTTTTTTCCAGACGGCTTTTCATGCGCTCGGCAAACTGCTTTTTCATTTGCTCGCTCATCTCGCGACCACCGAAGTTTTCAAAATCGAATGAAGTTTTAGAAAAGTAGGTCGCTACTCCTCCATCAAATTGTTGCGCATTAACAACACAGGTACCAAAGCTTAACGCCAGAACCAGAAATAAAGATTGAAGTTTCATAAGTCAAATAGTTTATCGCTTTTTGACTTCACTGCGCTTCAAAGGTTTAACGGTCTTTAAAATATTATCCGCCTATTTTTATCGTAAAAGTTTGACCATCTTCCCGGTTGCTGCTGTTGCGCTCGATCCACTCTTTCATCTTCTCATCCTGAATGGTTTTCATTTCGGCTTCGCCCACTACTTTACCGTTTTCAGGAGCTTTGATCTCGATTTTTTCTTCAGGATTGAGCACGATTTGACTGCATAAAATTGTTTGATCTCCGTCTTGTACTTCTAAAATTAAGCCCGGCAATCCCCAGTTCATCCCGGGCCCGTGGCTTACCGGGATTTGTGGTGTATACCAAACCGTAACAGTTTTAGTAAACGCAGTGTCTACCGTTTTCATAGTCTCTGAAGAAAAGGTTTGTGATACCACGTCTTCAGTGCGCGTGGCTTTAAAACAGGTATAATCACCAATAGATTTTGTTTCTTTCTCCAGTTTCCATTCTGGTTTTGGCAAGCTATCTTTTACCAAAAATATTTTTCCCAGCACATCTTCCTGGCGTTCGTAACGTTGCGCTCCCGTGTTTTTGTAAAGAATGTCCCGACTCTGACTTATTTTGATCTGTATGCCACTAGAGGATGCAACATCTGGTGTGGCAAGTTTCTCATCTTCTTTATACAAGGACTCATTACGGTTAAAGGTAAGCGTGTAGGTTTTTTCAAATTGCTTTTTGAGTTGAGCGGCGATTTGCTCCCGCATCGCATCGGTCATATTCTCACTTTCCATTTTAAGATCGACCTTGCGTCTGCTTTTATACGTCGCAACACCTTGAAAGTCCTGTGCCATTACTGCTTCCGCGAAAGCGAGAAAAAAGACAACGATAGTTAAAAATTTAATGTTCATAACGGTTTGATTTGTGATTGATTAATCTTTATAGCTTTCAATAAATTGAACTAAGCTTTCTGTAACTTCTGAAATTCTTTTCTTTAAATCTTCGAGCTCTTTAGTGTTTCCTTTAAGAGATGCTGACATTCCTTTTAAAGTCTTCCCCTCTAATGATTTTTCCTCTACAAATTCTACAGAAAGTTGAATATCGCGTGCAAGTAAAGAGTCTTTCTCAAACTCCTGCAACATTAACTCCCAGTCTAAATTTCGTAATTCTTCCAGATCATCTGTTGAGATATCTAGTTTAGAGGTATGCACTTTCCACTTTGATTGGGTTGAATCTGAATATGATGCGGTTTTAATAGTCCAAGATGACTTTTGATTTTGACCGTAAGTAAACATGCAAATACTTAGAAAAATGGTAGTGAATAGAGTTTTCATCTTCAATTATTTAAATTCAACTCAAAATTGAATATTTGTTCATTTTAAAAGCGTTAACCACTGTTAACGAGTGTTAACCGTAGAAACTGTTCTGAGAATTTGAATTTACATTTGAATTATGAAAAATAGACGCTATAGTATACTCATCTATTTTATTAGTGCGGTAATACTCATTACACTTTCCATTCAGTTTTACTGGAATATCAAAAATTATGAAACTGAACGCTTTAGACTAATTGATGAAATGCAGGCAAGTCTTGATAATGCGGTTGATAACTACTACACTATCTTGGCTCAAAATAACACCGTTGGTTTTTTTCTAGATCAGAAAACCGCTCCTAAAAATGCATTAACAAATCAAATGGATAGTCTTATAAAACGTATTGACCTTAGCAGTCAAGGGTTTAAAGGCTTAGATAGTCTGGATTCAAAAAAGATAAAAGGGATCAAAGTTTTACGTGGGACTGCCATAGACAGCTTTATTCAGATAGAGGATTCAGTCTCAGAATTAGACAGTCAAAAAGCAATTGATTCTTTAATCATAACAGCCAAAAACTTACAAGCCAATGATAGTATTGAAAAAAATCCTTGGTCTATTTTCACCTCAAAAGTGGTCATCTCAATTACCGAAGATACCATTCAAATGAAAAAAATGGATAGTCTTCTCAATATTGAGTTAATGCGCAGAGACATCAATATTGACAAATCCCTTGAGTTTGTAAATTCCAACGGAAAAAAACAAACAACACTTGAGGATATAAAAAGTCGTTCAGGTCAAAGCACATACTCTACAAGTAGCCTACTCCCCAAAGGCAGTTCGCTAAATTTGTATTTTACAAATTACAAAAGTACTCTGTTCAAAAGGATTCTAGGTGGAATTATCTTATCGACAGTTTTAATCGCTTGCGTCATCGCGTGCCTCCTGTTTTTACTTAAGATCATCAACCGCCAAAAGCAACTTGCCGAAGTTAAAAATGATCTCATCAGCAACATCACACACGAGTTCAAAACGCCTATTGCAACCATTAGTGTCGCACTCGAGGGAATCAAAAATTTTAATCGTGAAAATGATCCCATTAAAACGGGTAATTATGTAAATACCTCCACCGCCCAACTCGACAAACTCACGATGATGGTCGAAAAACTTTTAGAAACCGCAACCTTAGACGGTGACGACCTTGCACTTAACAAGGAAGAGATCAACCTAAACGAGATCCTGGAAAATTTGGTTCAAAAGCATCAAACCCTTGCGCCTGAGAAAAGCATTCGTTTTACAGCGTTACGAGAAAACAATTGGATTTTGGGTGATGCTTTTCATCTGGATAACGCCTTGAACAATTTACTGGATAATGCCGTAAAATATGGCGGAGATACCATCGAAGTCACCCTGAATTCCCGCAACGGATCTTACCGTATTCTGGTTTCAGATTCCGGTACTTCGCTAAGCAAAGCTGAAGCAAAACAAATCTTTGAGAAATTCTATCGCGTTCCTAAAGGGAACACGCACGACGTGAAAGGCTTTGGGATCGGACTCTATTACACCCAGAAAATTATTGAAAAACACGGTGGAAGCATCGATGTTTCTGTAACTTCTCAAACCACTTTTAAAATCGAATTGCCCAATGCCTAATACAACTCATTTACTTTTAGCCGAAGACGAAGCTGCACTGGGACAAATCGTAAAAGAGAGTCTGGAAACGCGCAAATTCACAGTAGACCTTGCCGAAGATGGAGAAAAAGCGTTAAAACTTTTTGAGCAAAAAAGCTATGACGCGTTAGTACTCGATGTGATGATGCCCAAGAAAGATGGTTTTACGCTCGCAAAAGAGATCCGGGCAAAAGATGACAGCATTCCTATTATATTTCTCACAGCAAAATCACAGACCAGCGATGTTGTAGAAGGCTTTAGCATAGGCGGAAATGATTATCTTAAAAAACCCTTCAGTATGGAAGAATTGATCGTGCGCATTCACAATCTGGTCGCGCGTAAAAAACTCCAATCGCAATCTGAAGTGCTAAGCTTAGGTGATTATAAATTTAATTTCCCAAAACAAACTTTACAGTTTCAAGCCGAAGAAGCGATTTTACTAACCCACAGGGAAGCGCATTTGTTATTTCACCTTATTAAAAACAAAAATCAAGTACTCGATCGAAGTCTGATTCTCAACAAACTTTGGAATTCAGACGATTTCTTTGCGGCACGCAGTATGGATGTGTTCATCTCCAAACTGCGTAAAAAACTAGCAAAAGACGAGCATATTCAAATCATAAACGTGCGGGGTTTTGGATATAAACTTACCTGTTGAATTCCGAGTTATAGACCTTTCTAAAACGGCTTTATTTTGTATTTTTCAAGAATGCGAAGCCTTATACTTTTTATTTTCTTTTGCGCTTGTACGTTACAGGCTCAAGACAGTCTTAAGGTTTCAGCAGCACCTTTAGACACAGTCATATCGCTTAAAGCAGACACTTTTATTGGTGTTGATTCATATAACAACTTCTATTACGTAAAAGGCCGCGCGCTATATAAAAAGAGTCAAGACAAAACCATTCAGTTTAGTGATTTGCGATTGGGTGCGATCAGTTCGGTAGATCTTTTAAATCCGTTACGCATTACAGTTTTTTATGCCGAAACGAATACTGCTGTGATTCTTGACAACACCTTGAATGAAATTACCCGAGTTAATTTTAACGCCATCGAAAACTTCAGAAATGTAAGTCATGCGCGCACGGCAAGCGATCGCCGACTCTGGATCTTCAACACCGATTTGCAGCGTCTGGAGCTTTTTGATTATCAAAACAATCGTGTAGTCAGCAATTTTACTCCACAACCCGATATTGCTTTAGAACTTGCAAGTGATTTTAATACGTGTTGGGTACTTTCAGAAGACAATTTATATCACTACAATCAATACGGAAGTTTACTTGAAAAACTTCCGTCAGGAGCAATTGAAAGCCTTGCTGTATATGATGAAAAGCTCTTCAGCATTCAGAATGAAAAGCTTTATATAAAATCGAAAACCAAGCCCTTCTGGCAAGAGATAAAAAACATTCCGCAAGGCATTCAAGCGTTTTATTTGAAAGCAGGAAACCTGTATCTTTACCGTTCTGAATTAATCTCAATCTACAAATTAAAGCTACCTAAATCCTAATCTCATGCACATCGCGATTGCAGGCAATATTGGCGCCGGAAAAACCACACTTACAAAACTTCTAGCAAAGCATTATAACTGGCAACCGCAATATGAGGATGTAGTAGACAACCCTTATCTTGATGATTTCTACAACGCGATGGAGCGCTGGTCTTTTAACCTGCAAGTTTACTTTTTAAACAGCCGATTTAGACAGCTTTTAGAGATTCAGGAAAGTGGTAAAGACATCATTCAAGATCGTACGATCTATGAAGACGCCCACATTTTTGCTCCTAACTTGCATGCGATGGGTTTACTTACCAATCGTGATTTTCACAACTACGCCTCGCTTTTTGAACTTATGGAAAGCGTAGTTCAAGGTCCGGATTTACTCATCTATTTACGCAGCAGTATACCTAATCTGGTAGCACAAATTCACAAACGCGGGAGAGAGTACGAGAACTCGATTTCTATCGATTATCTAAGCCGACTGAATGAACGTTATGAGGCCTGGATTCACGATTACAACAAAGGCAATTTGCTTATCATAGATGTAGACAACATCAATTTTGTAGATAATCCTGAAGATCTGGGAGGCATCATCAACAAGATCGATGCTGAGATCAATGGGCTTTTCTAAAATTCTGACAGCTTATTTCAGCCAACTTCGCTAAGGCGATGTTAAAGCACTATCGCATCCTGCCAAAGTTCTCTTAAACCTTGATGCATTCCTGCGCAAACGTTTGCTAGCCGTTCTTCTTTCTGCTAATTTGATGAGTCAAATGATGTAGAACGGAAAACATGATTGGTCAAACCGAAGAACTTTTAGCTGATTTAGAACCGGGTAAACGCACGATGAGCGACTTGCCACACGGCGGATTTTTAGTGCTTGAACATGATGTCCCTGCCTTGCTCATTTACCGTAAAAAACCAAACGACAAGGCCACCTTGCGCTTGGCACGAACAGGTGCTTCTTATCTGATTATTGGGGATTCTCATTTTGAGTATTTCCGGGAGTTTATCACTCAACTAACGACTAAAATGGCAGAACGTTTTGGTTCTTTTATTTTGGTCGAACTCTACAAAGGCGAACCGGGAAGTACCGATTTTATCATCAAAGGACCATCTCATAAATTACCGGCATCTCTTGAAACCCTTTCTGAAGAGCTTTCTGCAATAGACAGCCGCAGGTACAACCTCAAGCTAGGCGCAAACATTAAACATACCAAAAACAGACAAAAACCCGGTGATGAAACTTTGTTTGATCTTGATGACCTCAAAGCCGCCGGTGGAACACTTCTGGGGCTAGAATTGCCTCCGGTATATTGTAATAAAAGCGGTAAAATGTTTCCGCTGTATTTTAGAATGTTCCGAGATAAATTGGCAAAAGCCATTCAGAAAACGATTTATGAATTTATACGCGTACAGACCACTTCAGACATTCATAGTTACCACACTTTAGGCCGCCGCCGAATACACAAAGAGGTTTTAAAGATTGACCGACAGATCACCGAAATTCAGTCAAGATATCAATTTTTATTGTTGGTCGCTCCGGTAAATATTCAGGCATTACGGCACAAATTCTTTGAAACCAATTTTGAAGAAATCGACACCTATCACTATCGCTTGCTTCCGGTAGATCCAGATTTACTAAAGCGAGAACTCTATAATCTGCGCATTGATGAGATCGATGATCCTTCACTGTCGTATTTATATAACGAAAAGCGGGAAGAGTTAGATAAGGAACTCACCATGCTCAAAGAGCGAGGGTCAAAAAATTTCTTTTACAGCAGCATCAGATTGTATCAAGGGGTGCCCAGAAATGTTTTAGCCGAAGCAAAACTCATCCTAGAAACTATTCCTGAAAATCACGAAGAACACGCAGAAAAAACCATTGATGCACATCAATTTAAAGAACTTGCTGAGGTAGAATTTGAGTATTTCAAAGAGCAAGCGCCGCATTTTGAAAGCAGCATTCACATTCGTGAAGATGTAAATATTATTATGGTTTCTAACGGTGAATTGTATTTACCTGCAGATTATAAAATGACTGAAAATGAAGCGCAAGCATTGATTCAGCACGAACTGGGAACACACGCGCTCACGCATTTTAACGGTAGTCAGCAGCCTTTGAGTCAGCTCTCTGCAGGCTTTGCCGATTACGACGCCACTCAGGAAGGTATTGCTGTACTTTCAGAATATCTGGGAGGCGGTCTAACCGGTAACCGATTGAGAATATTGGCCGGTCGCGTAGTTGCCGGCGAAGATTTGATGAACGGTGCAGATTTTAAATCGGTCTTTCACCACCTCTACACCGATTATGGTTTTACTAAAGAGCGCGCTTTTAATATCACCTCAAGAATGTTTCAAGGTGGTGGTTTTCTAAAAGATATTATTTACCTCAAAGGTCTTGTTGAACTTAGGGATTATCTGGGAAGCGGCGGTGATCTGAAGCCCCTGCTTGCCGGGAAATTTGCGCTTAAACACGTAGATATCATTAATGATCTTACCCAGCGCGAACTGCTGAGTTCACCAAAAATCATCCCTAGATATTTTAACAACGACAATTTTACAACCAAACTGAACGCCTTTAAAGAAGGCATCACACTATCTAAAATGATCTAATCATGAAAATATGTTTTGTAATAAGTGATGTTGCTACTGAACCGGTAGGGACATCTGTAGTTTTAATGCGGAAAGCGCACCAGCGCGGCCACGAAGTTTACGTTATGAACGTAGGCGGTTTTAATTTTTATCAGGGCGGCCCAATCAAGCTTACCTGTAAAAAAATACCTGAAGATCTAAAGTATAAAACGCCTCAAGAATTCTGGGAACAGGTTCAAGATGAACAATTGGCTTGGACCAAAGCTGATTCTTCAAAAATTGATGTGGTATTCCTTAGAAATAATCCTACCGAAGAAACCGATGACAGGCATTGGGCAGAACATTCTGGTATTGCCTTTGGGCGTATGCTTCAAGAGCAAGGCGTTCTTGTCTTGAATGATGCCAATGCCATGTCTAATGCGTTTATAGACAAGCTATATTTTGAAGAACTGCCTCCTTCTATAAAACCTAAAAGTTTGATCACACGGGACAAAGACGAGCTATTAAAGTTCTGGAAAAAGTGTGATAAAAAGATGGTTCTCAAGCCACTTGAAGGTTCGGGAGGGCAAAATGTTTATTTAATCGATGAAGAAAAAAAGAACTTCAATCAGATCGTCACAAGCTTAACGGAACTGGGCTATGTTATCGCACAAGAATTCTTACCAGAAGTGAGTAAAGGTGATGTGCGTATCATTCTGGTAAATGGCCGCATTCTTGAAGAAAAAGGAGAGCTTGCGGTTATACGACGCGTTAATAAAGACAAGGCAGAATTTAGAAGTAACCTGTCTCTGGGTGCCACAGCTAAACCTGCCAAACTTACCAAAGCAATGGAGCGTATCGTAGAGATTACAGCACCTAAATTGATCAAAGACGGCTTCTTCTTTGTTGGTCTAGACGTCGTAGACGATAAACTCATTGAAATCAATGTCCTAAGCCCAGGAGGTCTGGATTATTGCGAAGCCATAGGCTTACCAGAATTTACAGATCCTGTGATCGAAGCTATTGAGCGAAAAGTAGCATACAAGCAGCATTACAACCACGGTTTTTCAAATCGTGAATTAGCTTCCATGCATTAAACTAAAATTATGTCTTTAGAAAAAAAATATCCCAGAATTCTGGGCCAATATACGTGCAACAAACCCGGACCATTACTTTTTATAAGTGGTGGAGTTCACGGTAATGAACCCAGCGGCGTTCAAGCCTTGCAAAAAGTGTTTGCCCAATTAGAATTAGAAAAACCAAACATAAAAGGTACCGTAGTAGGTGTTTCTGGAAATCATAAAGCATTACAGGAAGATGTGCGCTTTATTGATGAGGACCTCAACCGAACCTGGACGGAAGAAAACATAGCAAGCAAAAAACAAGACACGCACGAGAAGAAAGAAATGTTCTCGATCATCGAAGTTCTAAAAAAGTTTCCGGAAGCTGATTTTGAAAAACGCTATTTTCTCGATTGCCACACCACCTCCTCCGCCAGTAAACCTTATATTTCGGTACAAGAAGTTAACGATAATGACGCTTGGGCACACTGCTTCCCACCTTACATTATAAGAGGCTTTTCAGACATTGTTTATGGTTGTATCGATCATTATTTAAGCCGAATTGGCGTCACCGGTTTTGTTTTTGAAGGCGGTCAACATACCAGCCCCGATGCGGTAAAACATCACGAAGGAATGATCTGGCTTGCTTTGTCAAAGGCATGTGATTTAGATCTAAACGGTTTAAAACACTATCCCGAAGCGGCAACCTATATGGAAGCCATGCGTGATGAGCAAAAAACCTTTGAGATCGAATACCGACACGAAATTAAAGACGAAGATTCGTTTAAAATGGAACCCGGTTATGAGAACTTTCAGCCTATTAAAAAAGGGGAACTTCTAGCCACACACAACGGCTCTGAAATTAGAAGTGAATGGGATGCTTTTATTTTTATGCCGCTGTATCAAGATCAAGGTAATGACGGTTTCTTTGTGGTACGCGAAGTCTAAGTCTTATTTAATAAGTTCTAAAGCTCTGGCATGTTCTAATGCCGCAGCACTGTCTTTGACCAATAACGCAGGCGTTACTTCAAAACGCTCGAGTAAGCCACGTACGCGAAATGCGCGTTTCTCGTGGTTTACACTGCGTAAATAAATTGCTTTAATACGCTCGGGAAACTCTTCAGCAATTTCAATATAAATATCGGCATCGTGTTCTCCGCTATCGCCAATAAGTACAAATTGTAAATCTGGATAGGTCTTTAAAATATTACGTATTTCACGCTGCTTGTGTGGCTTTTCAGGTTTTGGAGTTCGGTCAAAAGGGGTTCTAAAATCCCGTAAAAGAATCGCTCCTTTAGGAAAGTTATTATGTTTAATGAAGGCTTGCAGGTAATGGTATAAATTCCACGGACTATTACTCACATAAAACATTGGGTTGGCGGCGGTTCCACTGCGTCCCAAATGCAATTTGTTGTAAAACGAAGACGCTCCTTTAAAAGGCGTTCGATTACCAACATTGGTAAACAGCGTATTAAAGATCACCCGCCATTTTAAAATTGAAGTAACTCCTGTTTTTAGAATCGTATCATCAATATCGCTAATAACGCCATATTCTGCTTTTTTTGAAGGAATCAACATTTGCCCAGAAAAGCGATTGTTGTTTTTAATGAAACGTTTTTGATTGGCATCGTCATAACCCAACTCGAGCTGCAACCAACCTTCGTCATTTGTTAATGCTTCAAGATTTTCTACGCGTTTATCGATCTTAAAATAGCCTTCCTTATCTGTTACTGCATAAAACACGCGATCATCCGGCAGCCGGATTTTCAATTTAGCGTCGGCCAGTTCATCGCTTTTAAATTGTTTGTATGCATTTTTAAAAGCACTGGCAAAACCCGTTTTATCAAGATCAACCCCTTCATCCTCGAGGGCTCGCCCCATCATATACAAATGATTTGAGGTGCCATAGGTCTGGTACCCGTGAATTTGTAACGGATCTTTAGGGTGTAATCTTAATTTTTGTAGAACGTCCTTCAGCATATCTTTAAATTAGAAAATCCCGATGAAGTCACCGGGATTTTAAATGATAAAGTTGTCTTAAGGATACGTTATTCTTTTTCTTCAAATTTTATCTCCTTGATGACATGTTTTTCTTCTGCGTTTTCAGAAGCATTATACTTTTCAAGTTCTTGTTTAACTTCTGCTTCAGTGCCTTCTAAACGCTTTTCAGTAACCTGAATTTTTCCATCTACAGTGGTGGTTTCAGTAACCAGAGCGCTGAAAAGTCCGTTAGACTCCTCTTGCATTTGCACTTCAAGCTTTATTTCTTGATTTGTAACCAAACCTTCAGAATGATCTCCCAAGATGGGCGCAATGACAAGACCAACCAAACACGTAAGTTTGATCAAAATATTCATAGAAGGTCCTGAAGTATCTTTAAATGGATCTCCCACGGTGTCACCTGTAACCGCTGCTTTGTGTGCATCGCTACCCTTGTATTCTACTTTTCCGTTAATTTCAACACCTGCTTCAAAAGACTTCTTTGCATTATCCCAGGCACCCCCGGCATTATTCTGAAAAATCGCCCACATCACACCAGAAACACAAACACCAGCCATATATCCGCCAAGAGGTTCAGCGCCAAAAAGGAGTCCGATGATGATGGGTACAATTATGGTGATCAATCCCGGCAGAATCATTTCACGTAAGGCCGCCTGAGTAGAAATCGCGACACATTTACCGTATTCGGGTTTACCGGTTCCTTCTAAAATTCCGGGAATTTCTTTAAACTGACGACGTACTTCCTGTACCATTTGCATCGCCGCTTTCCCCACAGATTGCATGGCCAATGCCGAAAAGATCACGGGGATCATTCCGCCCACAAAAAGCGCAGCAAGCACATCTGCTTTAAAAATATTGATTCCGTCAATTCCTGTAAATGTTACATAAGCTGCAAAAAGCGCTAAAGCCGTCAAAGCTGCTGAAGCAATCGCAAAACCTTTACCCACCGCAGCCGTTGTATTTCCTACAGAATCTAAAATATCGGTACGTTCGCGAACGTGATCTTCGAGTTCGCTCATTTCGGCAACACCTCCTGCGTTATCTGCGATGGGGCCAAAAGCGTCTATCGCCAACTGCATCGCGGTGGTTGCCATCATTGCCGAAGCAGCAAGCGCTACGCCGTAAAACCCTGCCAATTCATACGAACCGTAGATCGCCGCAGCAAATAATAAGACAGAAAGAAACGTTGATTTCATCCCTACGGCGAGACCGGCAATAATATTAGTCGCCGCCCCGGTTGAAGAGTTCTTTACAATATCAAGCACAGGACCTTTTCCTAAACTTGTATAGTGTGCGGTCACAACAGAAATAAGCGCTCCAACTGCTAGACCAATACAGGCCGACCAGAACACATTTATAGAAGCGATGTCTTTATAACCTTCTCCAAAAAATTGCATCGACATCACCTCGGGCAGCATCCAGTCGATGAGAAAATAACTCGCGATCAAAGTCAAAATGATCGCTACCCAATTCCCCATATCTAAGGCTTTTTGCACCTGTGACTCTTTGGCCTCATTATTTTTAATACTCACTAAAAAAGTCCCGATGATCGAAGCTAAAATACCAACCCCAGCAATAACCACAGGCAGCAAAATAGGCCCCATATTGTTAAACGCATCGGTAAATTGAGCTCCTTGAGACATATCTTGTACGAGGTAATTCCCCAGCACCATAGCTGCTAATACCGTTGCAACATAGCTTCCAAACAGATCAGCGCCCATACCGGCAACATCACCCACATTATCTCCAACATTATCTGCAATCGTGGCGGGGTTACGAGGGTCATCTTCCGGAATACCAGCTTCTACTTTCCCCACGAGGTCAGCGCCCACATCTGCAGCTTTAGTATAAATTCCACCGCCTACACGCGCAAATAAGGCAATAGATTCGGCTCCCAATGAGAAGCCAGCGAGCGTCTCGAGTACGATGGTCATTTCGTTATAAAAGTTTCCTCCTTCGGTAAGAAAACTTCCCATCAAAAACAGGAAGATCAAACTGAGTCCAAGAACGGCGAGCCCGGCCACACCGAGTCCCATTACAGTACCGCCACCAAAACTTACTTTGAGGGCATTAGGTAAACTCGTTTTTGCAGCTTCGGCGGTTCGTGCATTCGCATCTGTTGCGATACGCATACCGATGTTTCCGGCTAGCGCCGAAAAGAACGCTCCAATGATAAAAGCGGGAACGATTAACCAACTCGTCGTAGCTACAACGTTTGAGATAACATATAAAAGAACAGAAGCAATAACTACAAAAACAAGAAGTAACCTATATTCTGCAGCCAGAAAAGCCAATGCACCTTCTTTAATACTTTTTGAAATGCTTTGCATTTTATCGTTTCCGGCAGGTTGTTTCTTAACCCACGCCATTTTAATGAACATAAAAAGCAAGCCTAATACCGCCAGAACAATTGGCACATAAATAATGTTTGATTCCATAAAAAGTGAATTTTTTAAGTCGTACTAATGTACTGAAATTGATATGAATACAATTATATCCTCAAATTACAGAAAATAATCCATAAAAAAAGACTGCTCATTAGCAGTCTTTTAAATAATCTTTATAAACCTTATCAATTAGTCGATACTTACTTCCTCTTTAGGAACATCGCTATTGGTATAACGGTCGATACATTGTTTGATGATCTCTTTGGCTTCATTTACGTCACCAAAACCACCTACATCTACTTTTTTCTTTTCTAGATCTTTATAAACTTGGAAAAAATGACCGATCTCTTTGATCAAATGTGGATTTAATTCGCTTAGATCTGTAATTCTACTTGCAATAGGATCACTTACCGGCACACAGATAATTTTTTCATCTGGACCTTTCTCATCGGTCATATGGAAAACACCAATTGGTTTTACTTCCATAACACAACCCGGGAAAGTAGGCTCTGTAACCAATACCAAAACATCAAGAGGATCACCGTCAAGGGCTAAAGTTTCAGGAATGAACCCATAGTCTGCCGGGTACATCATTGAAGAAAAGATCATACGGTCGTATCTAATTTTCTTCAATTTAAAATCGTACTCATACTTATTACGACTTCCCTTTGGGATTTCAATTAAAACATCAAATGTTGAAATGCTATCTGCTGTCATAGTTGTTCTGGCTTTATATTTTCTATTGCTTTTTAACCTATTTTGGGCAACAAAAATACTCTAAATGTCAAGCTACCACAAGAAAAAGCATTGAAAAGAAGTAAACTACAAAACATATAACGTTTTCGTTTAATAATCTCTAATTTCAGTTAACAAACGAAATTAAATCCCTTAAAATGAAAACTCTAACGCGCCTGTGACTCCAAAACTTCTGGCGTCTGGGGTATCAAGGTAGTTTCCTCTGAAGTTAAAATCGATACGTAAGACTTTTAAAATGTTCCCCACACCAACACTATATTCATAATAAGGCTCTTCATTGGGCGCGATATAATCAATATTGGAAGCATTGATCAATTGGTTTTCTTCAGAAATTGAACCCCAAGCTCCGCGAAAGCCAATGATCTCTCTAAGATTGAGCTTTCTCAAGAATGGAATACGTCCAAAAAGTCGGCCGCCAAAATTATGCTCAAGATGCAAGGTCGCATACGTATCGGTCACAAACTCGTAGTAATTCAACTGCGGAAACGTACCATATATTGAAAATAAGTTTTGGTTCCCGGGAACGACACTCAACAATCCCAACGGCACTTCGCCAAAGGTTTTACCTGCTTCAATCGTTGAACTGAACGTACCCAGACCTCCCATACGCCACGGTTGACGGTAAGAAAACTGTAATTTCTCATAGTCAAAATCACTGTCAAACAAGCCTTCAACCCCTTTGGTATAGCCAAAATAAATCGTAGGAAACCACTCGTTAGTCACCGTGCGTTCTACCCCATAACCCGAAGTATGTTTTCCCGGCTCAAAAATTCCGCTTAAAACCAATTCGGTTTGCTTGATTTGAGATTTGACTTCGGTTTGTGTAAAATCGGTGTAATAATCTAAGTTGAACGTAGGAGAAGCCGATTCTAAGGTTCGATAAGAAATATCAGAACGGACTTTAAAGTTCTTGAAAAACTCTGCTTCGATAGCAAAATTTGCCAATTTAATGCTCGTAAGCTGGTCATTATTCCCCACTGTAACCAACGAGGAAGATGCTAAGTTACGACCTAACACATCTGTTGAAGTGGTTAAACTCGCAGCAATTTGTTCAACATCCTGACGATAACCTCCGGAAACGATCAAACGTGCTTTATGATCAAGTAACACTTTACCCGAAAGTCCAAACTTAAACTTTTTATCTTTAAAACCATAGGCTCCAAAACCTTCTAAACGCCAGGGATCGTTCTGATCAAAATAGGTACGCGCTCCTCCTCGTAACCGCAAGCCTTCAACATCATTAAAACCAAATGCCGAGAATAGTGGTCCAATATCTAAATTGGCTTTATCCCACTCATAATACCCGCTCACCATCGCTGAGCTCACATTGTAAAACGCTTGAAATTTGGGAACTTTCTGTAATGAGTCGAGCATTACATAAACGCCTTTTTCGTCTTTACTTAAAGGCTCCATTCGGTTTTCATCCCAGAAAGAATCAGGTTGTGTGTATACTTGCTCATTGTAGCGCGTTACGCGCTCATCATAAAAGTCTTCCTGCTTTGGTTGATCAAAAACATAGTTATCGTAAAGCGTGGTTCGCTTTCCATAAACGCCGCGACTTCCTTCTTTTTTCCGCAAAGCGAAATCTGATAAAAAGTAATCTCTGGTAATTAAGAAAACTGAATCGTTAAGAACGTCATATTCTTGCTCAATATAGATCTCTTTAACCCAGTTAATATTTGCGCTTTTATTAACCTGAAGATTGATCTCTTTGATCGCCCAAGTGGTGTCATTTACCCAAAAATCACCTTTAAATGTGAGTTCGTTAGAGCGTCTGGGATAATAAATAATGTTATAGCACCACTTATCTTTGATGTACGAACTGTCGGCAAGCACATAATTGTAGGTGTCTATTCCTGTAGTCGACAACGGACTCACAAAGCTTTTATCAAAAAACTTCAGGTAGTTATCATAAATATTAAACTCATTATACAACTCCTGAATAAACGCGATCAAGGTTTGATTGGTGCTAAAACCACTATTTCGGTTTCCTTTTAATTCTTCTTTCTCTTTGTCTAAAATATTATCCCCAAAAACCTCACTACTACGTTCATTGATAAAAATAGGTAAATAGGTTTTTCCGGTTATTCGCGAGGTATCCATCTGGTCAAAGATGAATTCCATCTTATTGAAGATCTTACTATTGATCAACGAACTATCGATCGTGTTTAGATCAAACTCAACCTTCTCATATTTATCGTATGCATATTGGTCAAATTGATTCAATCCGTTCGAGCGTTTATTGGCCCAAATCTTTCGAAGGATATCTATCGCAGGATTATTCTTTTTAGGTTGCTTCCCGCTATACACTACGACCTCGCTAAGACTTTCGGTTTCTTCTTCAAGCGTGATCTCAAGATCATAATTAACGCGTTGCGGAAGCGATACCTCTTTTGCCTTAAACCCAACGAAAGTTACTTTTAACGCATCGTACGTGTTCTCTGACTGCAAATAGAACCTTCCGTCTTCATTGGTGATCGTTCCTTCTGAAGAGCCTGCAAATACAACATTTGCAAAAGGAACCGGGTTACCTTGAGCGTCAAATACCAAACCACCTGCTTTGGTTTGACCTAAGACAATTATTGGGAAACAAATGAGAAAAAGTAGGAATAAGAATTGCCTCATATAAATAGATAACGATCTTGGCGCTTTTAATCTAACTCAAAATCTATTGAATTAGTATTGCTAGAACTGCGCAAACACGGTATTCGTCGCAAATAAAATGACTACTAACAAAAAAAAGCTTCATTAGTCAATTATTTAATGACCAATGAAGCTTCAAAGATAGTAGTATCTAGTTATCTGTACAGTACTTTTTTAACCGCTTTAACAACATCATTGCTGTTGGGTATCCATTCTTTTAAAAGAACTGGAGAATACGGTGCAGGAGTATCTGCAGTGTTTATTTTAATAATAGGAGCATCTAGATAATCAAAGGCTTTTTCTTGAACCTGGAACGTGATCTCTGTAGATACATTTCCAAAAGGCCAAGCCTCTTCAAGAATCACCAATCTGTTGGTTTTCTTTACAGATTCGATTACCGTATTAATATCTAAAGGTCTTACAGTACGTAAGTCGATGATCTCACAAGAAATCCCGTCTTTTTCTAATTCTTCAGCAGCAGCATAAGCTTCTTTGATGATTTTTCCGAAAGAAACAATAGTTACATCGCTTCCCTCACGCTTCACATCAGCCACACCAATCGGAATTAAATATTCTCCTTCTGGCACTTCTCCTTTATCACCATACATCTGCTCACTTTCCATAAAAATAACCGGATCGTCATCGCGTATTGCCGACTTTAATAAGCCTTTTGCATCAGCAGGATTTGAAGGTACAATTACTTTTAAACCGGGAGTATTAGCAAACCAGCTCTCAAATGCCTGCGAGTGCGTCGCACCCAACTGACCTGCAGAAGCGGTAGGCCCTCTAAATACAATAGGGCAGTTAAATTGGCCACCAGACATCTGACGGATTTTTGCCGCGTTATTTATAATTTGATCTATACCTACAAGTGAAAAGTTGAAGGTCATATACTCTACAATAGGACGGTTACCGTTCATAGCACTACCAATGGCAATACCGGCAAAACCTAATTCTGAAATAGGAGTATCGATTACACGATCGGGACCAAACTCATCAAGCATACCTTTTGACGCTTTGTAAGCCCCATTATATTCTGCAACTTCCTCACCCATAAGATAAATGGCCTCATCACGGCGCATTTCTTCACTCATAGCTTCACAAACCGCTTCCCTAAATTGTATTGTTTTCATAAATAAAAGTGGATGTACGTGTACTGTTAAATCAAGTAAAATCCCCAATTTTGCGGGGACAGCAAAAATAGGAATTAAATCTTCGCTAGGAAATCGGATTTAACTAAATTTTGTTATGCACGCATAGCAAATTTCCGATTTTAATGCTTATTTTCGTAACGAAAACGAAATAGTTCACAAGATAAAAGTTTGATATATGAAAATATTAGTATGCATCAGTCACGTACCTGATACGACTTCTAAAATCAATTTTACAGATAATGATACCAAATTTGACACCAACGGCGTTCAATTTGTGATCAACCCAAATGATGAATTTGGTCTTACCCGCGCAATGTGGTTCAAAGAAAAACAAGGCGCAACCGTAGACATTATAAATGTAGGTGGTCCTGAAACCGAACCTACACTTAGAAAAGCGCTTGCTATAGGAGCAGACTCTGCGATTCGCATCAACACTGAAGCGCTTGATGGTTTTCAAGTAGCCAAAGAACTGAGCGCAATTGCAAAAGAAGGAAACTACGATCTGATCATCGCCGGCCGTGAATCTATAGACTACAATGGAGGGATGGTTCCCGGGATGTTAGCAAGTTTATTAGGTGCTAGTTTTGTAAACACCTGTATAAGTCTGGAGGTTGATGGCGATACAGCTACCGCTGTTCGTGAAATTGACGGAGGTAAAGAAACCGTAACCGCAAAATTACCATTAGTGGTTGGAGGCCAAAAAGGAATCGTTGAAGAAAGCGATTTACGCATCCCAAATATGCGTGGTATTATGATGGCGCGCAAGAAGCCATTGGAAGTAAAAGAACCACAAGGCGCTTCTACCGAGACTAGTGCAGTTTCTTTTGAAAAACCGGCACCTAAAGGAGATGTAAAACTTATCTCTCCAGATAATTTAGATGAGCTGATTGACCTTTTGCATAACGAAGCAAAAGCAATCTAGAAAGCTCCTAAATTCAAGTTTAATTCTTTCGCATACGCGAAAATACAAAAGCAAAAAATATGTCAGTTTTAGTATATACAGAATCAGAAGAAGGAAAATTTAAAAAGACAGCTTACGAGGTGGTAAGCTATGCACGTGGTATTGCAGATATGATGAGTACCACTGTAACTGCCGTAGCCGTAAATGCTGAAGAAACCGCATCATTAGGCACTTATGGTGCAGATAAAGTAGTACACATAAAGAGTGATAAACTCAATGCATTTACAGCCAATGCTTATGCTGCTGCACTAACCGAGGTCGCAAAAAAAGAAGCTTCAAAAGTGTTGGTTTTAAGCAGTAGCGCAAACGCCAAATATTTAGCTCCGCTCCTCGCTGTTGATCTTGAAGCAGGTTACGCATCTAATGTGGTTGCTTTACCAGAAAGCGAAGCTCCATTTAAAGTAAAACGTACGGCTTTTACCAATAAAGCCTTTAATCATACTGAAATCACCACCGATGTAAAAATCATAGGTTTGTCTAAAAACAGTTTCGGTCTTAAAGAAGCTCAAAAAGATGCTACTGAAGAAACTTTTGAGCCTAGTCTTGATGATTCGCAGTTTAAAGTTGAAGTTCAATCTGTTGATAAAGTAAAGGATAAAGTTACCATCGCTGATGCAGAAATCGTAGTTAGTGGAGGTCGCGGATTAAAAGGACCAGAAAATTGGGGCATGGTTGAAGAAATGGCCGATATTCTTGGCGCTGCAACCGCTTGCTCAAAGCCGGTTTCTGATATGGGATGGAGACCGCATAGCGAACACGTAGGACAAACCGGTAAACCGGTAGCCTCAAATTTATACATCGCAATTGGTATTTCTGGAGCCATCCAGCACCTTGCAGGAATTAACGCTTCTAAGACCAAAGTGGTTATCAATACAGACCCGGAAGCACCTTTTTTCAAGGCCGCAGATTACGGTATTGTGGGGGATGCTTTTGAAGTTGTACCGAAGCTAAACGAAAAATTAAAAGAGTTTAAGGCGAATAACTCTTAAATTTAGTATTTTCGACCGCTCAAAGGGCTGTTTAAATTTGGATATCTGTCCTCTTTTAAACAGCCTTTTTATATTTTTACAGCTTATGAGTTTAGTGCGTTTGAATATTAAGGGAATATCGTATAGCCAGACACAAAATGGCGCATACGCTTTAATACTAAGTGAAGTTGATGGTGACCGCAAGCTACCCATAGTCATTGGTGCTTTTGAAGCACAATCTATAGCTATTGCTTTAGAAAAAGAAATCAAGCCACCTCGACCCCTTACTCACGATTTGTTTAAAAACTTCGCAGATCGTTTTGACATTCAGGTCAAGCAAGTGATCATCCATAAACTGGTTGACGGTGTTTTTTACAGTAGTATTATTTGTGAGCGCGATAGTATCGAAGAGATCATTGATGCCCGCACTAGTGACGCTATTTCTTTAGCCTTGCGTTTTAACGCTCCTATTTTCACCTACAAAAACATTCTGGATAAAGCTGGTATATACCTTAAAGGTACCGAGCAAAATCAGGAAGAGGATGAAGACCATGTAGATGATGTATTTGTAGATCAATTGGTTGTTGAAGAAGAGGAGGAACAAACCACATCAAGCACGAGTGATTACAAAAAACTATCCCTTGGAGAGCTTAATTCACTTTTAGAACAGGCCGTGGCTGCCGAAGATTACGAGGCTGCAGCCAAAATCAGAGACGAAATATCTAAACGCAATTAATATAGATGCGAAAATTACTCTTATTCCTAATTGTCACCCTATCTGCAAGCCTAAACACATTTGCTCAAAGTGCACAAGAAATTCTTCCTGTAGCAGCGAGTAAAACTATAATTCCTAACGCCGGTTTTTCTTTTGACAGCCTATGGCGCGGTGTTTTGGGAATGGTTTGTTTACTGGTAATTGCTTACCTGTGCAGCACAAACCGAAAAGCAATCAATTGGAAAACCATAGGGATAGGTCTTGGAGCCCAGCTCTTGTTGGCTATTGGCGTTTTAAAAGTTCCCTTTGTTCAAAAATCTTTTGAATTTGTAGGAAAAATCTTTGTCAAGATTCTTGATTTTACTGCTGCTGGTAGTGAATTTCTCTTAGGCGGAATGATGGATGTCGATAGCTATGGCTTCATTTTCATATTTCAGGTGTTACCAACTATCATTTTCTTCTCGGCTTTAACTTCGGTTTTATACTATTTAGGCATTGTACAAATCGTGGTTAAAGGTATGGCTTGGGTACTCACTAAACTTTTAGGGATTTCTGGTGCCGAAAGTTTATCGGTGGCAGGAAACATATTTTTGGGTCAAACTGAAGCACCATTGATGATTAAAGCCTATTTAGAACGTATGACGCGTTCTGAGATCCTTCTGGTTATGGTGGGCGGCATGGCAACCGTAGCCGGCGGAGTATTAGCAGCTTACATCGGGTTTCTAGGCGGTGACGATGCTGCACTTCGGCTTGAATTTGCCCGTCATTTATTGGCTGCATCTGTTATGGCAGCGCCGGGAGCCATTGTCATCTCAAAACTTTTGTATCCGCAGCAAATGCCTATCGACTCTAGCGTTGAAGTTTCTTCAGATAAAATAGGCTCTAATATTCTAGATGCTATTGCTACCGGTACTACCGAAGGTTTAAAACTTGCTGCCAACGTAGGCGCGATGCTTCTCGTATTTGTTGCGTTTATTGCAATGATCAACTACGGTCTTGGTAAAATAGGCGAAGTAACTGCTTTAAATGATGTTCTTGCCACTCACACTCCCTACTCTAGCTTTTCTTTAGAAGCGGTACTGGGAACCATTTTCGCACCACTCATGTGGCTCATAGGCGTTGCTTCAGAAGATATTATGCTTATGGGGCAATTGCTCGGTATTAAATTGGCTGCCAGTGAATTTGTAGGCTATATTCAGCTTGCTGAACTTAAAAATCCACTTAACGAGTTGAGTTTCACCTATCAAAAATCGGTGATAATGGCAACCTATTTATTATGTGGTTTTGCCAATTTTGCTTCGATAGGAATTCAAATTGGAGGAATAGGATCGTTAGCACCCGGACAAAGAAAAACACTTTCAGAGTTTGGCCTTAAAGCTGTTTTGGGAGGAACCCTTGCGTCATTACTTTCAGCAACAATCGCCGGAATGATTATTGGTTAAGAACTTTTATTCAAAAGTTAGCGCCCATTCTTCAGCAGCCTTATACGTTGTAAAAAAAGCAAAAGATCCTTTATAATAACCTTGCTCTATAATGAGTTCGTCACGACGCACTGTTCCCTCTGGCGAAACGACAGCAAGCCCCTGCATTTTAGAAAGGTTAAGCGATTTCATATTTATGGGGTTGAAACTTGTGTTAAGACCACGTTCTGAGATCACAACGTATTTTGCCCCGTCATAAAACGCTTCAATATCCTTAAACACCTGCTTAGAATACTCAAGCTTTACATCATCTAGATCTTCACGAAATTTAACATGTATGAAACTTGGATAATATTTGGCCTCTCCAAATGGATAAGGAATTGTTTTTAATAGCATCGAACTAAAATAAGCTTTTTTTTCTAAGGCGAAAGTAATCATAATTAGTTAATAAATTATTAATTAAAAAAATCATATTCACAATTTCGCTCTCCTGCAAACCCTTATTTTTACCAAAAATCGAATAAGCTGCTATGCAACAGTATCATGATCTCGTCAAACATATTTTAAACAACGGCGCACAAAAAGGCGACCGCACCGGAACAGGGACCTTAAGCGTTTTTGGGTATCAAATGCGTTTTGATCTAAGTGAAGGCTTCCCTATGGTCACCACCAAAAAACTACACTTAAAATCGATCATTTACGAATTGCTCTGGTTTTTAAAAGGTGATACCAATATTGAATACTTAAAAGAAAACGGCGTTCGTATCTGGAACGAGTGGGCAGATGAAGATGGAAACTTAGGTCCGGTTTATGGACATCAATGGCGCAATTGGAACAGTGAAGAAATCGACCAGATCAAAGAAGTAATCGAATCTTTAAAAAACAACCCTAACAGTAGACGTATGCTCGTAAGCGCCTGGAATCCCAGCGTTATGCCAGATACTTCCAAATCTTTTGCTGAAAACGTAGCCAATGGTAAAGCAGCATTACCCCCGTGTCACGCGTTTTTTCAATTTTATGTTGCTCCGGGAGATCCAGAGGCTGAGGATAAACGCCCCAAACTCTCATGCCAACTTTACCAGCGCAGTGCAGATGTGTTTTTAGGAGTACCTTTTAATATCGCATCCTATGCATTGTTTACCATGATGATGGCTCAAGTATGCGATTATGCACCTGGTGATTTTATTCACACCTTTGGTGACGCGCACATCTACAACAACCATATTGAACAATTAAATTTGCAATTGACCCGCGAAATACGCAAATTACCCTCAATGACACTTAACCCGGAGGTAAAGGACATTTTTAGTTTTTCATTTGATGATTTTAAACTAGAGAATTATGACCCACATCCTCATATTAAGGGTAAGGTCGCCATTTAAATTAATCCCCAAATCTTCAATTATTATGAAATCAATTCTATTCATTGCCGCCCTACTTTTAACCTCGATTACTTTTGCTCAAGAAGGAGTGACAGTTTCTGGCAATGCAATCTCCATCAAAGAAATACCACCTGTTTGGCCAGGCTGCGAAGGCTCAATTGCCGAAAAGAAAGCTTGCTTTAAAAAGCAATTGGTAAAGCACGTCGTATCTAATTTTAGATTTCCTGAAGGCTATACCAAAGGAAGTGTCAAAGAAAAAGTTATTGTAGACTTCGTTATTAATGAAGAAGGAAAACCCCAAATTCTTGGCGTAAAAGGTGGTACCAAAGTTTTGCAGGAAGAGGCAAAACGCAATATTATGGCTATCCCTGAAATGACTCCCGGAATGGCTGGAGGCAAACCAAGAGCCATTAAATACAGCATGCCTTTTACCTTTTAACTAGGGCTTAACGTATTGCAAGCTAAAGCGTAGCAGGAATTCTCGTAAATTTGAGAATAACCACTGGTTATATCTCATTATTATGATTGCTACTTCTACTACGCTTCTAGACTTTTTAAAAGAAACTCGTGCGCATTCTGAAACTATTTGTAAGTCTCTACAGATAGAGGATTATGTTGTGCAACCTATTGTTGATGTCTCTCCACCAAAATGGCATTTAGGGCACACTACATGGTTTTTTGAGGATTTTATTTTAAAAAAGCACAAGTCAGACTATCAAGAGTACAATTCTAATTTCTCTTTTGTTTTTAATAGTTATTACGAAAGCATGGGCGCCAGAGTGGTGCGCACCGATCGCGGGAATCTCTCACGCCCCACTGTAGCTGAAGTTTATGCATATCGCAAATATGTAACTCATCATCTTACAGAATTATTGGAGCAAACTGAAGCTTCAGAAGAACTGCAGTCTCTTATAGAAATAGGAATACATCACGAGAAACAGCACCAAGAATTGTTACTCACAGACATCAAGTACATTCTTGGAAACAATCCGCTGCAACCGATGTACACTTCAGATTTTTCAGAATACACCCCTTCAGAAAATAAGCAAGAGTGGATTTATAAAGCAGAGGGCATTTATGAAATTGGTCATCAAGACGATTCTTTTTGTTATGACAATGAGTTGGGAAGGCACAAAGTATATCTCAATGCTTTTAAAATTTCAAACCAACTCGTTACTAATAAAGAATATCTAGAATTTATTGAAGACGGTGGTTACGAGCAGGTGTTGCTGTGGCATAGTGAAGGCTGGGAATGGGTAAAAAGTCTTGCTACCAAAGCGCCCCAATACTGGCAGAAACAGGAAGGCAATTGGTTTTATTACGGCTTAGACGGTGTAAAGCCTTTAGATTTAAAAGCCCCCGCAACACACTTATCATATTACGAGGCTTTTGCTTATGCACAATGGAAAGGTTGCCGTCTCCCTACCGAATTTGAGTGGGAAGCTTCACAAGATCAGTTTAACTGGGGACAGCGCTGGGAATGGACAGAAAGCGCTTACCTTCCTTACCCTAATTATCAAAAAGCTCCCGGTGCCTTGGGCGAATATAATGGCAAATTTATGGTGAGCCAAAAAGTCCTGAGAGGTGGTTCTGTTGCCACATCAGACAGACACACCAGACCCACTTATCGCAACTTTTTTCACCCACAGCTTCGCTGGCAATTTACAGGAATTCGTCTAGCGCAATAACACCACTATGAAAACTACTACCAAGATTGAATTTCAAAATACCTTTGAAAAAGAAGTTTATGAGGGCCTTACAGCTTTTCCTAAGCGCTTGTCTTCAAAATGGTTCTACGATAAAAAGGGAGATAAGTTGTTTCAGAAAATCATGGAGCTTCCGGAGTACTATCTAACCTCTTGCGAATACAACATCATAAAAAAGCATCAGGAAGAAATCGCTAAGTTGTTTGATGAACCACAGGGATTTGATCTGGTCGAATTAGGCGCTGGTGACGGTAAAAAGACAAAAATTCTTCTGGAAAAATTTTATGAGGAAAGATTAGATTTTACCTATCGGCCCATCGACATTAGTGCAAGTGTACTTGAAGAACTGGAGGAAAGCATTCAGGAAAAATGGCCACAACTCGACATTCAAACTGAACAAGGAATGTACTTTGACGTGCTCAAAAAGCTAGGGAATCGCGATACAGCACGCAAAATGGTGATTATGGTGTTAGGTTCAAACATTGGTAATCTCACACATCCTCAGGCTATAGATTTTCTAGTAAATATTAGAAAATCGATGCAACCGGAAGATTTACTGTTTATGGGACTAGATCAGAAAAAAGACCCTCAACAAATACTAAATGCTTACAACGACACCCAGGAGATTACAGCAGAATTCAATAAGAACATCCTAAGACGCATCAATACCGAATTAGACAGTAACTTCAATACGGAAGCCTTTAAACATTGGCCTGTTTATGATCCTGAAACAGGAACTGCAAAGAGCTTCCTAGTAAGCACAACCCAACAAAAAGTCACACTCAAAAAACTCAACATTGAGGTTAATTTTGCCCCTTGGGAAAGCATACATACTGAAATTTCCCAGAAATACGATGATGATGTCGTGCAATGGCTCGCGCAGGAGGCTGGACTAGAGATCACAGCTCAATTCAGCGATACGCAAAAGCAGTTTACAGACTATGCTTTTAAACGAAAAGCCGAGTAAAATAAGCCGCCTCTAAAATTATTAAAGCGTAAGCACACTGTTATCGGCACCTGCAAAGTCATTCCATTGGTAACCGTCTGCTTCCGGCTCGTTCATCCACTCCCCGTCTACGGCATATTTGAATTCATAAGAAGCTTCAACAGGAATATTTATAGCACCTTTAAAAGAACCGTTTTTCAGTTTTTTTAATTCTACTTTTTCCCATTCGTTAAAGTCACCGGCCACAGCTACCGAATTAGCATCGATATCTAAAACAGTGAACGTTACTTTACATTCTGGTTTTGACTTTAAAAATTGTTTGGTGATAGGCATAACGATTTTCTTTTCGATTTAAACAAATTTAAGACTGAACATCCGATAAAATTCATTAAACCAGCATTTTAGCTTAATTTTTTTTGAATATCCAGTTTTATAAGCTTTTGAAAATCAATACTTAAACACGAAAACGATTTCAATTTAAATAATCGCACATAATTAACAACCTGAACGATTGGTTTAATGCTAAATTAACTTCAGAAGCTTCTCCAAATCACTTTCCGTATTAAAATAATGGAAACTTACACGAATACCTGATCCACGTTGTGAACAAATGACATCGTGTGACCGAAGCTTTTCAAATAATTTTTGATCTCCCGTAATGTTAAAGATCGATGAATGTATTTTACGCTCAAGCACCACATCATCTAATAAATTGCGGCTAGAAAATTCTTCTATGGCTCTTCGTTTCAAAAGCTCAATCTGTGTTGAAATAGTGTCATACCCCACTTTTTTAACCAACTGAAGCGCCGCCTGCAAGCTACCTAAGTTAAGCGTATCAATGTGACCCGGTTCAAATTTACCAATCAAAGAGTGCTCATTTTCTTTGTACAAGCCGCGTACCGAACCAAAACCTACAGCTTTTGGTTTTAGCACTTGTTCCACACCTTCTTTAAACAAAAAGAAACCATTACCATAACCCGCATTCAACCATTTATAAGCACTTGCCCCCAAAATATCTAGTCCGTTAGCTTCAAAATCAAAAGGCTCCACGCCGCAATACTGGGTTCCATCACCACAAATCAATAAATCTGGATACTGCTTTTTTAAGGCTTTAAGAAATTCAAAATCCACTTGCACACCACTCACATACTGCACAAGACTCAGACAAAAAACATCAGGCTTATGCTTGGCTACTGCTTCTAAAATATTTTCCTCAAGATTAGTATTGATCTCAGCATAACACACTTCAAAATCACGCGCTTCAACAGGCCAGTTGATCGAAGGATAATCTTCAGCAAGCAATAAAATCTTGCTTTTTGCAGGTAAAGCTTCAAGCATCATATTAAAACCCATAGAGAAACTTGAAACCAGTGCCACACGAGCTGGATCACACTTAAAAAAAGCACCTACATCTTTCCGTACGCTCGTAATAAACTTATCTTGATTATCTTTTAAAAGACTTCCCATCACGAGATAATCTAGATCGTGATTCTGTCTAAAATCCAGTAGTGTTTCTGAGAGCAAGCCTGAACCTGCAGTATTGAGATGTGTGTAATTTGCCGTAACCGGAAATTCCTTTTTTAAGTTTTTCATAAGGGAGTATAGCGATTAAATCTTGTAAATTTGATTCTCACACAATTTACTTTTTCTTATGTTCTCAAAAAAGCAGGAAACGACAAAAATAGACCGCGAGCAGCGAGAACTTATTGAATATGCTCAATATAGGATCAAACAAAAAAAGAATCTTTTCAGACATTTTATTGTCTTTCTTGCCGGTGCTGTACTGTTTATCATTCTGAATAAATTTCTCGATTTTGGTGTCAATTTTAGACCTGCACAGGTAGATTGGTTTGTGTGGGCGACGCTCATTTGGTTTTTCTTCTTTTTAATTCATTTTTTGAATGTATTTCTGTTCAGCAGTTTTATGAATAAAAAATGGGAAAATGAACAGCTTGACAAACTTGTAGCCAAACAGCAAGCAAAAATTGAAAAATTAAAAACAAAAGTTGAAAAAGAACATCCTTTACCTACAGCCTCAAAACCTGAAATCACCAGACCTAATACGCCCTTAGAACCATAAATGATGAGAATAACCTTGATCGCTGCTGCCGCAGAAAATAATGCTTTAGGAAAGGATAATGACTTAGTCTGGCACTTGCCTGATGATTTTAAACGCTTTAAAAAATTGACTTCGCACCATCATATCATTATGGGAAGAAAGACGTTTGAATCATTTCCTAAACCTTTACCTAATAGAACGCACATCGTTATCACGAGAAAAAGCGATTATGATGCTGGAGAACCTATTATCGTAGTTAATAGCATCGAGGAAGCTATTAAAACTGTGGTTGATGATGAGAATCCGTACATTATTGGCGGCGGCGAAATTTACAAGCTTGGGATAAAATATGCCACGCATATAGAACTCACTCGCGTTCACGGCACGTTTGAAGCTGATGCATTTTTCCCGGAAATTGATGCTGATACTTGGGAGTTGCTTGAAGAATCTTATCACCCAAAGGACGAAAAACACGACTATGCTTTTACTTATCTAACATATGCTAAACGCTGATTTTAAAGCCCATCTTGAATCTATACTAAACACCACCCTAACCGAAATACATCCTTTATCAGGTGGCGATATTAACGATGTTTACCTTTTAAAAACCGAAAAAAAGCGCTTTGTCATCAAAGTCAATGATGCAAAACGCTATCCCAATATGTTCGACCTTGAAGCAAAAGGTCTTCAGGAACTTCGACAAGCTGAAAGCTTCCAGATCCCGAAAGTTATACAAGTTGGAAACTTCGGCACAGATAGCTTTTTAATTCTTGAGTATATTGATGCCAAACCGAAACATCCAAAGTTTGCAGAAATTTTTGGCAATAGCTTGGCAAAAATGCATCAAGCTACTGCTCCTTTTGGGTTTGCTGAAGATAATTACATCGGGAGCCTACCTCAATACAATACGCAAAAAACGGATGCAGCGAGTTTTTATATAGAGCAACGTTTGCTGCCACAGTTTGAAATGGCTTCCGAGCAAGGTTATTCTTTCAAAAATCTAGATGGCTTTTATAACACGATAACCGATCTCATCCCGCTTGAGCCGGCTTCCCTGATTCACGGTGATTTATGGGGAGGCAATTATATCATTAATGAACAAGGTTTCCCGGCACTTATAGACCCCGCGACCTGTTACGCGCCCCGGGAGATGGATCTTGCAATGATGCAACTTTTTGGCGGTTTTGAAGCTGAAATTTTTAACGTGTACAATGAAGCATTTCCGCTGGCTGAAGACTGGCAAAGCCGAATAAAACTCTGGCAACTTTATTACATTCTGGTTCACGTGAACCTTTTTGGGGGGCATTACTACAACACAGCAATATCGATTCTAAAGATCTACAGCTAATCTTCAACGGTTTGTGTGGTTATCAAAATAAGCATTCGTCTACGGTGAGAGGGATATCCCATAACACTGTCTATTCTTTTTACAAAATTGATGGCACGAGCTTGCTTCAATATGCTTTCTTTATATTCTTTAAAATCATTTACAGGTAAAACCTGACCATCAACAATGTAGATGTAGTTTTCAGCATCTTTCTGTTTTAAATAAAAATCAACCTGCATTTTAGCCTCTTTTATAGAAGCCCTTTTGCTTTCATTAGCCCATTGATATGCAGGATTTTGCTTGAGTGGAAGATTACTGATCGCATCATATTGCGCATACATAGCAGTAGTTGAAAAAACCCAGACTAAAAAAACGAGTATTTTAAAATATTGATTGTGTTTCATCATTAAGATCATTTCCTATATCATTCAAAATAAGCAACTTTACAAGAATAAATACCGCACTTTGTATTTATAATTTCTGAATCCATATGTGTATGTGTATTTTTGCAGCACTATTTAGAAAAATCTATTTATGAAAGCATATGTTTTTCCCGGTCAGGGAGCGCAGTTTACCGGAATGGGTAAAGATGTTTATGAAGCCTCAGCCACTGCTCGCGAATTGTTTGAGCGTGCCAATGAGATCCTTGGCTTTGATATAACCAAAATTATGTTTGAAGGCACTGCCGAAGAACTGAAAGAGACCAAAGTAACACAACCGGCGATTTTCTTGCATTCGGTTGCTTTATTTAAAGCTTTGGGAGCGGAAGCGGTACCCCAAATGGTTGCAGGACATTCTTTAGGTGAAATTTCTGCACTTGTAGCTAATGGTGTATTGAGTTTTGAAGACGGTCTTCGCTTAGTCTCGCAGCGTGCACAAGCGATGCAAAAAGCTTGTGACCATGAGCCTTCTACAATGGCTGCTATTTTAGGGCTTGAAGACGAACTTGTAGAATCGGTTTGTGCAGATGTTGATGGTGTGGTGGTTGCAGCAAACTACAATTGCCCGGGACAATTGATCATTTCTGGAGCAATTGATGCGGTAAATGAAGCTTGCGAGCGTTTGAAAGAGCGTGGTGCAAAGCGCGCTTTAGTACTTCCTGTGGGTGGAGCATTTCACTCCCCTCTTATGGAACCTGCTCGAGAGGAGCTTGCTGCCGCAATTGAGAAAACCACTTTTAGTGAACCTACCTGTCCTATTTATCAAAACGTAAGTACCACTGCTGTAACAGATCCTGCTGAAATTAAAAAGAATCTTCTTTTTCAATTGACAGCACCGGTAAAATGGACGCAAAGTGTGAAAAATATGCTAGCCGATGGTGCTTCAGAATTTATTGAAGTGGGTCCCGGAAAAGTATTACAAGGCTTGGTTAAAAAAGTTGACCGCCAAGCTGCAACAAGTAGCGCCAGCGTTTAACCTATAGTATTACAAATCATAAAAAAAGCCCCGAATTTTCATTCGGGGCTTTCTTATATAAATCTCAATTTGAGATTACATGTCGTCGTTTCCTTCAACTTCGTCCTCAACTTCTTGAGCACCTTCTTCAACTGCTGCTTCAGTATCTTCTGCAGCTTCTTCTACAGCATCACCTGCATCTTCCATAGCATCACCCATATCGTCAGCAGCGCTTTCCATAGCGTCTTCAGTTTTTTCTTCGGTAGTTTCGCGACAAGCAGAAACAGAAACCATTAATAAAAGTGCAAATGCACTAAACATAAATTTTTTCATAATTGATGTAATTTTAATTAGCGTTAATTAGTGTCAAATGTATATAAATTAACATCGCTTATTCTTAAATTTTATTAAATATTTTGTCATTTTACGTTTTTGCTAAAAATAACGCAACCCACACAACAAATTGATTATCAATATCTCTTCAATTTTTGGATTTTTCAAAAAAAAAAAGTACAGAGACCTATAAATAATCTAACCCGGATAAGTTCTTGAAGCATTCGCTAGCAAAAATTCAATTTAGATGCATCCCGACGGCTATAGAAACAAATTATCAAAGTCTATGTCGATACCAATAAACTAACTCAGGGAAAGCCTCGGAATATTAAACCCTTTGGCGGAGCCAATAAAAAAGCATCTTAAAATTTCTTTTAAAATGCTTTAGCGATATTCGATTGAAATTCTATTTAGTTATCGTCGTTCCCTTGAATCTCGTCATTGAGTTCATCTGCTCCCTCTTGAATGGCCTCACCTGCCTCTTCTGCCGCATCTTCAATATCTTCTCCCATCGCTTCTACAGCTTCTTCTGTTTTTTCTTGCGTGGTCTCTCTACACGAATAAACACTACCTACTAAAGCGATCATTGCTAAACTTAAAAAAATACGTTTCATCTTTGGATTTTTATTGGTTACATAATTAAAAATAATCATTTAATCCTAAAGCGGATTTTTTTCATTCAAGTATTTCCAATACCGTTTGGGAACGTGTTGTAAGTGCAATTTTTTATTGATTCTATTTTTAATCCCTGTACTTACAAAATAATCCTGCCACATTTTATCGTAGTGTTTTTCTTCTTGATGTAATGCCTCTTTTAACTGCTGATCATCAAAATCTAAAGTAACAAACTCAACCCGTTCCAGATCATAGAAAATACCATAGCTACGTTTTTGATCAAAAATTAAAAACTGTTGATCTGCGTATCTGCTTTTAAAATGTTTAGCAATAAGCGGAAGCACATTAAAATCTGGTTCGATCAAGGCAACATACAAATCGTCTTTGGTGCGCTTAAAACGTACAAAAGCTTCCATACGGTGTTTTTCACGGCCTACTTGTTTGGTCAATTGTGCCAATTTGAGAACTGAAGGCTGACCATAATCTTTATCGTTTTTGGTTTTAAGCACATACCGTACCGCATCAAGAATATAGATTTCTTTATCGGGCAGCTCTGTTAAAAACGAGCGGTAAACCGAAGCACTAAACTGCGGAAATTTTCTTAACCCCTCCCATACGCGTGTAGCTTTAGTATCATCGGTATAAACCTGTTGCGCTTCAGCAAAAAAATCGGGCTCATAAAAACGTTCTTCTAGAATTTCGGCATCATCAAGTTGCTCTTGATAAACTATAAAAATAGCGTTGAGCAAGCCTTCAAAACTTCCATCATAAATGAGTTTTTGTAAAGCCATCTTAAAATAAACGCAATTGATCGTTGTACATTTTTTGATACTTACTCTGCGAACTTTGAAGTATTAAACTTTTGATCCTGTGTGGCTCGAGGTCACGCTTTTCCCAGGTTTTAGAATCGCAAATCATAAAATACCTGGCTCGATTGAGTGCTACGCCAATGGTTTTAAGGTGTTCCCAATTGAGTTTTCTGTATTTGCGCGCATTTAGAATCTTGTACATTGACTTCATCCCCAATCCCGGAATACGTGCAAGCATTCGTTTATCTGCAGTATTAACATCAACCGGAAACAAATGCATATTACGCAAAGCCCAACTCAATTTAGGATCGATATCTACATCGAGATTGGGATACTCCTTATTTAAAATTTCGCGTACATCAAAGCCATAAAATCGAAGTAGCCAATCGGTTTGATACAATCTGTTTTCACGCAACATAGGCACTTCGGTTCCCAAAGCCGGTAGTCGCTCATCCTGAAGAACCGGGACATAACCCGAGTAATATACCCGCTTCATATTATAGGTGCTATAATAATGCACTGCAGAATACATAATATCTTTATCGCTTTCGCCGGTAGCTCCCACGATCATTTGCGTACTCTGACCTGCCGGGGCATACACCGGTGTTTTTCTAGAAACTTTTCTATCAGCTTTAAACTGCAGGATCTCATTCTTCACCTTTTCCATCGGCTTGATAAAATCTTTATGATCTTTTTCTGGTGCTAAAAGCTTGAGTCCGGATACAGTAGGAATTTCAATATTTATAGACAGTCGATCTGCGTACAAACCGGCTTCCCGCATCAATTCATCACTGCAACCGGGGATTGATTTTAAGTGAATGTAGCCATTAAAGTTTTCCTCAAGTCTTAACTTTTTTGCCACGGCGATCAAACGCTCCATCGTATAATCTGGACTTGAAAAAATCCCGCTGCTTAAAAATAAACCTTCGATATAATTACGTCTATAGAAATTGATAGTCAAGTCTACCACCTCTTGAATTTTAAAGCCGGCACGCTTGATATCATTACTTTTTCGGCTAACACAATAAGCACAGTCAAAAATGCAATGATTTGTAAGTAAGATCTTGAGCAACGAGATACACCGGCCATCTTCGGTATAACTATGACAGATTCCCATACCACTGCTGTCGCCCAGACCTTTGCCGGTATTAGATCGCTTGCTGCCACTACTGGAACACGAAACATCATATTTGGCAGCATCGGCCAGGATATTTAATTTTTCTCGAATACGCTCAAAATTCATAGTTGGAATTTTTACAAAAATATGTAATTTTTCCGATTAGTGGATTTTTTCCTATCTTTAAATCGGATTTATTCCGAATTATATTACATTTACGCTATGGGAATCAATGATGTATCTGGCGATATTCGCCGTTTTAAACAAATACGGGAAGAGCAAAATCTCACACAATCTGAGTTTGCCGAAGCTTTAGGTATTAAAAATTCTACTGCTGATATTGAACGCGGGCGCACCAAATTATCGGGGCAAATCGTAACCGAACTTTTGCGACTTTACAATGTTAACCCGTTATGGTTATTTGGTTACAGCAATCAAAAATTATTGCACGCCGGTAAAGGCGACGTTAGTCCTAAGGTAGTTACTGTAGATATAGCCGACAATGAGAATCTTGTAATGGTAAATCAAAAGGCTGCAGCAGGATATCCTCATAATGTACAAGATGTAGAGTGGTATCAACAACTTCCTGCTTTTGATCTTCCTTTACCGCAATACCGAAACGCTACTTATCGTGGATTTCAGATTGAAGGAGACAGTATGCTCCCTAATTTTATGCCTGACGATTGGGTTTTAGGAAAAGCCATTGCAAGTATGGATGAAGCCTACAACAACAAAGTGTATGTTGTGGTTCTTCCTGATGCGGTAGTGGTTAAAAAACTTCAGAAATTACCAGATCCTTCTAAAGTGTTACTTATTTCTTTAAATCAAGAATATTTACCTTTTGAAGTTCAAGTGAGTGACATTCAAGAATTATGGCAAGTAAATAGTAAGCTTACTTTTCATTTAGATTCGCCTTCAGAAAGCAATTTATTAAAAGAGCTTCAACAAGGAATGGAAGAATTGAAGAGTCAAATGCGCACCTTGAGAGACTAAAATTTTTCAGCTTATTATAAAAATAAAGCCACCATTTTTAATGGTGGCTTTTGCTTTTTATGGGCACCGCTCAAAGAGTATTATACTCCAAGACTTGCCGAAGGTATTTATTTAAGAAACGCTCTAGTTATCAACCTTTATTTTGGTATTGCCATCAGCGTCTTCTTTGATTTTAACTTCTTTTTCTTCAGTCTCCATCTTCATTTTATAATTTCCGTCATCATCTGTTTTGGTTTCTATTTCAGCACCTTCTTCTTTCATTTCTTCTACCAACTTTTCTTTCTCGCTCTTTTCGCGACAAGAAGTAAATGAGACAGATACTACGAGTAATAGACTCGCAATGATACTTAGCTTTTTCATAATTTTCTATTTATTATCGTCTCCGATATTTTCAATTTCTTCGTCAATTTCTTTATTGACCTCTTGATCTACTTTTTTTGCGGTACGCTCTAAAATGCCCTCACGATCATCTTCGACTTCTACTTCTTTTACCACAACGGTCTCTTTCTCTTCCTGCTCTCTACATGAGTAGGTATTAAACGCTAAAAGACCTAAAACAACTATTCCAATTACTTTTTTCATAATTTAATGATTTGGTTGAAGGACAAAACTAGATAGAATTCCCATTGCTTTCTTTTCTGAATGTATAAATCATTGCTAAAAATTCTAAACAAGGCGTTAAAACCTAGGAAACTAGCGGTACTATAACCGTACAAATGTAACTTTAGGCTAAAAAATGAGCTTTACAGGTTTATATGAATTTCTCAGAGCATTACAGAAAAACAATTCTAAAGAATGGATGGATGACAACCGAAAATGGTATCATGAAGTACGCGACTTTTACATAGACTGGCTCAATCAAATGGATTTAAAACTTGCTGAAATAGATCCTGATTACACGCATACCACGGGTAAAAAAGCCATTAACCGCATTAATAATAATTTACTTTATCATCCTGACCGACCTGTCTATAAAGATCATTTTGGAGCCGGTCTAGACCAAGAAACCAAACAGGGAGATTTCTACATTCACCTGGGTACTTCTGAAAGTTTTATTGCCGGTGGATTTTATAAGCCAAAATCATCGCTGCTTAAAAGTATAAGACAAGCGATTGATTATAACGGTGAAGAATTTGTTGATATACTAGAGAAACCAAGTTTAAAAAAAATGTTTGGCGGCTTAATCGATGATGGTGAGAGCTTGCAAACAGCGCCTAAAGGATTTTCTCAAGACCACAGATTCATAGAACTACTACGTAAAAAGACATTCGCCGTGCAACATGATTTGACTCAAAAATTGGTTACAAGCAGTGACTTTGATGACCACGTAGTAGAAGTTTATAAAGAATTACTTCCGTTTAGGCAGTATCTCAATCAAGCGGTAAGCGTTTGATTTTTGAGATAGTCACAAATTTGCTGGGTAGCTCCTGTATTTTCTGAAATGAAATGACCTGCAATCATTCCTGTTTTTTCACGGAAACTTTTATCTATTACCAGTTGGTTTAAGATTTCGTGAGCTTCCTCGTGAGAAGAAACGGTAAACAAACCTGCAAGCTTTCTTAAATCCTGAGCTTCTGGAAATTTGGAAATTTGAGAACCGGTAATTATAGGAACTCCAAAAGTTGCCGGTTCTAAAATATTATGCAATCCGGTGGTTCCGGCAGCTCCGCCTACGTAGGCAAGATCTGCATACGCATAAATTTTAGTCAAAAATCCGATGGCGTCAATAATTAAGACATCTACATCAAGTGTTGCTCCTTTTTGATATTCAGAATATAAAACACTTTTATTTGTGATCGCATTTTGCAATACCTCAATACGCTCCTTATCGATTTTATGCGGTGCGATGACTGTTTTCATTTGGTTAGAACTATTGATAAAGTCAGCCAATAAGTCAATATCCTCAGGCCACGTGCTACCACACACGAGCAACGTTTCTTGCTTTTTAAATTCAGTTATAAATGGAAGTGTATTATCATACGAAAGTTGTCGGCTTACGCGATCAAATCGGGTATCTCCACTTACAATAGCATTATCAAAGCCCAGCTTTTTTAAATTTTCTAACGAACTGTAGTTCTGTAAAAAAAAATGGTTGAATGCCTCGAGCGATTTTTTCATCCAGCTTCCATAAAATTTGAAAAATGGCTGACTTGTTCTAAACACGCCTGAAATCAAAACGGTATGCACCTTTGATTTTTTTAATACGTAAAGGTAATTGGGCCAAAATTCATACTTTACAAAAATGGCCAACTCCGGTTTTACAATACCGATGAATTGCTTGGCATTGCGCTGCGTATCTAGAGGCAAATAAGTAACAACGTCTGCTAAAGGAGTATTTTTCTTGATCTCATAACCTGAAGGTGAAAAAAAAGTGAGTAGGATTTTGTGCGCTTTATAATCTGTTCGTAGTTGTTCTAAAATCGGTACCGCTTGCTCATATTCCCCTAGAGAAGCTGCATGAAGCCAAATCACCCGATCACCGTTAGCCATTTCTGATTTTAGTACATCAAATACACCGCGACGTGCCACCCTGAATGTCTTCAGCTTGGAGCTGAAAATTCCCAAAACAGGCAGTATAAAATTAAAAAACGCAATATAAAAGGAGTACAGATGTCGCATAGCCTCGCAAAAATAGCCTTTTCCCGGTTAAAAAATACATTGGCGATAGCGGGTAGATTTCGTACTTTCGTACTACCGAAAAAGGATGCTTTTAAACCTAAAACAACTTCAACTTTTTTGGTTTATCAGAACGATTTCGGCATAAAAAATTCTTATGAAAAAAATTCAAATGGTTGACCTTAAAGGTCAGTACCAACCTATAAAAGAGCAAGTAAATCAAAGTATTCAAGAGGTTATTGATACCACCGCCTTCATCAACGGGCCTCAAGTTCACGAATTTCAAAAAGAACTTGAAGAATACCTCAATGTAAAACACGTGATCCCTTGTGCAAACGGTACCGATGCTTTGCAAATTGCAATGATGGGGCTAGGCCTAAAACCTGGAGACGAAGTGATTACTGCAGATTTCACCTTTGCTGCAACTGTAGAGGTCATTGCACTTTTACAACTTACACCGGTACTTGTAGATGTTGATCCTATTGACTTTAATATCGATATTGAAGCGATCAAAAAAGCAATCACTCCTAAGACTAAGGCAATCGTTCCTGTACATTTATTCGGAAAAGCGGCCAATATGGATGCAATTCTTGAAATTGCAGAAGAACATGACCTTTTTGTGATTGAAGATAATGCGCAAGCTATTGGTGCAAATTACACCCATAAAGACGGTAAAAAGGTAAAAACGGGAGCTATTGGCCACGTGGGAAGCACCTCATTCTTTCCTTCTAAAAATTTAGGTTGTTATGGAGATGGTGGGGCCATTTTCACTAACGACGATGCTCTTGCACATACCATTAGAGGGATTGTAAATCACGGAATGTACGAGCGCTACCATCACGATGTCGTGGGGGTGAATTCACGGTTAGATGCGATTCAAGCCGCTGTTTTACGTGCAAAGCTTCCGCATCTTGATGATTATAATGCGCGCAGAAGAGCTTCAGCTTTAAAATACACCGAAAAGCTCCAGGATCATCCTAAAATTATAACACCTACGATTTGTGGTACAGCTTGCGATTGCCACGTATTCCATCAATATACTCTTAGACTCAAGGACGTTGACCGCGATGCTCTGGTAAAACACCTCAATGCCAACGAGATTCCTTGCGGTGTGTATTATCCTATCCCGTTACATAAGCAAAAAGCTTATGCAGATGATAGATACAACGAAGCAGATTTTCCTATTACCAACAAACTGGTACAAGAAGTTATCTCATTACCAATGCATAGCGAGCTTGATGACGAACAAATTGAGTATATTGTAACTAAAATCTTAGAATTTATAGACTAAACAACTACCGACATGCGCACCACTCTTCTCTCACTGATCTTGGCGATCGTTAGCCTTTCTGCTTTTGCTCAAAAAACGTATTTACAAGTAGGCAAACTAGTAGACACCAAAAACGGAAAAATTTTAACTGAAAAAACGATCATAGTATCAGGAGATGAGATTGAAGATGTCGTGGATGGTTACCAATCGGGAGATGGTGAAATTATTGATTTAAAAGATAAAGTTATCCTTCCCGGCTTTGCCGATTTGCACGTTCATATTGAAGGGGAAACCAGCCCCACTCAGTATCTAGAGGAATTCACGCTCAATGAAGCTGATGTTGCATACAAAGCTCAAGAAATTGCGTTTCGCACACTTATGGCGGGCTTCACCACCGTACGCGACCTTGGAGGTAGCGGCGTAAACGTATCCTTACGAAATGCTATCAATACGGGGAAAGTAATAGGGCCTCGTATTTACACTGCAGAAAAAGCCATTGGAACCACCGGTGGTCATGCAGATCCTACTAACGGATACCGAAAAGATCTTATGGGTGATCCGGGACCTAAAGAAGGTGTTGTTAATAATGTTGACGATGCTCGTAAAGCAGTAAGACAACGCTATAAAAATGGTGCAGACTGGATAAAGATTACGGCTACCGGCGGAGTTTTAAGTGTTGCTAAAAATGGTCAAAATCCACAATTTACAGAGGAAGAGATCGAAGCCATCGTAACCACCGGAAAAGATTATGATTTACAAGTTGCTGCACACGCTCACGGAGATGACGGAATGCAACGCGCTGTAAAAGCAGGTGTAAAAACCATTGAACACGGGACGCTTATGAGTGAAGCAACTGCAGATCTGATGGTTGAACACGGTACGTACTACGTACCAACGCTTAGCGCCGGAAAATATGTTGCAGAAAAAGCAAAAATAAAAGATTATTATCCTGCTATAATTGTACCTAAAGCTTTAGAAATAGGGCCACAATTGCAAAAAACCTTTGCGATGGCCTATAAAAAAGGCGTGAATATAGCATTTGGTACCGATGCCGGAGTATTCCCTCATGGAGATAATGCCAAAGAATTTGGATATATGGTGGAAGCAGGAATGCCGGCTATGAAAGCCATTCAATCTGCAACCATTGAAAGTGCCAAAGTTTTAAAAGCTGAAGACAAACTTGGTCAGGTCGCTCCCGGATTTAAAGCCGATATTATCGCGGTGAACGAAGATCCTATCAAAAATATAGACACGCTTAATGAGGTGATTTTTGTAATGAAATCAGGACAAGTGGTAAAAGAATAGTCTTTTACCACGTAAAAGCTCGTTTTAGAACCAAGTGACTTTTTCTTCAATATCGTCGCGCTCGCCTGGTAAAGGTTCGTCTTCAAATGCACCCAAATAGAAAAAGCCTAAACAGCGCTCGCCGTCGGCAAGTTTTAGATCAGAATGCATTTCAGAAATATAGCCTGGTGTGCTCCAGTAACCTCCAAGCCCTAACTCTGCGGTCATCAACCATAAATTTTGCACAGCCATTGCCGTGGCTGCTATTTCCTCCCATTCTGGCACGCTTTCTTTAGGATCACGTTGCATACAAATCACGATAACGGCAGCACTTGAAGTTACCTTTTCTAAGGTTTTTTTGAGTTTGAAGGCTGAAAATTTAGCCTCAGGAGTAACCTTTGTGTATGCTTTAGTAACATAGTCTGCCAGCAAATCTAAAGACTCTTCTCTAAAAACTTTAAAACGCCAAGGTTGGGTTTTTCTGTGTGTTGGCGCCCAATTAGCAGCTTCTAATAGTGTTTTTATTGCTTCTACACTTACCGGTTTTTCTGAAAATTGATTAGGAAAAACAGATCTTCTGTTTTTTATGTGATCGCTTAGCATATATTTCATTTTATTCAAAAGTATAAAGTTAACCCGCTCAAGACAAGAAACACTTCCTTTAGTGGAAAATTCTATTGAGAGTTCAGAAATTAACTCACTTTCTTATACAAGTACTTTTTCAACATACGATTTCTCAATTGTTTATCTAAAAAAAGGGGATTTATCCCCTGCTAATTTTTTATAAATCAGTGAGATTAGACGTTTTACAGCTCTTATTTTAGTTATATTTACAGCCCCTAAATCCTAATTTCAAACTTTTACTTACAAGCTATGCAATCAATTATAGGCAAGCGGTTTCTTCAATTTATATTTCTATTCACGTTTACTTTTTCATTTGCTCAGGAGAAAGAACTTGATAAAGCAGCCAAGAAATTTGAGAGTTATGCATTTATAGATGCTCAAAAGATCTACCTGCGTCTTGCCGGCGAAGGCTATGAATCTGCAGAACTTTTTAAAAAATTAGGCGACAGCTATTATTTTAACGGATTGTATGAAGACAGCGCAAAATGGTATCAAAAACTATTTGATAAGTATGCTGAAACCCTCACTCCAGAAGACCTTTTCAGATATGCACAATCTCTAAAAGGCATTCAAAAATACAGTGAGTCTGATAGAATTATGGAGCGCTTTCGCCAGCTAAAAGGTGGTGACTCACGTGCCGAATTGTTTGAAGAAAAACCAGATTACCTAGAAGAAATAAGCTATAGCGAAAGCGAATATGAAGTAGAAAATCTACGCAGAACCAACTCAAGACTCTCTGATTTTGGGCCTATGTTTTATGAGAACAAACTCATTTTCTCCTCTGCCAGAGATACGGGCTCTACATCAAAATACATCCATAAATGGAACAACGAACCTTTTTTAGATTTCTATGCTGCACCCATAGATGCTGAAACCGGTGAGCTTGGCGTTGTTGAAAAATTTGGCGGGGATGCTATCAATACGCGCTACCACGAGTCTTCTCCAACCTTTACCAGTGATGGCAACACGATGTATTTTACCCGAAATAACTTCAGCAATGGTGTAAAACGCACCGATAAAAACGGAACCGTACGTCTAAAAATCTTCAAATCGGTTAAGAAAGGAGGAAGCTGGGGAGCTCCTGTTGAACTACCATTTAATGACAACAGCTATTCTGTTTCACATCCTGCCTTGAGTCCTGACAACAAACAACTCTATTTCGCCTCAGATATGCCGGGAACTGTAGGATTTTCTGACATTTGGGTGGTCGATATTATAGGTGATAATGAATATAGCGAACCAAAAAATTTAGGACCCATTATCAATACGGAAGGACGTGAAAACTTTCCCTTTATAAGCAAAAAAGGAAATCTTTATTTTTCTTCAGATGGTCGCCCGGGATTGGGTGGACTCGACATCTACGTGGTTGCTACAAAGAAGAATGGCGATGTAGCTTATGTGATCAATTTAGGCGAGCCGGTGAACAGTCCGCAGGATGATTTTGCCTTTATCGTAGATGACTACCTCAATATTGGCTATTTTTCAACAAACCGGTATTTTGGAATGGGAAGCGATGACATCTTTAGATTTTCACGCAAACCTGTTGTGATTCCCGTGTGTACGTCATTGGTTACAGGTACCATTCGCGATAAAGAAACCAATTTACCAATACCTACAGCCACTGTGAGTGTTATTGATCTTGAAGGCAATGTTCTAGAAACAACGCAAGTGAATGAAAATGGAGAATACAGTCTTCGCCCTATTTGTGGTCAGGAAATACTCATACGTGCCGATGAACCCGAATACTACTCTTCTGAATCCCTGATCACCACACCTAAAGGTGGTGGAGACCAAGTGGTAGACTTGTATTTAGAGCCGCGTATCACAAAAATTAATGAAGGCGATGACCTTGCTGATCTTCTTAAGTTAAAGCCTATCTATTTTGATTTTGATCGCTTTAATATCAGACCTGACGCTGCTGAAGAACTTACAAAGGTATTAGCCGTTATGGAGTCTAACCCTTCCCTGGTAGTTGAGATACGATCACACACAGATAGTCGCGGTAATGATGCTTACAACCTCAGCCTTTCTGATAAACGTGCAAAATCTACAGCAGACTGGATCGTAAACCGAGGTATAGAACCCTCTCGAATTTCCGGAGAAGGTTTTGGGGAAACCCAATTAATAAACGATTGTGGTAATGGTGCCGATTGCACCGAAGAACAACACCAACTTAACAGACGATCTGAGTTTATTGTAATAAGCTTTTAATAATTAGATCATTATGATGTAAACCATTTCGGAGCAAGCCGTGGGGCATCGTTTGGAAACGAATGTTCAATTTCGAGGCAAGCCTCGAAGTATTTGACCCTTTGGCGGTGCCAATAAAAAAGAGCGCTACCTGCGCTCTTTTTTATTGGTGTTTCGCAAAGATCAATTATTCGTTTTGGTAGTGTCTGCAGCTTTCTTCTTACCAAACAATCCACCCAGAACATCCTTAACTACTTTTTCTGTCGTTGATTGATTGGTCGTTGATGTAGAATCTTTTGCAGTTTGGGTAGCTGTAGAATCTGTAGTTGTTTTATTCCCTCCTAAAAGACCTCCTAGTACATCTCGTACTTTATCTTCCCCTTGTTGCTTCAATTTATCCTTTTGCGTTGCTACTATTTGTTGTGTCAAATTGGTCACTGCCTGTTGCGTATTTAAAGAAACCTGCGGATTTGTAAAATCACCGGTTAAGTTAATAGGCAAATCGACAGTGTATTTTTCAAGATCGGCATTGCTAAGATTGGCTAAAGTACTCCCTACTTTAGACCCAAGATACGATCCCGGCACTTTTAAATTGAGGGTATAATTCATACTGTTTTCAAGACTATGCGTACCGCTCACCCCTACATTAATCCCTTTGATATTGAAATCAAAAGGTTTTACCGTCACCAGACCATTGTCAAAACTCAGCTGGGTTTTTAAGTTACTAAGATCTAGATTTTGTAAATCGATAAAATCTAATTTACTATCTAAAGCGCTTAGCAATTTCATTTGCTGCGGATTCACCTCTGCTGTAAGCAATTGTGCCAAAGCATTACCCGCTAAAGAGGATAACACCGGAGTTAAGTCATCCGTAAGATTTCCTTTAAGCTGAATATTGGTATTCAGTTTTCCTTGAAGAGCTTTAGCAATTGGAGTGAGCTGCTGAAGCATTTCCAATCCATTGAACGACTCACTAATATCAACACTGCTCAAGTCGAGCGCCATTTCAAAAGTTGGAGTTGTATTCTTTGTACTCACATTTCCGTTAAGACCGATGGCTCCACCAAATATATCGGAACTTATATTATTTAAGCTTGCAGTCTCATTTTGAACCGTAACATTTCCTTTTACGTTGCTCAGTGTGATATTATCGTAAATCACCTTTCCGGCAGAAAAATCTAGAGCCGCATCCAGAAAAGAAGGAATCTTAATCGCCGCATTACCTGAACTTGAAGCTGAAGTTGTAGCTGTTTCTTCATCTTGAGTTACTGTTGCATCTTCAACAACACTAAAATCAGCAAGATTAATCAAATTAGAATTTACCGTAAACCGGCCTTTTAAATCTTCTTTAGACAGCACAAACGGAATCAAATTTTCAATGCTTCCTTTAGCCGAAATATCAGTTTGTCCGGTTTGAGCTTCCAAGGTATTTAAAGTAATTGTCCCCGGATTAAAAGTCACATTAGCCTGAGCCATATTCAGCGCATTAGGTAACTCCGGAGATACATATTTAAAATCTTTCAAACTTGCCGTTCCCGAACTTTTGATATTTTGGTAACGCTCTTGCTCCACACTTTCCATATCAAAATTTGCAGTCATATCAACGCTAAGCAATCCATTAATATCTTGATCTAATTCTAACGGATACGCCTGTTCAAGATTCGCCAGATTCAGCTTTCCTTTTAACGCAAGATCTACAAGAGGATTTGTGGTTAAGCGATCTATTCTACCTTTTGCATTAAAAACATCCTGATCAATCCTAAAATTCAAATTCCCCAAGCGTAAGTAGGTATCGTCAACATTTCCGGTTTCATTTACTATTTGTGCATCGATGATAATATCTTCTACAGATTTTGGTAACTCAGGATATTTAAACGAGGCATTATTTGAGTTGATCGCGATATCAAGCATTGGTATATGCGTCTCATCTACGATCCCTTTAATGCTCCCCATAACTTTAAAATCACCTGTGGTGGTCACACCATCTAGGTTCTTTGCGTAGACTTCTGGTATTACTCCTAAGAAATTTTTGAAATCACTCGTAGGTGTTTCAAAAGACAAATCGAGCTCATTATTAGCTTCGTTGATTTGAACAAAACCTTCAAAAACAAGCGGCAATTGATTGACCAAAGCTTCATTTTCTTTAAACGTATACCGCTGCTCATCAAGATTCATCTCGATAACAGCATCGAGTGATAATTTGTTATTGTTTAAATAATTCACCCCGTCTAAATCGAAAGAAGCAAGTGCTTCCGTTTTTGTATTCAGGTTAGAAATCGCTGCAGAAAAGTCACCGTCACCCTCGTGATTAACTTCAGAAAGACGCAAGAAAGTCTGCGTACTTTCATCTAAATAATTGATGCGTGAATTATTCAGCTCATAATGCTGCACTGCAAAACGGAATCCGCCTGAACTATCGGCTAGCGTATCTGCCGTTGCAGTAGCATTGGGATTTTCTTTTGCAATATCATAATTGGCATTTCCTAAACTGTCTACTTTTATATTTACATAAGCATCATCAAGTCGAATCGCATCTATCGCAATGGGCTCTCCTGAAGAAGTCTTAAACAACTGCATCACCCCCATATCAAGTTGTAAAACAGCCCCACTGGCAAGCGTATCGCCGGCAAAAGGCGCATTATTTACAACAGTAAAATTATTCACCTTAACAGCCGCATCAGGAAAACTACTAAAAAGCGTAAGATCAAAATCTTCCCAAGCTACTGTTGCGTTAATATTTTCGTTAATAGAGCGCTTTAGCAAATCTTCTAACGGCCCCCTAAATAAAAAAGGCGCAGCGATGAGTCCTACAATAAGTACCAGCAGTACTATTCCTATAATTTTAAATATCTTTTTCATCTTTCTTTTTTAAATTTTTTCTTCTTTCTGAAAGGCATTCAATCCTGGACCTAATTCTTCTCCGGGAGCCAGCTTAAAGCGTTTTCTAAAAAGAAAAACACCTAAATACAAAAAGGGTGTATCGCAAAATGCGACCAGCACTTTAAACAAAAATCCGCTCAAAAGCAGCGTACCAAACAAATCCCATTCGATCTTATTGAATGTGCATAACAATAGCAAAACGGTTGCCGTATCTACAAACTGACTAAAAAACGTAGAGAAATTGTTTCGTATCCAGAGGTGTTTCCCTTTAGTAAGACGTTTCCAGAAATGAAAGAGTTGAATGTCTATGTATTGCGCAAACAAATAGGCCATCATCGATGCCATTACCGCCACTACAGTTGCTCCAAAAACCTTTTCAAAAAGCGCGTCGTCTACGGGTGACCATTCGGTTGCAGGAACAAGCGCCGACGTGTACACAATAAGTAACGAAAATACTGAGGCAAATATCCCGGCAGTAACCACCTGATTGGCTTTTTTCTTTCCATAGATTTCACTGATCAAGTCGGTGATTAAGAACGTGATGGGATACGGCAATATCCCCACAGAAATTTCAAAGGTGTAAATTCCAAAAAAATCCCAGTAAAAAAACTTCTGAAAGATCAAATTAGAAACAACAAGAGAGCATATAAATAATGCTCCCAAAATAAAATAGATGCGATAGGCTGCCAGCGCATCTCTCTGGCTCATTGTGGCTTGCGACAAACTGTAGTTGTTATTAGGGTTCTTTTACTCAAAATTAGCAGAATACACGGGGCTTTTACTTAAATTGCTCTTAAAATATTTAACACCAATCTCGTATTAAACCGCTACAAAACATATACTTATCTCTTGGAAGCAATCAAGGAGATTCTTTTGAAAACCTTCAGGAAGCCGTTAATCGCATTTTTGAAAAAGTAGGCGCAATAAAACAGATCTCACCGGTTTACAAAACGAAAGCCTGGGGATTTGAAGGTGCCGATTTTCTAAACTGCGCAGTAAGTATTACTTCAAGATTTGATGCTGAAGAAGTACTGAAGCTTCTTTTAAAAATCGAACAAGACTTAGGGAGAATTCGTCAAAATCGCTCAGGCTATTCAGACCGCCCGATTGACATCGATATTTTATTTTATGGCGAAACGCAAATCACTTCTGAAAAACTAACGGTGCCGCACCCGCAATTGCACAAACGCAATTTTGTTTTGTTTCCGCTTTGCGATATTGCACCTCAACTGAAGCATCCCAGGTTTAATAAAGATCTTGAAGAATTAAAGCAAGAAACACCAGATACCGAAATTCCTGAGAAACACTCCCGATGGTTGAAAAACCCCCAACAGGAATTTGCCTTAAATACGAACAACTACATCGCAATTGAAGGAAATATTGGAGCCGGAAAAACCACATTAGCTTCAATGATCGCTGAAGATTTTAACGCAAAACTCATCTTAGAGCGTTTTAAAGACAATCCTTTTCTACCCAAGTTTTATGAAGATAAATCCCGGTATGCCTTCCCATTAGAAATGTCTTTTTTAGCCGACAGATATCAGCAACTTTTAGACGACATTGGGCAATATGACCTTTTTAAAGACTTTATGATCGCTGATTATGACAGTCAAAAATCTCTGATTTTTGCAAAAGTCACCTTGAGCGAAGAAGAGTATAGTCTTTATCAAAAACTACACCGTATTATGTATCGGGAGATCGCACGACCCGATCTTTATATTTATCTCTATCAGAACACCGATCGTTTGCTGGATAACATCAAGAAACGTGGTCGCTCTTATGAACAAGATATTTCTGAAGATTATCTTGTAGAGATCAATCAGGGTTATTTAAATATGATCAAAAATAAAAGGGGAAGTAATGTCAAAGTGATTGACATTTCAGAATTAGATTTTGTAAAAAACCGGAAGGATTATATTCAGCTTTTAAACGAAATTAGCGCGATTAGCTAAAATAGATCACGCTCAAAACGGCGATCATAATAGCAACGCCGATTAATACACCGAGGGTGACTCCAAATTTGCGACCATCTTTTATTCCTCGTAGGTAAGAGGCATAATCAAAATGATTTGTTTTCATAATAAGTTGGGATTGTTTCATTTCTAAAACGTAAAGATTCTGGAAATAATTGTACCTCAATGTCAATTTAGAAAACATTAGCAAAGGTTTATGATTTTAAATAATATTAAAGCCCCTAAATGTTAAAACTAACGCTTACTTATTATTTTTGAATATAAATCCCAAAGTACAATCCCCACACTTACCGATATGTTAAACGAGTGCTTTGTACCTACTTGCGGGATCTCGAGCACGATATCTGAAGCATCAACAACCTTTTGTTTTACACCTTTTACTTCATTACCAAAAATAATAGCATACGATGTTTCAGCGTTTACCTCAAAGTCGTTTAACATCACTGCCTTTTCTGCCTGTTCTACTGAAGCAATTGTAAATCCTTCTTTTTTCAACGCATCTACGGCGTCTAACGTATTTTCAAAATACTTCCAGTTTACAGATTCGGTGGCGCCTAAAGCGGTTTTTGCAATATCCTTATGCGGCGGCTGTGCACAAATTCCGCAGAGATAAATCGCTTCGATCAAAAATGCATCTGCTGTTCTAAAAACCGAACCTATATTATTAAGACTTCTGACATTATCTAAAACCACAACGATCGGAGTTTTTGCCGCAGTTTTAAATTCGTCTACTGATTTTCGGTCAAGTTCGCTGTTTTTTAACTTTCTGTTCATAGCGCAAAAGTAAACATAAAGCTTATGCACACCATAGTTTTAAAACAGCTTCAAGCCATTTTAATTGTTGAAAAAAATGGATAACTGCCAGGACTTAATGCAAAGCAAACCCAAGGTATTTTCTAAATTTATCCCCGAGCATTCTGAATAGTTTGTAAGGACAAGTTCAGTTAATAATCCAGATCCCAAAAAGGCACAAAATTGCCTTTCAAAATACAGAAATAGAGCCCACATTTATGGCAAAAACAACCAAAAAGAAAAGCGTAACACCACTGATGAAGCAGTATAACAGCATCAAAGCCAAATATCCTGATGCGTTATTGCTGTTTAGAGTTGGTGATTTTTATGAGACTTTTGGTGAAGATGCCGTAAAAGCTGCAGGTATTTTGGGCATTATTCTTACCAACAGGAATAACGGTAGTGAACGCACGGAACTTGCAGGGTTTCCACACCACTCCTTAAATACGTATTTACCCAAATTGGTAAAAGCCGGATGTCGGGTGGCGATTTGCGATCAACTTGAAGATCCTAAACAAACAAAGAGCATCGTAAAGCGTGGCGTCACCGAACTTGTGACGCCGGGAGTTTCCCTCAATGACGAAGTTTTACATTCTAAAAGCAATAATTTCCTGGGTGCTATTCACTACGGAAAACGCTTACTTGGCCTTTCTTTTTTAGATGTTTCTACTGGCGAATTTTTAACGACGCAAGGAGATGTAGCGTATATAGATAAGTTGCTTCAGAACTTTAACCCTAGCGAACTTCTCGTAAGCAAAAGTCAGAAGACTGCCTTTAAAGAAGATTTTGGCACAGACTTTCATCTGTTTTTTCAGGAGGATTGGGTGTTTAAACCCGACTATGCGCACGAAAGCCTTAACAAACATTTTGATACCAAATCACTCAAAGGTTTTGGCATTGAACATCTTGAAGAAGGAATCATTGCTGCGGGTGCCGCATTGCACTATTTAAGTGAAACACAACACAACAAGCTTCAGCATATTTCAAGCATAGGTCGTATTGCAGAGGATGCTTATGTTTGGCTAGATCGCTTTACCATTCGCAATCTGGAGTTGTATCAGGGCACTTCGGCAAAGGCTATTACGCTGCTAGATGTTATAGACAAAACGATCTCTCCAATGGGTGGTCGCCTTTTAAAACGTTGGTTGGCTCTTCCGCTAAAAACTTTAGAAACGATTAAAGAGCGTCATGCGATTGTAGAATTTATCATCAATCATACTGACTTTCACGAAAAAATAGCCACTCACATCAAAAAAATTGGAGATGTAGAACGTCTGATCTCTAAAGTAGCAACAGGCAAAGTTTCTCCTAGAGAAATTATCTTACTTAAGAATTCGCTCGAAGCGATGATCCCCGTTAAAAGTCTTGCTGAAAATGCCGATAATAAAGCCTTGCAAATCCTTGGGGAAAAAATCAACAATCTGGAGCATCTTAGAACCAAGATCAAGGAAACTATAAATGAAGACGCGCCGGTTAATGTTTTAAAAGGAAACAGTATTGCTTCCGGTTTTAATCAAGAGCTTGACGAACTAAGAAACTTAGCGACTTCAGGTAAAGATTACCTTGACAAAATGCTTGAGCGTGAGACCGAACAAACCGGAATCACTTCCTTAAAAATCGCTTCAAACAATGTATTTGGCTATTATATTGAAGTGCGCAATACGCATAAAGATAAGGTTCCTGAAAGCTGGATAAGAAAACAAACGCTGGTCAACGCCGAGCGTTATATCACTGACGAACTCAAAGAATACGAAGCAAAAATATTAGGAGCAGAAGAGCGTATTCTAACCATAGAACAACAATTATTTGCAGAACTAGTCACCTGGATCACCCAATTTATAGAACCTGTTCAAACCAATGCTTACATTATCGCACAACTTGATTGCCTACGTTCTTATGCTACGCTCGCTCAAGAAAACAACTATTGCCGCCCTGAACTAGACGACTCTTTCGAACTTGAAATCACTGAAGGACGTCACCCGGTAATAGAAAAACAATTACCTATAAGCGAGCCCTACATTGCAAACGACACCTATCTTGACCGAGACAGCCAGCAAATGATCATGATCACCGGTCCAAACATGTCGGGTAAATCGGCTATTTTGAGGCAAACCGCGCTTATCGTGCTTCTGGCTCAAATGGGAAGTTTTGTTCCGGCACAAGCTGCACGCATAGGTATTGTTGATCGCATTTTTACACGCGTTGGCGCAAGTGACAACATCTCGATGGGTGAATCAACTTTTATGGTTGAGATGAACGAAACTGCGAGCATTTTGAACAATATTTCAGAACGAAGCCTGGTGCTTCTGGATGAAATAGGCCGTGGAACAAGCACCTATGATGGTATTTCTATCGCTTGGGCCATAAGTGAATATCTACACGAACACCCCGCGAGACCCAAAACATTGTTTGCCACGCATTATCATGAACTCAACGATATGGGGGAAACATTCTCGCGTATTAAAAACTACAATGTTTCGGTAAAAGAACTCAAAGACAACGTTTTATTCTTAAGAAAACTCATTCCCGGAGGAAGCGCCCATAGCTTTGGAATTCACGTTGCAAAAATGGCCGGGATGCCGCAACAAGTACTGCACCGCGCCAATAAAATGCTTGCACAGTTAGAAAAATCAAACCGAAAAGAAGAACAAAAAGCAGCCCTTAATCAGGCCGAAGATGATGAAATGCAACTGAGTTTCTTCAATCTTGACGACCCGCTTTTGGAAGAAATCAAAGAGGAAATCATTCATACTGATATAGATACACTCACTCCCGTTGAAGCTCTAATGAAGCTCAACGAGATCAAACGTATGCTGGTACGCAACACGAAAAACAAGGTGAATTAAGGCTTTTTATTTTTTTAAAGAAAATGCTTTGCAGATTAAAGAAATCTTGTAAATTTGCATCCGCATTAGACAATAGGGTCTGTTGCAAAAGGCGAAAGTAGCTCAGGGGTAGAGCATCACCTTGCCAAGGTGAGGGTCGCGGGTTCAAATCCCGTCTTTCGCTCAAAGTAATACTCCATTTAACAATGGGGTTTTTTATTGACAACCCAAGCTCGGGTGGTGGAATTGGTAGACACGTTGGACTTAAAATCCAATGAACATTAGTTCGTACGGGTTCAAGTCCCGTCCCGAGTACAAAAGCCTCTAGACTTCTAGAGGCTTTTTTTTATCTCTAAATGCAAGGTATATTTTTATTAAAAATACAGTATGTTAAATAATATTCAACCGCTTGCTTTCCTCTTTATGTTAACTATCTTTGCATGCATTTTTAATCTCATCCTTGACACGATTTAGCTCACCTCCCTACACTTAGAGTTGAATCGACCCAATTTAGGCATAGCCTTTGATAATACGTAATCGATTACGGTTAATCACTGTCATTGATAAATTAAAATTTTAATAATTGCCCCTATTTACTAGAGAATGATTTTTTCAAAATTTTTTAATAAATCGAATAAACTCGATAAGGAACTTGAACGCAATTTACTTTTCGCCCCCAACTACCTTATAAGAGAGCAAAAAGTAAATGATAATACACAATATATTTTTGGAGGTCACTCCGTAGTTACCATAGAACAAACGAAAGGAAAAAATATTGGTCTTTATTTCAATCGTTCTCGAACCTCAAAATCAAATAAGCTTAATGTTGACCCCAAAGATGAGTTACATTTAGGCTTTCAAACTATTAGAGATCAAAACTACCTTATCCTCGGTACGCGTAAACACCTATCAAAAGTAAAACCTGGCGACACGCTAAGTATTCATTTTAAAGATGATTCAGAAATTAGTTTAACCCTTGAAGCTTCAGCAGAACAAGCAACTTCAAATAAAGGTTATGCTTGTAATGTACGCGCATTAATAGACAAAAAGCAATTGCAATTCTTTCAAAAGAAATCTATTCGCGACTATAAAATCAAAACCGCTAAAGAACATTTTGAAGGTTCATTTGATAAAGAATTCAGCAGGAAATTTAGAGAAGTTGCCCAAACATATGTCTTCTGCTTAGAAAATTATTATTAATGAGTCGTCCTAAAATAGGTTGACAGTTTTTAAAAGTTTAAATCAATCCGGTGAAGCTAGCTTCACCGGATTTTTTG